>JBBQVX010000027.1:0-31395 GCA_038211115.1 Elusimicrobiota bacterium | reverse complement strand
GCCCCACGGCGCCCGGCGTCGAGGTGCACGCGAACGTGATGGAGCAGATCATCACGAAGACCTTCCTGGAGCGGCCCGACTGGGCGCTCGGGGCCGAGATTTTCTACACGCTCGCGCTCGTCGCGCTCGCGGGGTCGATCGGCCTTTCCTGGCGCGCCTTCACGGCGTGGCATTGGCTCTTGGATCCGGTCTTGCCGTCCCTGGGCCTCGCGGCTGTATACGCGAGCTGGTCCGCCGTCAGCTTCGTGAGCACCGAGCGCGACAAGCGCCGGATCACGGACACGTTCGGCCGCTATCTCTCGCCGAAGGTCGTCGAGAAGCTCGCGAAGAACCCGGGCGTCGTCGAGCTCGGCGGCGAGACGCGCGAGATGACCTTTCACTTCTGCGATATTCGAGGGTTCACCACGATCTCGGAGAAGTTCGACCCGCACGGCCTGACCGTCTTCATCAACAACTTCCTCACGCCGATGACGGAGATCATCCTCCAGCACGACGGCACGATCGACAAGTACATGGGCGACTGCATCATGGCGTTCTGGAACGCCCCGCTCGACGTCCCGAACCACGCGCGCCGCGCGTGCGACGCGGCGCTCAAGATGCATGAAAAATTGGCCATGCTCAACACCGAATGGCAGGCCGAAGCGAAAAAGAAGGGCCTGACTCTTCCGCTGATCGAAATCGGCACCGGCCTCAACACCGGACCGTGCGTCGTCGGGAACATGGGCTCGACCCTGCGCGTCGACTACACCGTCCTCGGCGACGACGTGAACCTCGCGTCGCGCCTGGAGGGGCAGTCGAAGACCTACGGCGTGCACGTCGTCATCGGCCCCGTCACGCGCGCGCAGGCGAAGGACTACGCCGCGATCGAGCTCGACCTCATCCAGGTGAAGGGCAAGACCAAGCCCGTCAACATCTACGCGCTGCTCGGAAGCCCGGACGAGGCCGAGGCGCCGGCCTTCCGCGCGCTGGCCGAGAAGCACGGCGAGTTCCTCGCGGCGTACCGCGGCGCCCGTTTCGACGCGGCGGCGAAGCTTCTAAAGGAATCGGCAAAGCTCGGAGCGGCCTGGAAGCTCGACAAGCTCTACCACCTGTACGAGGAGCGCCTGGCGGCGTTCAAGGACGCGCCCCCGGAGTCCGGCTGGGACGGCGTGTTCATCGCGACGTCGAAGTAGCCCCGCTTCCCCCCGCCCCCGCCCGACGGGCTGTCCACAGGTTATCCCCACTGTGGATAAGTGTACCCTAAAGACCTAGATCGATATAGGACTTGCGGCCTATAAATATGTTATCTAGTTTCGGGTCGGGCGCCGCGAGGGGTCGCGGCGGTCGTTTCGGAGGTGTTATGGTTCGAGTCCTGGTGATTTGTTTTCTGGCCGTCGCTTCGTCCGCGAAAGCGGCCGAACGCCGCATCGTCGTCTTCCAGCCGGGCACGAGCCCGGCGCAGCGCGTGACGCTGGCGAAAGCCGCCGGCGGGACCGTCGTGCGTGAGCTGCCGCTCATCAACGCGGTCGTCATCGAGCATCCCACTCAAGTCAGCATCGCGGAGAGCAAGCTGCGCAAACTCTCCGAGGTCAAACGCGTGGACCTGGACCCGAAGATCAACTGGCTCGCGATGGCCGACGCGCGCGGAACGGATTTCGCGCTGCCGTCGACCGCCGGAATCCTCAAGAGCGTCGAGGCCCTCAAGAGGGCCGCGCAGGAGCCTCCCGCTCCGTCCGCGCCCGCCGGCCAGGAAACGCCGTGGGGCATCGCGCGCGTCAAGGCGCCGGCCGCTTGGGCGACCTCGCGGGGCAAAGGCGTTAAGCTCGTGGTCATCGACACCGGCATCGACATGACGCATCCCGAGCTCTCCGGCATCATCAAGGGCGGCTGGAACGCGATCTCGACGTCCTCCACGTTCAACGACGACAACGGTCACGGCACGCACTGCTCGGGCACGATCGCCGCGAAGGACGACGACCAGGGCGTGGTGGGCGTGGCCCCTCAGATCGACCTGTACGGCGTGAAGGTCCTCGACGAAAACGGCTCCGGGACGTTCGACGACGTGATCGCCGGCATGCTGTGGGCCGTCGAGAACAAGATGGAGGTCGCCAGCATGAGCCTCGGGGCGAGCCAGGGCAACAAAGCCCTCGAGGACGCGGTCGAAGCGATGCGCAAGGGAGGCGTGATCCTCCTCGCGGCGGCCGGCAACTCCGGCGCGTCCGTGGGCTATCCCGCCGCTTACCCGGGCGCCATCGCCGTCGCGGCCTCCGACTCGAAGGACAAGCTCGCCTCGTTCTCGAGCCGCGGACCTCAGGTCGCCGTCATCGCCCCGGGCGTGAACGTCAAATCCACGTACATGGGCGGCGGCTACGACACGCTGTCCGGGACCTCGATGGCCACGCCGCACGTGGCCGGGCTGACGGCGCTGTACGTCGCGACTCACAAGGGCGCCACGCCGGAGCAGGCACGCGCGGCGCTCGCGGCCGCGTCGACCAAGCTCGTCGGCGTGCCCGACATCGGCCAGGGCGCCGGATTGCCCAGCGCCGTGAAGCTCGTGCGCTGACGCCTCTATATTAGGAAGCGCCCCCCGCGCCGAAAGGCAAAGGGGGCGCTTTATTTTCTATGATCCTTCCCGCATGGATCGACTGTCCCGCCTGATCGCCGCTGCACTCATAGTGGTCGCCGCGACCGCCGGCTCCTTTCTCGTCGCCCGGGGCGGCCGCAAAGCTTTCTCGATCGCAGCACCCGACTACCGCCAACTCGGCCCCGCCGGCGCGACGGTGACCATCGTCGAGTTCTCCGACTTCGAGTGCCCGGCCTGCCGCGTCGCCGAGCCGCCGATGCGCGCCCTCCTGAAGCTCTACGACGGCAAGATCCGGCTCGTCTTCAAGCACTTCCCGCTCGAGCGCATGCACCACTGGGCGCGGACCGGAGCGATCGCCGCCGAGTGCGCCGGAAAGCAGGGCAAGTTCTGGGAGTTCCACCACGAGCTGTACGACCATCAGGAGGAGTGGACGAACGAAAAGGCCGAGGCCCTCCTCTCCAGCTACGCGAAGAAGGTCAAGCTCGATGAAAACGCCTGGTCCGCCTGCCGCAAGGATCCTGCCGCGGGCGAGATCGTCACCGGCGACCAGAAGGACGGCCTCAACGCCTGGGTCGGCTCGACACCGACTTTCTTCATCAACGGCAAGCGCTTCGTCGGCGCCCTGCAGCTCGCCGAGCGCGGTTCGCGCTACATCGAGAAGGAGCTGAAGAAATGACCACGATCCGCATCCCTCCCGCCGCCGGCCTCGCGGCGCGTGTGCTCGTCGGCGCGGTCCTCATCTACGCGGGCGCGACCAAGGCAGCCGGCCCGTCCGAGGAGTTCGCGATCGTCATCGGCTCCTATGACCTCCTGCCCAAGGACATGATCCTGACCGCGGCAGCCTTCCTGCCCTGGGTCGAGATCGTGCTCGGCTGGTCCCTGCTCCTCGGCCTGCGCCTGCGTGTGTCGGCCGCGGCGGCCGGCGCCCTGTTCTGCGCGTTCCTCCTAGCACTCGCCTCGGTGCAGCTCAAGGGCATCCAGCTCCCGAACTGCGGCTGCTTCGGCGACGCGGTCCACTTCACGCCGCTCCAGGCCCTCCTGTTCGACTCCGGACTGCTCGCCCTCTGCGGGCTCGCCTGGAAATCCGCGCCCGCGGCCATGAGCCTGGACAGCTGGGTCGAAGGCGGGTATACTGCCCGGACCAATGCCCAACGATAAGAAGCGCGTTCTCGCGGTCGACGACGACGCTTCCGTCTGCGAATTCTACGACCAGGCCCTGCGCCTGAGCGGCTACGACGTGGAGTGCGCGCCGAGCGCCGCGAAGGCCCGCGACGCCCTATCCAAGCGCCGCCCCGACATCATCCTGATGGACATTATGATGCCCGACCAAGACGGCATCAGCTTCACGCGCGAGTTGCGCGCCGACGCGAAGACCTCGGACATTCCGATCATCGTGATCTCGGGCTTGGCCGACGCCGGCACCCTCAACGACGCCCTCCTGTTCGGCGCAGTCGACTACATGGTCAAGCCGATCGAGCTCGACGCCCTCAAAGGCAAGATCGAGCGGACCTTCGCCGCCCTCGAGCGCCGCAAAAAGGCCTAACTTCCCCCTCACGCGGGAGCGGGGCGAAAGCCTCGGGTCCGCGGGGACGGCGGGATTGACCCGCCTCTAACGGGTCGCTCCAACAACGGCCACTCGCGACCCTCACGCCCCGCAGATCCGAGGCTTTCGCCCCTATCCAGCGAGGGCGGGATTTACTCCTTGCGCCATCAGGGACGGCGACGAGGTCCCCGGCCCGTAGGGAGTAAGTCTTGTCATTGCGCCTGGGTCCTTTGGCCCCCCTCCCGTCGGGACCTACGCCCCTGTAAGCCCGCTCCTAATCCGGTTAAATAGGTGATATGCCTCATATCATCCAGCGGGCCCAAGGCCCACTGATCGCCCTCTCGACCGACTTCATCCGGGTCAAAGAATATTTCGAGGCCATCGTGGCCTCGTCGGGCGACCTCATCTGCACGACGGACGTCACGGGCCGGGTGATCTACTTCTCCCCGGGCGCCGAGGCGATGCTGGGGCTCAGCGCGGCGCAGGCCTCGGGCCGCCCCGCCCACGATTTCTACGTCGAAGGCCGCGTCGCGGCGGAACGCCTCATGAAACTCCTGCGCGAGAGCCCCGACGGCCGCGTGCACAACCACGAGATGCGCGTGAAGGCTTCGGGCGACCGGGTCCTACACGTGAGCATGTCGCTCTCCTTCCTCAAGGACGCCCGCGGCCGCGTGATCGGCACGCTCGGCATCGCCAAGGACATCAGCGACCGCGTCGAACTCGAGCGCCGGCTGCGCGAGATGACGCGCACCGACGATCTGACCGGCCTCTACAACCAGCGACACTTCCACGACCGCCTGCGCGAGGAGGCCGCGCGCTCGCGCCGCCAGGGCGACCCGCTCTCGATGATCGTGTTCGACCTCGACGGCTTCAAGCAGGTCAACGACAAGCGGGGCCACCTCGAGGGCGACCGCATCCTCAAGGATTTCGCGGCCGCCATCGGCGACAGCGTGCGCCGGGAGGTGGACCTCACTTTCCGCTACGGCGGCGATGAATTCGTCCTCCTTCTGCCGGGCACGACCGCGACAAGGGGCAAGACCGTCGCCCGCCGCATCGTCAAGGCCGCGGCGCCATTGGCCAAGGACGGCGTGACCGCGAGCTGGGGCGTAGCGCAGCTGCCCGCCTCCGGCGACGCGTCCGAGTTCGTGCGCGCGGCCGACGCCGCGATGTTCAAGATGAAGTCGGGCAAGGCGGGCGTGCGTCGCCGCGGCACCGACCTCGCCCGCGCCTACGCTTCGAAGGGCCGCGGCTCCCGCCGCGTATAAGTTCGAATCCCGGTCCCGCGGTCAATCTCGACGCAGCTGACGGTACCGTCAGTCGAGGCGCACGGAACTCGGCCGCCAGACGCGCTCCTCGGCCGGCCGGCGGGCGGCGCGCCACACCGGCACGAAGGCCGAGAGGATGAAGAGCGCGTAGAAAGGCGAGAAGGAGACTTGCCGCCAGCGCAGGAAGTTGTCGAGGGCGCCCAGGGCGACCGCGAAGACGATCCGCCCGCGACGCGTCTCGGGCGTGGTCATCGGGTCGGTGATCATGAAGAACGTGAAGAGCTGGAAGGCCGCTCCCGTCATGGGCGCCGTGAGGACCGCCATCGACGCGCCGGTCGCCAGGTGGCGGACGTAGGCCCCGGCCAGGAAGCTGGCCCAGTACGTCGCCGCGAGATCCAGGCGCTTGGCCCTCCAGACGACGAGCACGCCGAGCGCCGACACCGCGAGCAGGGCGGGCAAGCCGCCGCCCCAACGTCCGGCCACCACGGTCATGTCGCCGCTGAAGAAGAGCAGGCCGACGATGACCCCGAAGTTCAGCGGGTTGAACACGTGCCGCCCGTCGACCCGGACGAACTGCTTCGACAGGATCGAGATCGCGCCGACCGCCGCGTAGGGCCAGACGCGGGGCGAGTCGCACAGCAGCAGCAGGCCCATCGAGCTGATGAAGCCGCTGACCGGGGCCAATAGGACGCGGCGATAAAAATAAAGGAACCCCGAGTCCATGAGCACGCAGACGGCCACGCCCGCGAGGAACTGGCTCGGCCGGCGGCTGAAGCCCGGGGTGCTCAGCGCGTAGAGATCGAAGCTCGTCAGGAACAGCACCTGGAGCCAGCGCGGATCCGCGAGGCTCGGGTAAATCAAGGTCCGGGCTTTCTCGGAGGGTTTCAACGGGGCTCCTTCACCGTGTGGTAGAAGCCGGTCTTCAAACCCGTCAGCGTCTGCTCGGTCCCGCTCGGCCAGCGGATCACGACGCGCTTGACGCCGGACGCGCCCCCGAGGCCGAAATGCAGGCGCGAGTCGCTCTGGCTCTGCAGGCCGTTGGCGGGCTCGACCTCGGCGCTCAGGATCTTGCCCTCGAGCTCGACGCGGACTCGCGCGCCGAAGGCGTCGCGGTTGCTGCGGCTGCCGATGAGCTTGAAGCCGATCCAGGCGTTGCCGTTGTCCTGGTCGTTGCGGTAGAAGCGGGCGGTCCCGCCGACCACCGCCTCGACGAGGCTGATGCTTCCGTTGTTGAGATAGTCGATCGCGGCCAGGCCGCGCCCGTCGGCGTCGTCGTCCCGCATGCCCGTGAGGACGCTCACGTCGTCGAAGCGGCCGCCGTCGTTGTAGTACACGCACTTCTTCTGATGCCCTGAGAACGAATCGCCGCCGAACTTGGGCCAGCCGTCGATGTCGGCGCGCGACCGGTCGCGGCCGCCGTTGGCCGTCTCGAGCTTAAACCAGTAGTCCCGCTCGGAGGGCGTCGAGACCATGCCGTTGGTGACGACGAGGTCCAGGTCCCCGTTGTTGTCGAGGTCGACGAACTTCGCCCCCCAGGACCAGCCGCAGCTCTGGAGGTTCCGCTCGAGCGCGACGTTGTTGAAATTTCCGGAGCCCGCCTTGAGGAGGCTGAGTTCGGCGACGACGTGGCCGGGCTCGTAGATGTCGGTCACGAAGACGACCGGCCGCCCATCGTGATCGACGTCGGCGATCTCGGCGTTCATGCCGAAGTGGCTGTATTTCTCGTCGAGCTTGTTCGAGGCGTTCTCGTAGGTTCCCGACGGCCGCTGGAAATAGAGCTGATCGGCGTTGAAGTCGGTCGCGAAGTAGAGGTCGGAAGCGCCCGTGCCGCGCAGGTCGTAGACGCCGATCGCGTGAGTCCAGCCCCGGCTCTTGATGCCCAGCGCGCCGGGAACGGGCGCGAAGCGGCCGCCGCCCTCGTTGTGGTAGACGTTGATCGGCCCTCCGTTGTCGGCGAACGTGAGGCTGTTGAACAGGAACTTCCGGGTCTTCGGATTCGTCATGTCGACGTCCCCGTAGAAGTCCGCGATGATGACGTCGAGGCGGCCGTCGCGGTCGTAGTCGAGGACGTTGACCGCGTAGGCGTAGCCGCAGTGCTCGGCCAGGCGCGAGCCGGCGGTCACGTCGGTGAACGTGCCGTCGCCGGCGTTGTGAAAGAGCTTGGGGCAGTAGGAGGTCGTCAGCAAAAGATCCGGCCGTCCGTCGTTGTCGTAGTCGAAGAACACGGCCCGCAGGGTGCCGGCCGTCTTGTTGACGTCCGCGATCCCGGCCTTCTCCGCGACATCGGTGAACGTGCCGTCGCGGTTGTTGCGGAACAGCCGGTTCTTCGAGCCGAGGGCGGAGTTCGCGAGGTAGACGTCTGGCCAGCCGTCGCCGTCGTAGTCCGTGACCGCGACGCTTGCGCCCGCCAGCGCCTTCAGGTACGGAGCGAGGCGCTCGAGGCTCGCATGCGTCGTCAGCGTCTCATGGGCGTGGACCAGTCCCACTCGGCGCGAGACCTCGGTCAGCCGGAACGGCAGCCGGTCTTTCGTGGTCGCGGCGGGCGCGGTCCCGGTCACGTGCGGCGTCGCGGCGTAGCGCCGCCGGCGGACGGACGCGCCGATGAGCAGGACGGCGGCCGCGACGGCGACGCCGAGCCAAGGCTCGATCGACCGGGGCAACCGGGACGTACGAGGGGTGGATCGAGCGGATATCAGTGGCGCGATTATACTAAAATGAAATTACAATGCTTCGCGGCGAACGGTTGGCGGCGGCGGCGGCCGTTTTCCTCTGCGCCTGCCGCCATGCCGCTCCGGCCGCCCCGCGCGGCGCGCCCGACGCGGCGACCAAGGCCATGGCGGAACGCCTGGCCGGGCTGTCCGAGCGCTATGCCCCGATACGGCTCTTCGTGAACCCGCATCGCATCGGCCTCGAACGCGCGCGGCTTGCCGCGCTGCCGGCGCCTTCGTTCGAGGACAGGCTCGGCTTCGCGCAGGAGCTCCTCAACGCCGGCGAGAGCCGCGAGGCCCTCGAGTCCTTGCGCGCGCTTCGCCGGGAGGCGCCGGCGGACCGCGAGCACGCGCTCCTGAGCTGGCTCGGCATCGCCTCCCTGCGCCTCGGCGAGCAGCAGAACTGTCTCATGGCCCATAACGCGCATTCCTGCCTGATGCCCATCCGGGGCTCGGGCGTGCACGCGCAGAAGGAAGGCGCGACCGCGGCGATCGGGTATTTTTCGGAGGCGTTGAGCCTGCGCCCCGCGGAGCTCGCGACGCGCTGGCTGCTCAACCTCGCCTACATGACCGCGGGAGACTATCCCGGCTCGGTCCCGGCGAAGTTCCTGATCCCGCCGAGCGCCTTCGCGCCCGAGGCTCCTTTCCCGGCGTTCCCCGACCGCGCGCGCGAGGCGGGCCTCGGCTTCACGGGCCATGCCGGAGGCGCCGTCACCGAGGACTTCCGGGGCGTCGGCCTCCTCGACGTGATGCTCTCGGCCCAAGGGCTGACCGACCAGATCCGCTACTTCCGCAACGAGGGCGACGGCACGTTCACCGACAGGACCAGGGAGTCGGGGCTGCTCGGCATCACGGGCGGCCTCAGCCTGATCGAGGCGGACTACGACGGCGACGGCCGGACCGACGTGCTCGTGCTCCGCGGCGCCTGGCAAATGCGCGGCGGCGATGAGCCGATCTCGCTGCTGCATAACGACGGCGGCGGCCGATTCTCGGACGTCACCGAGAAAGCGGGCCTGCTGGGGGACTATCAGAGCCAGGCGGCGGCCTGGGCGGATTTCGACGGCGACGGGCGCCTCGACCTGCTCGTCTGCAACGAGGCCTTCAACGGGCGCCGTTTTCCTTGCCGGCTCTTTCACGGCGGCCCCGACGGCGTCTTCAAGGACGTCACGGCGGGGTCGGGGATCGCGGTCAACGCCGTGGTCAAATCGGTCTCCGTCGGCGACTTCGACAAAGACGGGCGGCCCGACGTATTCATCGCGACGTTCGGCCAAGGTCCCATCCTCCTGCATCAGCGCGCCGACGGGACTTTCGAGGACGTCACCAAGAAGGCCGGAGTCGGAGAGCCCGCCGTCGCGTTCCCCAGCTGGTTCTTCGACTACGACCAGGACGGCTGGCCCGACCTGCTGGTCTTCGGCTTCATCGACGCGGGGACCACGAGCCTGAAGGAGCTCGGCTACAAGGCGCTCGAGAGCGTCGCGGCCGATTATCTCGGCCTGCCTTTCCGCGACGGCCGGCCGAAGCTGTACCGCAACAACCGCGACGGGACGTTCACGGACGTCGCCGCCGTAGCGGGACTGAACCACGCGCTGTTCGCGATGGGCGCCAATTTCGGCGACCTCGACGACGACGGTTATCCCGACTTTTACGCGGGGACCGGCGTGCCGGACCTGCGCGGCCTCATGCCGAACCGCCTCTTCCGCAACGACCGCGGCCGGAGGTTCCTGGATGTCACGTCGGCGGCCGACGTCGGCCACGTCCAAAAGGGGCACGCGGTCTCGTTCGGCGATCTCAACAACGACGGCTATCCCGACCTCTTGACCGTCATGGGCGGCGCGTACGAGGGCGATGTTTTCCAGCGCGCCCTGTTCGTCAATCCGGGCGGCGCCAACCATTGGCTCGCGCTGACGCTCGAGGGGACGAACTCGAACCGCTCGGCGCTCGGGGCCAGCATCAAGATCGAGGCCCGCGGACCCGGCGGGCCGCGCACGGTCTATGGGACGGTCTCGAGCGGCGGAAGCTTCGGATGCTCGGGCCTGCGGCAGACCATCGGCCTCGGCGACGCGAACGAGGTCCTCTCCGTCGAGGTCCGCTGGCCGCGCCCGAACGGACCGGTCGAGCACTTCACGGGCGCCGCCGCCGGCCGGTTCTGGCTGCTTAAGGAAGGGACGGGTGCCGCCGTCGAGCGGCCCGCGCGCCGATTCGCGTGGTGAACGCGCGCGATCGACGGCGCAGTTTCCTCTTGACAGTGCCGCTCTCGCGCCTTATACTGACCCGGAGAAAGCCTATGAGAAACCCACGCCGATGGTTCGTCCTGCTGTGCGTTTTCAGCGTCTTCTCGACTCCACGCGTCTGGGCCCAGAAGGAGCTCGCGCACGACCTCCACTCTCCTCCCAAGACCGCCGTCGCGGGCCAGAAGGACACGACGGTCATCGTCGAGGGCAAAGCGGGCGTCCAGTGGGTCAAGATTCCCGGCGGGACGTTCACGATGGGCACCAAGGACTTCGCCAATGCCCAGCCTCATCGCGTCACGATCAAGGGTTTCCAGATGGCCAAGACTTTGGTGACGAACAAGCAGTACAAAGCCTGCGTCGACGCGGGGGCCTGCACGCCGCCGACGGACCAGGGACCCAAGTACGCGGGCGACGACAAGCCGGCCGTCGGCGTGGAGTGGGAGCAGGCGAAGGCTTTCGCCGCGTGGGTGGGTGGAAGGCTGCCGACCGAATCCGAATGGGAATACGCCGCCCGGAGCGCGGGAAAGGATTGGAAGTATCCTTGGGGCAACGAGGAAGCGACGTGCGACAGGGCGGTCATCGACGTCTGCCACGGTCTAGGGACGGAGCCGGTCTGCTCGAAGCCCGCGGGAAATTCGCAGCAGGGCTTGTGCGACATGGCCGGCAACGCCTGGGAGTGGGTCGAGGACTGGTACCATCTTTACAGCGAGACGCCGACCGACGGCAGCGCGCCGCAGGCGCCGGGCAAATACCGCGTTTTTCGCGGCGGTTCCTGGGGCTGCATCGACGCCCTCGCGCGGCCCACGTTCCGCGGCGGCTACAAGCCGGCCTATCGCCACGGCGTCCTGTCTTTCCGGGTCGCCCGCCAAGATAGTTGACTCATAGAACGAACCTCCTAGCCGCCTGGCTCTTCGTTTTACCGGTTTGGGCGGCGTTCGCCGCGGCCGCCGTAGCCGCTCCCGCCGATTACACCCCCCCCGGCGCGCCCGTCAAGCCGATAGCGCGCCCCGAATCTCCCGATATCGTCGCTCTCGGCAAGCTGCTGTTCTTCGACCCCAGACTCTCGCGCGACGGGCTCTTCAGCTGCGCCACTTGCCATGATCCGGCGAAGGGCTGGGCCGACGGCCGCGCGGTCGCCGTCGGGACGAAGGGGCAGAAAGGACGACGGAACACGCCGGGCCTGCTGAACGTCGGCCGGCGCGCGAAGCTCTTTTGGGACGGCCGGTCGTCGAGCCTCGAGGATCAAGTGCATTTCCCGGTCGGCGATCCGAAAGAAATGGGCGGGAGCCTGGAGGAAGCCGCCGAACGCGTCGGCTCGGTCCACGGGTACCGCCGCTATTTTCGTAAGGCCTTCGGCGACGACGGCGTCACCGCCGCGCGGATTGCCTCGGCGGTCAGCGCCTTCGAGCGGACGCTCGTTTCGTTCGACTCCCCCTACGACCGTTATCTGGATGGAGACAAGGTCGCCCTCGGCACCGCCGCGCTGAGCGGCCTGAGCAACTTCAACGGCAAGGGCCGCTGCTTCATGTGCCACGACCTGACGAACAGGGGCCCCGTCGATCCGGAGTTCCTCAACATCGGCCTGAGTTCACCGACCTCGAGCGGGGATATGGGGCGCTACGAGGTGAGCAAGCAGGAAGAAGACATCCGCTCGTTCAACGTCGCCGAGCTGCGCAACTTGAAATACACCGCGCCCTACATGCACGACGGCCGGTTCGGCACGCTGCGCGAGGTCATCGACTTCTACAACAAAGGCAGCGACGAGATCGATCCCAGGAAGATTCCGTGGGTCGCGCCCTTGGGGTTCACGGAGCAGGAAAAGAGCGATGTCCTCGAATTTCTCGACGCGCTCAACGGCGATCCGCTGGCGATCGCCCCTCCAAAAGATCTCCCGAAATGACGCCGGCGCGGTTTAGTCCGGTGCGGGCGCGCGGCGGGCGAGCAGCTGCGCGACCATCTTCACGAACAATTCCTTTTCCGCGTCCGCGAAGCGGCCCGTTCGCGGGGAATCGACGTCGAGCACGCCGAGCAGCCGCCCGTCCGCGGCGATGAGCGGCACGACGACCTCCGACCGCGAGGCCGCGTCGCACGCGATGTGGCCCTTGAACTCGCGGACGTCCGGCACGACGAGAACCTTCCTTTCGCGTGCGGCCGCCCCGCAGACCCCGCGGTCGAGAGCGATCGTCGTGCAGGCGGGCTTGCCTTGAAACGGCCCGAGCACGAGCATCCCGTCCTCGAGCAGGTAGAACCCGGCCCAATTGAGGCCTTCGATCTCGGAAAAAATGAGCGCGGAGGTGTTCGCCAGATCGGTGATCCAGCGGCCGATCAGCAGTTCCCGATGCTGTCGTAGAAGCGTCTCGGCGCTCGTCATCGGCCGACGATCTCGAGGAAGTTCACGCCCTTGATCGTCGAGGACTCCAGATACGGCCGCAGATAATCGACGAGCTCCATGTCGACGACCTTCTTCGCGGTCGACGACGCCTGGCGGATGAGAAGCCGGCCGTCCTTGCGGATCACGAGGAATTGATGGGAGACGTTCATGTGCGTGCCGATCGACGCCGTGAGGTCCCAGTTCGGCCGGACGACGTTGCCGATCGCGCCGGAAGGAATCCGGTCGAGCAGGTCCTGGTTGACGCCGCCCCCGGCGGTGAAGATCGAGTCGAGCGCGACGTAGGGAAGCGTGACGGTCTCGGGCCGGATATTCTGCCCTTCGGCGTTGAGCCGGGCGAGCAGCGCCGCGAGCTCGTCCTTGGAGGCGCCGGGGACGCTCAAGGTCGAGAGGCCCATCTTCCGGTACCAGGCGGCCTTGTCGATGACGGCGCTCGCGGTCAGGGCCCCCTCCTTGCCCGCAACCTCGGCGGTGATGTCCCGGACGTAGCCCGCGCGGACGTTGTTCGGTATCCAGTCCGCGTCGGTGAAGTGATTGCGCGTCTGGTACGACACGACGCCGCCGTCGTAGCGGATGCGGCGCAGCGTCTCTTCGAACCCCGCCTGATCCTTCGACAGGCTCAAGGCCATGACGGTCTCGACGAAGGTCGTGCAGTCGAAGCCGTCGAAACGAAAGAGCGGGTCCTGGTCGTAGACGCCGGACGGGCCCTCGCCGAGCGGCCCGCCCGCCAGATAGGGAAGGCCGAGGAACCGGGCGCTCGAAGCCTCGATCCCGGCCGAGGCCGCGGGAACGCAGAGGAGGAGCACGAGGGCGAGGGCGCGTTTCATGAGATCAAGACGATTATAGCTCGTTTAGCCGTCCGCCCTCCCAAACGGTATACTTGCAGGGCTTGAATAAAACGCTCCCCCGCGACGAACGGACGCGCCTGCTGGCGCCCGCCGCCGTGGCGGTCCTGACCTTCCTCGTTTTTTCCGTGAGCCTCTCCAACGGCTTCGTCGACTGGGACGACCGCCACGCCCTCGTCTTCAGCGACGCGTGGCGCGGCTTGGGCTGGAACCGGCTGAAGTGGATGCTGACGGCCTTCGATCTCGGGCACTATCAGCCGCTGAGCTGGCTGACCTTCGGGCTCGACTACGCGATCTGGGGCTTCAGCGCCTTCGGCATCCATCTGACGAGCCTGCTGCTCCACTGCGCGGCCGCTCTCGTCGTCTACTTCATCGGCCTCCGGCTCCTGAAGGACCGGCTCGGCGCCGCGGCGGCGGCGCTCCTTTTCTCGCTGCATCCGCTGCGGGTCGAGTCCGTGGTCTGGGCGGCCGAAAGGCGCGACCCCCTCTCCGGTCTTTTTTTCCTCCTGACTTTGCTGTGCTGGCTCGACGGGCGGAAGCGCGCGGCGCTGCTGTGCGCCCTGCTCTCGCTGTCGGCGAAGCTCACGGGCATGACTTTGCCGGCCGTCCTGCTGCTGCTCGACGTCTACCCGCTCAAGCGCCTGCCGCCCGACTGGCGCCGGTGGACGAGGCCGGAGCACCGCGGCGTGTTTCTCGAGAAGCTGCCGTTCGCGGCGCTGTCGCTCCTGTTCCTCGCGCTCAACGTCTTCGCGCAGATGTCCATCGACACGATGCCGGGCTTGGCCGCCGCCGGCTGGACGCCTCGGCTCGTGAACTCCGTCTACTCGCTTCTCTTCTACCTCGGCAAGACGCTGTGGCCGGCCGGCCTGTCGCCGCTGTATTACGGCGCGTCGCCGGCCGACAACCTGTCGCTCGGAATCGGCGCGGCCGCCGCGGCGCTTCTCGCGGCCGGCTTCCGGTTTCCGAAGCTGCGGCCGGCCCTCGCCGCGTCGTGCGCGTTTTATTTCATGACGCTCATCCCCTACCTCGGGCTCGTCAAATCCGGGCGGCAGATCGCCGCCGACCGCTACACGTACGTCTCCTGCCTGCCGTGGGCTTTGCTCGCGGGCGCGGGGCTCGCGACGGCGGCGCGCGGACGGCGCCGGGCGGCGGCCGCCGGAGTCGCGGCGCTGCTGATCGCGCTCGGGGCGGCGAGCCGGCGCCAGGCCGCCCTGTGGCACGACTCGGTCTCGCTCTGGCGGCACGCGCTGGCGGTCGAGCCGTACGGCGACACGGCCCGCCCGGTCCTCGCGAAGGCCCTGCTCGAGCGCGGGCGGACCGAGGAGGCCGTCCTCTACCTCGAGGAGCAGCTCGCGATCTTCCCGGGAGACTTCGGCTCGCGCAAGGCGCTGGAGCAGATCGCGGGCAAAGGCGGCGTCAGCGACGCCGACCACGCCCGGTTCCACCTCGATCTGGCGAAGGAGTACCTAGGTCGCGGGGAGAGCGAGAAAGCCGCGTGGCATTTTCGTAAAGCTCGCATGTACACGGAGCGCGGCCGATAGTTTTTTGTATCATCCGGCCATGGCCCGCGTCCTCATCATCGACGACGACTTCGAAATCGTCGCCATCCTGTCCGAGATCCTCAAGCACGAGAACCACGAGGTCTCGTCTGCGGGAGAGCCCGTCGAGGGCATGCAGATGGCCCGCAAGGTCAAGCCGGAGCTGATCATCCTCGACTACCACATGCCGGGCAACACCGGCTCTCATCTTTTCGAGTCCCTGCGGCGAAACAACGCCACGAAGACGACGCCGATCCTGTTCATGAGCGGCGAAGCCGACCCCGCTCAGATCATGAGCGAGGTCTCGGACTCCGCCGGCGCGCGCTTCCTGCCGAAGCCGGTCAAGCTCGAGGAATTCCGCCGCACGATCCGCGAAATGCTCGCGGGACCGAAGGAGGCCTGACATGGGCAAGCTCGTGCTCGTCCGCCACGGACAATCCCAGTGGAACCTGGAGAACCGCTTCACGGGCTGGGTGGACGTTCCGATCACGCCCCTCGGAGAACAGGAAGCCCACCGCGCGGGCAAGGAGCTCAAGGCGGCGGGGCTGAAGTTCGACCTCGGCTTCGTCTCCGAGCTGCTCCGCGCCAATCAAACCTTGGAAGTGATCCTGGCCGAACTCGGCCAGAAGGACCTCCCCGTCAAGAAGGACAAGGCGCTCAATGAACGGCATTACGGCGATCTGCAGGGGCTCGACAAGGCCGAGACCGCCAAGAAATACGGCGACGCGCAGGTCCACGTCTGGAGAAGGTCCTTCGACGTGAAGCCGCCGAACGGCGAGAGCCTCAAGGACACGGCGGACCGGACCTTGCCCTACTACCGGAAGTTCATCCTGCCCGCCGCGATGGCCGGGCAGAACGTGCTCGTGTCCGCCCACGGGAATTCCCTGCGCGCGATCATCATGGACGTCGAGAAGCTCACGCCCGAGCAGATCATGAAGGTCGAGAACGCCACGTGCCGCCCGATCTACTACGACCTCGGGCCGAAAGGAGAAATCCTCAATAAAACCGTCTCGACGGCGCAATGACCCGGGCTCCCGCTTTTTGTATGATAACGGCATGAAGAAATTAATTTTCACGGCGCTCGCTGCGGCCCTCATCGCCGCCTGCACGACGCCCCAGAAGAAGGACTCCCTCTCCAAGAACGGCAAGAACGGCGCCGCCGCGACCGACGGCACCGAAGCCGCCCCCCTTCCTCCCGGCGTCGAGGTCACCGAGGCCAGCCTGCGCGGCTCCGGCTTCGAGGTGGACCTCGACATCAAGCCCGTTCGCTTCGACTACGACAGCGCCCAACTCTCGACCGAGTCGCTCGACGTCCTCAAGGCCAACGCGGCGGTCATGAAGACCCGCAAAGGCTACGAGTTCCTCGTCGCGGGGCACTGCGACGACCGCGGCACCGTGGCGTACAACCTCGCGCTCGGCCAGAAGCGCGCGAAGGAAGTCCGCGATTACTACATCCGCCTCGGCGTGGACGGTCGGCGCGTGGCGACGATCTCCTTCGGCAAGGAGCAGGGCGAATGCTCCGAGGCCACAGAAGAGTGCTGGTCGAAGAACCGCCGCGCCGTCACCGGCGTGCGCATCAAGGCCGGCACGGCCGCGAAATGAGCGCCCGCGCCTCGCGGCGCGGTCTTCCGTTCCTGGCCGCGCTGTGCTTTTCCTCGTGCATCGCCACGCAGAAGGACGTGCTCGACCTCTCGCAGCAGTCGGACGAAGTGAAGACGCAGGTCGAGGAGCTCAAGAAGACGGTCGGCTCCCTTCAGGCGAACCAAGCCGACCTCTCCGTCTCCATCAAGCAGCTCCGCGAGGAGCTCACCGCCTATACCGAGACCGTGAAGTCCTCGCAGGGCGACATGAGCAAGCTCTCGGCCAAGCTCGACGACATCGGCGCCCAGCTCTCCGGCAAGGTCACGGCCCTCGGCCAGACCATCAGCCAGGCGCAGACGAAAGGCCTCGAGGATCAGAAGGCCGCGCTCGCCGAGGCAAAGCGCGAGGGCGGGGCGACAGACGCTTTCGTCACCTCGGAGAAGCGCCTCGACTCCAAGGACTACGCGCAGGCCGCGAAGGGCTTCGAGGGCTATCTCCGAGACTTCCCGAAAGGCGAGCTCACCGACGTCGCGACGTACGATCTGGGCCTCGCCTACTTCGGCCTCAAGCAGTGGGAGAAGGCCGGCCGCCAGTTCGCGATCGTCCTCGATAAATACCCGAAGAGCGGCCAGACGCCGGGCGCACGCCTGCACTACGGGCTCGCGCTGATCAACCTGAAGAAAAGCGGCGATGAGGCCCGCGCCTATCTCGAGTCCGTGCAGGCCGACTTCCCGAAGAGCGCCGAGGCCAAGGAAGCCGCCGCCGTCCTCAAGCGCCTGCCGAAGCCCAAGAAATGATCGCGCTCTGTCTCGCGGCGCTCCTCTTCCCGGCTTCCGCGGGCGCCCAAACCGAGGTCAAGCTCGCGCTGACGGGCGCCGCCGGCCAGCCCAATCCGGGCCTCGCCCTGCCGCCGTTCGAAGCCGACGACGCGAAGGTCGGAGAGGACGCGTTGCTCGCCAAGGAGCTGCGCGAGATCGTCCGCCAGGATCTCATGCTCTCCCGTCGCTTCGAGGTCAAGGACGAGGACGTCGCCGCCGAGCCCGTGAAGGGAGCGACCTGGCGCCTCGGCGCCAAGGTCTCGAAGAACGCCGACAAGATCTCGGTCCGGCTCAAGCTCGCGAACGCCGAGGGCGGGCGCGAGACGGTCTTCGAACGCTTCTACCGCCAGGACGCCGCGTGGATGCGCGCGCTCGCCCACCGCATCGCCGACGACATCGTCAAGGCGGCGACCGGCCGCGACGGCATCTCGCGCACGCGCATCGCGTTCGCGAACAACCGCACCGGACACAAGGAAATCTGGGTGATGGACTACGACGGCGACGCGGTCAAGCGCCTGACCGACAACCGCTCGATCTCGCTGCTGCCGCGTTTCTCACCGGACGGACGCAACCTCGCCTACACCAGCTACAAGGACGGCAACCCCGACCTGTGGATGCTCGATCTCGAGACCGGACATTCGCGGATCTTCTCCAACGAGCAGGGCTTGAACATCGCCGGCGGGTTTTCACCCGATGGGACGAAGATCCTCATGACCCTTTCGCGGGGCAAGAGCCCCAATCTCTACCTCCGCGAGACGGTCGGCTCGGCCGCCCCCGAGCGCCTGACGAGCCATTTCGGCGCCGACAGCACCCCGACCTTCTCGCCCGACGCGCGGCAGGTCGCGTTCGTCTCGGACCGCTCCGGCAATCCGCAGATCCACGTCCTCGACATCCCGACGAAGAAGATCACGCGCCTGACCGGCCTCAATTGGTGCGACGCGCCGGCCTGGTCGCCGACGGGCGAGTGGATCGCCTTCGCCGGGCGCGCGCACAACAAGGACAAGATGGACATCTTCCTCGTGGACATCACCGGCGGCCAGCTCCGCCAGCTCACGCACGGCGAGGGCAGCAACGAGGACCCCGCGTGGTCGCCGGACGGCCGCTTCCTCGCGTTCTCATCGACGCGCGGAAAGCGCTCGCAGATCTGGGTGATGGATGCCGACGGTTCCGCGCCGCGCCTGATGGCCGACGTGCCGGGCGCCAGCGTGACGCCCCACTGGTCTCCCGTCGGCCGTTAACGCCCGGATTCGTACGAAAGCGCTTTGCGCTCGTGCCAGGCCGCCTTCTCCGTCTCCCCGCGCAGCGCGTTCTCGTTCGCTAAGTCCCGGTGGAACCGCGCGTGATCGAGCCTCGTGACCCCGAGCTCCGCAATCAGCCGCGCCAAACGCGCTGCGCTGTCGCGATCGTCCGGAAAGAGGCGCGTCTGCTCCTCGAGATACAGGATGGCCTCCCCATCGCGGTGCCGCTCCAGCAGCGCGTCGGCCAAATTGGGGCGGCCCACGTTCACGTCGGGGTCGAGGCGCAGCACCGTCCGCCACAGCGTCACGGAATCCGCCCACACTCCCTGTTGCCGGACCGTTTGGAGGCTGAGGACGCCGAGCAGGAGCGCCGCGGACACCGCCGAGGCGCGGCCCGTCTTCCGGTTCCTCAAGGCGCCGCTCAAGCCGGCTCCCGCGAGCAGAGGCCACGCCAGGCAGGACAGATAGGAGTAGCGGTCCGCGGCCCGCTGCCGCCCCATCTGCACGGCCAGGACCGGCCCGAGCATGAGCAGGTAATAAACGACGGCCGCCGCCGCCGCCGGACGGAGCCTCTTTGTCCGGGCGAGAACGCACAAGCCCGCGAGCGCTCCCGCCCCGACGGCCAAAACGGCGGCGTAGCCGTGCGCGTTGTGCTCGTATAGCGGCGACAAGCCCGCCGGCCACGCCGTTTTACCGAGATAAAAGACGAAGCCGAACGCCGCGTGCGAAATCCGGGCGGCCGCGCCGGATTGAGCCAGAGTGAGCAGGGCGCCGCAATTGGACTGGGCGGCGGCGCCGATCGCGGCGAAGATCAAGGACAGAGCGGCGAAGGGGATTTTCTCCACCCACCGCCCCCGCCGCTTGAGCGGATAGACGTCCAGGAGAACGAGCACCGCCGGGAACGCGAGCGCCGCGGCCTTGGACATCAAGGATAGGAAGTACGCCGCGATCGCCGCCGCCAACCAGCGGCGCGGTCGGGGCTCGGACGGACGCGCGGAGCGCAGCCACGCGAGCAACGCGAGCAGGAAGAATAGGCCCGAAACGAGGTCGCGCCGCGCCGAAGCCCAGACGACCGGCTCGACGCGCAGCGGGTGAAGCGAAAAAAGAAAAGCCGCGAACGCCGCCCCCCAGCGGTCCTCGTCCCGGACCTCGCCGCCGCCGCGCAGAGCCAAGCACAGGAAATAAAACGCGACGGCGTTGGCGCAGTGCAGCAGGAGGCTCGTGAGGTGGTAGCCGAACGGCCGCATGCCCCACAGCGTGAAATCCAAGCCGAACGTCATCCAGGTCAACGGCTGATAGTTGCAGAAGAAATCGGTGGTGAGCATCCACCGGAGCTGGGCCGGGCCCAGGCCCCGGTAGCCGGGATTCTCGATTAAGGTCCGCCAATCATCCCAGCTCACGAAGCCGTTGCGCAGCGACGGGAGGAAAACGGCCGCGGTGACGGCCGCGACGAGCAGGGGCGCCGCGCCGCGCCTATACATGGACGCCTAGCGGCGCGCGGCCGGCAGGACCAAAGTGAACTTGGCGCCGCGGCCCTCGCCCGCGCTGTCCACCTCGATCGTACCGCCGTGCTTCTGCGCGATGCGCAGCGCCGCCGACAAGCCCAAGCCCGAGCCTTCCTTCTTCGTCGTGAAGAAAGGCTGGAAAATCCTCTCGAGGTCGGCGCGTGCCACACCCGCGCCGTCGTCGATGACGCTCAGCCGGTGCGCGCCGCCGAAGCTTTCGGCCGCGAGCCGGATCCGCCCGCCGCGGTGCGCCGCCTCGACGGCGTTCTGCAGAAGGGAGTACAACGCCTCCTGGATCAAGGACTCGTCGCCCAGAATCCGCATCTCGGCCCCGAGCCCCGAGGACTCCAGGTGCATTTTGCGGTCGGCGGCCTGAGGCTTGATGAGCTTCAGCGCGCGCTCCGCCGGCACGCGAAGATCGAGCGCCTCCGAGTCCATCTCCTCGATGCGCCCGAGGTCGAGCAGGTTCTTGAGGATCTCCTTGCAGCGCTGCACTTCCTCGGTGATCTGCGTCAGTTCCTGGAGCGTCTTCTTGTCGTCCACGTGGCGATGCGCGGCGACCTCGGCGTTGACGGCGATCGTGGTCAGCGGACCCTTAATGCGGTGCGCGACCTCGGCGGCAAGGCGGCCGAGCGTCGCGAGGCGCTCGACCTGGATCAGACGCTCGTCGTAGCGGCGCTTCTCCTCCTCTTGGGCCGCCTTCGCGTCCAGGGACAAAATCGCGAGCAAGGCCGCCGAGACGGCGAGGAACATCGTCCTCAACCAGAACACGCCGCTGTGCAGCGGCAGGACGTTCACGCGCTTCAGCGCGAACGCATAAAGGAAAACGACGGCCAAGCCCACGATCAGGCTTTGCCGCGGGCTGCGCGTCAGCGCCGTCCCCAGGACGACGACGACGTAGATCAGGTAAAGCTCGGATTTCGGCTGAATCCAGGTCAGAACGACCGTCGCGAGCGCCGCGTCCCCGACGAACAGGCCGGCCTGCAGCCACCACCGGCCCAGCGCCTCCTCCGGAATGAAACGGAGCGCCGCCAGCGAGCCGAGCATCATCGTCGTCAGGAGGACGAACCGCCCCGACCAGCCGTCCTGCTCGAGGCCTTGATAAAGGAAGAGCAGGAGCAACACGGCCATGAACAAGCCCTGGAAGGCGAAGTAGACGGCGCGGCGCCCCCCGCGCTCAGGGAGCAAGGCGGTATCCGACCTTGGACACGGTTTGAAGAAGAGCCTCGCGCTTGCCGAGTTTCTTGCGCAGGTTCTTGATGTGCGTGTCGAGGCTGCGGGACTCGACGGCGCCGCCGTACGAGGACGTATTCTCGATGAGGAACTGCCGCGTCAAGGCCTTGCCCGCGTGGCTAAGAAGAAGGAAGAGGACCTCGAACTCGCGCGCTTGGAGCTTCAGCGGCTTGCCGTCGATCTCCGCGACGCGGGACTCCGCATCCATCTTGAGGCCGCCGGCATGCGCCGCGCGCCCCGCTCCGGGCCCCGGCCCCGCCCTTCGCAGCACGGCCTGGATGCGCGCGAGCAGTTCCATCGCGCCGAACGGCTTCACGACGTAGTCGTCGGCGCCGAGGTTGAGCGCGAGCACCTTGTCCCCCTCGCTCGACATTCCGGTCAGCATGATGACGGGGATGGCGCCCGTCGCGGCGTTGGTCTTGAGCGCCTTGAGTGTCACGCGTCCATCGCCGCCCGGCATGCGCACGTCGAGCAGGATCAAGTCGGGCTTGGAATCGATCGCCTCGTTCAGGGCCTTCGACGGCTCCGAGATCCAGCGCGTGGTGAAGCCGCTCGCCATGGACAAGGTTTTCTCGATGGCCTCGACGATCTTGGGATCATCTTCAATGACGAGCACGCGGGGCATTCCGGGATCATAGCGAATTCGCCCCCCCGCGCGAATATTTCGAATTCACATTTCGACCACATTTTATACAAGCGCCGAAGGAGGCATTCTGCTACACTCATTTCAGCGGTTCGGTAATATTTCGGAGGAGAACACAATGAAACTCAAAACGTGGCGCGCGCTGAAGCGGCCCCAGGCCGGCTTCACGCTCATCGAGCTGCTGGTCGTCGTCCTCATCATCGGTATCTTGGCCGCGATCGCGGTTCCCCAGTACTTCAAGGTCGTCGAAAAGGGCCGCTTCTCGGAAGCCACGTCCTGCTTCTCCACGATCAAGGGCGCGCAGGAGCGCTACTTGCTCAAGAACAACACGTACACCGCCACCGCCGCTGACCTCGACGTCACCTGCGCGACGGGCAAGGCGTTCACCGTGGCGGGCCCCTCCTTCACCGGCGGCTCTTCACAGTACACGGCGTCGCTGACCCGCATCGCGCCGCTGCCCACGACCTATAGCAACTACACCGTCACGTACGTCGGACCCGGCGGTACGTTGACCTGCAGCCAGGGTAACTGCACGACCGATCTTCTGCCCTAAGAAAGATCGGTCGTCCAGGCGAGATGCCCCGGACCGGCCACCCGCTCCGGGGCGTTTTCTTAATAGGCACATTGAAAATACGCAATATAACAACAACCCGTTTACGGCAATAAGTGCGTCTGCTATACTTAGCCCACGTGGGGCCGCTTCAGGAGCGATGATGAAAATAAATATTCGACGCGCGACGCGCGACGCCGGTTTCACCCTCATCGAGCTGCTGGTCGTCGTCCTCATCATCGGCATCTTGGCCGCGATCGCGGTCCCGCAGTACTTCAAGGTCGTCGAGAAGGGCCGCTTCTCCGAGGCCACGTCCTGCTTCTCGACGGTCAAGGGCGCCCAGGAGCGCTACCGGCTGAGGAACAACACCTACACCGCCACCAACGCCGAGCTCGACGTCACGTGCGCCACGGGCAAGGCCTTCACCGCGGCGGGCCCGTCGCTCACGGGCGGCTCCTCGCAGTACACGGCGTCGCTGACCCGCATCGCGCCGCTGCCCACGACCTACAGCAACTACACCGTCACGTACGTCGGACCCGGCGGTACCATGACCTGCAGCCAGGGTAACTGCACGACCGACCTTCTCCCCTAATTCAGGGCGCTCGAGTCCGAAGAAGAGCCGCGCGGGCCGTCTGCCGCGCGGCTTCTTCTTTGTAGGCCGGCGCCGCGCGTCCCAGCGCCGCCATGTCGGCGGTGGCCGCGTCGTCTCCCGGCGCCGCGGCCAGCCGAGCCGACAGGAAGGAGAAGGCCTCGGCGTAGCGGCCGCTCGCGAGAAGGGCGCTCCCGAGTTGGCCGTAGGCGGGGCTGAAGTCCGGATCGAGCGCGACCTCCCGGCTCCAGAAGGCGACCGGATCGCTCCAATGGCGGCACTCGCGTCGCGCGCCCGCGATCAGCGCCAGCGCGAGGACGCACGCGGCGGCGAGGCCGGCGCGCCGCCTCGCGGCCGCGCCCGCGAGGATGAACAGCCAGGCGCACCCCAGATAACCGTACGCGAGATAGACGTACACCGAGCCGTTCTGCGCATGAAGCGCCGGCGGAAGCACGGCCGCGCCGTAGCAGGACCAGGCCAGGAGCGGCGCCGGCCGGCCGCGGCGGATGGCCCAGGCCGCGCCCGCCGCGAGAGCCGCCAGGCCGAGCGCCGCCCACGCGGGCAGGACGAGAGCGCTCCCGCCGCCGTGCAGCGCGTACGCCGCGAGATAATCCTTCGGCCATAAAAGGGCCCGCGGATACAACCAAAGAGCGCGCGCGGCCGCGCCCGGAGCGAACGTCGGCGCGTAGATCTCCCTGCTTTTGGCCAAAGACGTGAGCGCGGCGGCCGCGATCGCGAGCACGATGAACGGCGCTTTCTCAGCCCACACCCACACGCGCTTCTGATCGAACGGATCGCCGGGCCGCGCGCGCAGACGCCCCAGCGGCCAATAATCCAGCGCGACGAGGACGAACGGCAGGCTCACGCTCTTCCAGCGGAAGAGCAGGGAGACGGCGAACAGCCCGAACGTCGCGGCCGTGCGCTCGCGCGAGGGTTTCTCGAGGTAGACGGCGACCGCAAGCAGGTAGAACAGCGTCGACAGCATGTCCGGTAGCTCGATCGCCCACGCGACCGTGTTGACCTGGAACGGATGGACGCAGAACAAGAGCGCGGCGACGAAAGCCGGCGCCTCCGGCTTCGGATTCCCCGCGAGACGGAACAAGCGCCTCGCCGCGGCGAACAACGCGAGGCAGACGAGCCAGTGCGCCGCGAGGTTCGCCGCGTGGAACGCCGCGGGATCGAGCCCGCCGAGCGCGAACACCGTGGCGAACGCCGCCCAGCCGAGCGGCATGTACGTGGTCAGATAGGTCGAGAGGAACATCCAGCGCAGCCGCGCCACGTCGAGGCCGCGGATGCCGACGTTATGGACGATCAGCGCGAAATCGTCGAAGACGAAGCCGTGACCCAGGATCGGCGAGAACGCCGCGAGCGTCGCGGCGAGCAGGACTACGGCGATCGCCGCGTCGAGGAGCCGTCCGCGCGGAAGCTTCATGGCAAAAAATTTACCATTTCGCGGCGGCTTCGGTGTCAGGCTTGCCGGATTCCAGTATTTCCTTCGTGCGGCACTCATGGAAATACTGGAATCCGGCAAGCCTGACACCGTCCGTTAAATGATAAATTCCGGCGGTGGATCGGACTCGTCGCAGCGCGCTTTTTCCCCTCCTGATCGCCGGGGCGGCCGTCTTCTTCGTCTGGACCGTCTCGCTCTCCGGGGATTTCCTCAAGGATGACGAGAGCAACTTCCTCGCCAACCCCGTCGTGCGCGAGCCCGCGCGCTGGCCCTCGTTCTTCTACCTCAAGAGCGCCAACAGCCTCGATAAGGAGTTGACCGTCGCCTACCGACCGCTCGCGACGCTGTCCTACGCGGCGACCGCGCGGCTCGCGGGCTTCAACGCCTTCTTCTTCCACCTTCCCGACGTCGCGGGCCACGCGGCCAACGCGGCGCTCGTCCTACTCATCGGCTGGGAGCTGTGCGGGAGCCTTCCCGCGGCGGCCGCGGGCGCGGTTCTGTTCGCCTTCCACCCGGCGCAAGCCGAGGCCGTGTCCTACGTGAGCGGCGCGCGCCCGTCCGTCTTCTCGCTGCTGTTCTGCCTGCTCGCGCTCCGGGAGCACGTCAAGCGGCGCCGCGGGCGCGCGCTCGCACTGTTCGCCGTAGGCGCGCTGTTCAAGGAAAGCACCCTCGGCCTTCCGCTGGCCCTCGCCGCCTGGGATTGGGCGCGCTCACCGCGCGCGACGCTCCGCGAAACGGCGCGGGGCGCGGCGCCCTACTTCGGCCTCGCCGTCGCCTTCGTCGCGCTGCGTTCATTCGTGCTCGGCCACACCACCGACAGCGGCCTGTACGGCGGGACCTTGGCGTCGCACACGAAGTTCGCGCTCGCCGGCCTGGCCGTGCACGCCCGGTCGGCGCTGTGGCCCTACGGCCAGCGCCCCTGCTACACCCTGGCCGATCCCGCGGATTGGACGCTCTGGGCCTCCGGGGCGCTGATCCTCGCGGCGCTCGCGGGAGTGTTCGTTCACGGCATGCTCAAGCGCCGTCCCTGGATCCTGGGGCTCGCCTGGGCGGGGGCCTTCCTGTTGCCCGTGTCGAACGTGATCCCCGTCTCCTCGCTCGCGGCCGACCGCTACCTGTACGCCTCCTTCGCGGGGCTCGCGTGGATCGCGGCGCTCGCGGCCGCCCGCGCGCCGAAGCGCTGGTCCTGGGCCGCGGCCGCGGCGCTCGCCGCGTGGCTGGCGCCGTTGTGCGTCGAACGGCAGTGGGAATGGCAATCCCGCTTCACGATCGACCTCGCGGGCTCAGCCGCCGGCGAGGACGCCTGCGCCAGCGCGATCCTGAGCGCCGATTATTTCAACTGGGGAATGGACGACCGCGCGCGCGCGGTCGTTCGCGAGGGCCTCGCCCGCCGCCCCTGTCCCACGGCCCGCGCGTACCTCAACCGCGTGAACGAACTCCTCAACGACCGCGCCATGCGCGGGCGGGGAAAAAAATAGGCCCATTGACGAGAAATTAAGGGACCAAAGGCCCTTCAGCCCTCCGCGCGCGCTTTCGTAATATCGGCGTATGAACCTTTTCCTCCTCCGCCGCGCCGCCGCGTCCGCCGTCGCCGTCTCCCTCATCCTCTCCTGCCCCGGCCTGGCTCCCTACGCCGCCGCGCAAAACATCCGTGCCAGCGCCGTCTCGGCGGGCAGCGGCGTCTCCATCGTGGTCCCGGCCATGGGCTTAGGCGGAAGCGTTTCCTCTATTCCTTCCTTAATGCCGTCGGCTCTCGGCCTGAGCGCGACGCTAAACGCCCCCTCCGCTCCGCCGCTGCTCGTTCCCGCCGTCGCCGCCAAAGCGCTCGCCGTGACGCCCGTTCTCGCCGCCCCCTCCGTCGTCGCCCTGACGCCCTCGCCCGTCGTCGTCGCGTCCAAGCCGGCAGCCTTGACCCAGACCGTGTCCGCCGCCGCGAAGGCGACCGTCGCCGCGCTCGAGAACGCCGGCCCCATCGCGAACGCGACTCCGATCTCGGCCAGCGGCGTCGGCCAGGAACTCGAGAACGTCCTGACGGGAGCGCCGGCGCTGCGCCGCGGCGCCGACGTCTCGGCCCCCGCCTCGGGCGACTTCTCCGACTTCAACGAATCGCGCCAGCTCGCGCGTCCCGCCGGCGACTCGATCGCCGAGGCCGCCGCGGCCTCCGTCCATAACTCGGGAGTCCCGCCGACGCCGCCCGCCGACAAGACGCCCGAGACGCGCGGACCGAAAGGGCCGTTCTGGCCGCGACTATTATCCGCCGTGCTCGCGCTGGCGCCGGGCGTGTTCCTAGGCCTGCCGATGCTCGCCGCGTCCGCCTACCTCATCGGCGGTCTCGTGATCGCGTCGAGCGCGGCCCTCGCCGTCATGCCGTTTTTGGGCGAGACCTCGCCGAAGATCCTGCGCGCGGCCCCCGGCGTGACCCTCTCCGCCCTCGGGCTCGTCGTCGGCGGCACGGCGGCGTTCCTGACGTATGTCGTCGGCTTGGCCGTCGCTCCCGCCCTTCTCTGGACCGGCGCGCTGGCGCTCGTCGGCGGCTGGGGCCTGACCCGCTACGGCCTCGGAAAGAGCGAGGGCCGCTACGGCTCCTACGGCTCGACGGAGACTTTGTCCGCCTTTTTCGGCGGCTTGGCCGCCGTGACGGGTACGGCGCTCGCGCTGTCGTCGCCGCTCGGCTGGACCGCGTCCGCGCTCCTCTACCTGTCCTACCCGCTCGCGGCCCTGCTCTGGTTCCACCTGCCCGGCTGGGTCGGCAAGGGCCTCTCCTCCGCGCTCGAGGGCCTCTGGCTCGGAGCGAAGGGCCTCTCGCGCGTGCTGACCGCGATCCACCGTGACACCGTGCTCCTCGACCGTCTGCAGAATTTCTCGAAGCGTCATTGGACTTCTTCCAAGTGGAACGCCGTCTGGCTCGCGGTGATCTGGACGCCGATCCTGCTCGCCGAGGCCGTCATGTACGTTCTCTCCGCGCTCGGCGGCCTGTTCATCGGCGCCGTCGCCGCGCCGGTCAACTTCCTGTGGGGCGCGGCGCACAAGCTGCGGCCCGGCTCGAAGACCGACGTGTACTTCGCCGAGGCCGCGCGCCTCGTCTTCGACAACGTCCAGAACGGCAAGGTTTCCCGCTTCAACCCCATCGAGAAGCGTCTGATCCCGGTCGCGAACTCTCCCAAGCTCCTCGTCAGCGCCATGGGCTCCCTCGGCCTGCGCGCTTTGCAGCTCGGCTGGCTCGCCTACGCGGCCATCGCGACGCCGCTTCTGTCCGTCGCCGGCCTCGTTCTCGCCTTCGGCCGGATCGGGACTTACGACGAGAAGCGCCATAACCCGAGCTCGCTCCGGGTCGAGCGCAACGACTCTCCGTCCGAGAAGCCGACGGAGCCCGACCAGCCCGAACCCGGAACGCCGGCCAAGGCGCCGATCGCGCCGAAGCTGATCGCCGTCGCGCTGGCGCTCGTTCCCGCCTACTTCTTCGGACTGCCGATCCTCGCGGGCCACTCGCTCATCCAGATCGGCCTGTACTTCTCGCTCATCCTGCCGCTGGCCGCGATGCCCTTCATGGGCCCGCGCACGCCCGGTTTCCTCAAGTCGTTCGCGGGCAAGGCCTTGTTCTACAACGGCCTGTTCCTGCTCCTCAATGGCAACGCGATCTGGGTCGGACTCATCGCGCTGCTCGGCGGCTGGGGCTTCCAGCGCTGGGTGAAGAAGACCCAGGAGAAGGACGGCCATTTCGACGAGTCCGAACTCGGCGCGTTCTTCGGCGCCCTCGGCGCCGCCGCCGCCGTCGGCGCGGTCTGGGCCGGCTTCTTCGGAGGCTGGGTCGGCTGGGGCACGCTCGCTCTCGCCGCGGCCACGAGCCCGTTCCTCCTGATGCACCTCCCGGAGTACGTCTGGAAGGGTCTGCGCGGCTTCTTCCGCTCATTCTTCAAATCCGGCGAGTCCTTCTACGGCGTCGCCTCGTTCTGGAGCGACGACACCGAGTTCCGATCCAATCTCAAGGACCACGCGAACTACTGGCTTAAGCGCACGTACTGGAACGGCGTGTGGCTGTCGGCGATCTGGGTGCCGACCGGCGTGATCCAGGCCGTGGAGTTCGTTGTGTCCGCGGCACTCGGCCTCGTCATCGGCCTGCTGCGCGCGCCGTTCGCCTACGCGGCGGCGGCGTACGGGGAATCCCGGCCGGGCAGCAAGCGCGCACTGTTCACCCAGGGCCTGCTCGACGGCTGGTTCGCGTCGTCGGAAGGCTCGAAGAAGCTCTTCGACCGAATGGTCTCGGGCCTCAAGCCCGTGATGAACGAGAAGACCGCCGAAACGGGCCGCCCGACGGCGAAGGCCGCGGGAGCGTTCCTGCTCGCGCGCTTCGTCCAACTCGCGTGGTTCGCCGGAGTCCTCGCGATGAACCTCACCGGGATCGCGTTCCTGATCGGCCTCTACCGCGGCATCCGCGCCGCGATCGCCGGCCCCGCCAAGCCCTAAATCGGTGTCAGGCCTCCCGTTGTTGCAGTATTCAAATACTGCACAACGGGAGGCCTGACACCAGCTTTATCTTTCGGCGATCGTCTTGAGGTCGGAGAGGCCCTTCTCGAACTCGGAGCCGATCATCTTGTCCATATTCATGAAAGTGCACATGATCTTGGAGACGAACGGCATCGGGCCCGTGATGGACCACGTCACTTCGCTGCCGCCCGCGACAGGCGCCACCTCGTACGCGGCGATGTTGTGGCCCACCATCGGGCGGGTGAAGTCGAGCTTCATCACGACCTTCTTCGAGGCGACGACCTCGGTGAGTTCGAGGCTGCCGGCGCCGATCTCCTTGTTGCCGTCCCACGCGTAGGCCGCGCCGACGCCCTTGGAGGGGCCGCTGAAGGTCTTCTTCATGGCCGGGTCCTTCTTTTCCCACGGCGACCACTCGGTCGTGCGCTTCGGGTCCTCGAGCCACGGGAAGATCTTCTCCGGCGCGGCCTTGATGACGACTTTCCGTTCCACGCGGAAGGTATCCGGCTTCCGCGAGGCCAGGCCGAGTACGACGACGACGGCGGCGAGGAGGACCCCGCCGATAATTTTGGCGATTTTCATGCGTTCATTCTCCGATATTCAGGGGTTCTTCGCCACATGCGCCACGATGTTATCCATCTGCGCGGTCCAGCCGCCGTCGTTCATGCGGAAGGCCTCCTCGCGGCGCGCGGCCGGGACGTCGTCGAAGCCGGACTCGGTGACGATCAAGTGCGAACCGGCCGGTCCCTTTTCGAGGCGGAACTCGACCGTGGTCGGCGTCTCCTTCGTGTAGTCGACCTTCGGGTCGATCCCGTACGGGTGCCACGCGAACGCGAACCGTTTCTCGGGCTCGATCGCGATGATGTCCGCTTTCCACTCCACATGCTCGTAGCCCGGATGGGTGATGCGGCCGGTCGACGTCCGGCCGACGGTGAACGGCTCGTCGAGCTTCACGCCGAACCAGGCGCCGAACTCGCGGTAATCGGTGAGCGCCTTCCATACGCGCGACGGCGAAGCCGACAAGTGCGCGTGCTTCTCGATGCGGCCGAGCGACAGCGCGTCGAGCCTCTCGAGGCTCTGGCTCCAGCCTTCCTTCATGCCCGCGAGCGCGCCCGCCATCTCCGGCGACGCGAACAACGTCGTCACCGACAAGGTCAGCTCGGTCTTTCCCGCCTTGTCGACGAACGTCACCTCGTTGAGGTTCTCGAGCCCGTAGCCGCCCTTGCCGTCGGGCAGCTTCGCCGTGAAGACGAGGCGGTCGTAGCGCGAGACCTCCTTGAATTCCCCGTGCATCGGATACGGCTTCTCCCACGGGGAGCCTTTAGGCCCCGCCATGTCGATGTCGATCTTGCCGCCGGGCCGGGCGTCGAGCTTCACCCGCGGCGTGGTGAAGGTGTGCGGCCCCCACCAGTAGGCGAACTGCTCGGGATCGATCCAGGCCTTGAACACGCGCTCGCGCGGAGCGTCGATCAGGCGCGTCAGAACGAGATTGGGCTTCTTGGTCGCGGAAGTCATTTTCCCTCCTTGAGGAACTCATCGAGACGGTCGAACGAGCCGCCCCAGCCCTGGTTCATGCCGGCCATGCCGTCGTTGAAGGTCTTGGTCTCGGACGCGGTCGGGTCGATCGGCGCCCAGTACAAGGAGATGAGCGTTTTCGGACCGAACTCCTGGAACCAGACCGTCGTCAGAGTCTTCTTCGGCCAGGTTGGAGCCATCGGGTGGCTACCCAGTCCGCGATCTTTGTCCGAAAACTGCTGAACATAGACGAGCTTCTTGGGCATGTCGATCTCTTTATAAGTCAGCAGCCCCCACATTTCGACGCCGCCCGCCTTCATCGAATAGTGGTGGGTCCCGCCGATGCGGAAGTCCATCTTCGAGACGCCGCCTTCAGTGCCCTTGGGCCCCATCCACGAGACGAGCTCCTTTTCGTCGGTCCAGGCGCGCCACACGCGCTCGCGCGTCGCGTCGACCATGCGGAAGAGGACGAAATGGCCTTCGGCGTGCGCGGCCAGGCGCGCCAGCGTCTGCTGGCCGCCCTCGATCGCCTTGACCTCCTTCACCACGAACTCGCGCATCGCGACGGTCGGGAACACGGAGCGCATCGTGATCTCGGTCTTGCCGCCGACGGCCTTGAAGGTGATCTCCGAGCGAAAGCCCACGCCCTTCTCCGCGTCCTCCTTGCTGCCGGCGTTGATGAGGACGATGCGCTTGTTCTCCTCGATCT
>JBBQVX010000026.1:0-32824 GCA_038211115.1 Elusimicrobiota bacterium | reverse complement strand
GACAAGAGCAGGAAGCCGGACAGCCAGGTCAGCATCGCCTCCCACTTGAACCAGTGCAGGACGCGCGGCATGATCTCCGGCCACTTCTGCTTCTCCACGAGATAGAAGCCGCCGCCGTGCACCATCCACAGCTCGCCCGAGATGTTCGGCTTGGCCTTCGCGTCGCGCGGCGGCTCGAACGCCTTCTCCATCCAGTTGAACAGGTAAGTCTGGCCGATCCACATGATCCCGGTGATCGCGTGGGTCCAGCGCAGGATCAGGCTCGTCCATTCGTGAAGGTCGTTCATGTTTTAAAAGTCGTCCTTGGGGTTTCCGTCTTTAGGCCCGGCCTTGGCGAGGGTCAGAAGATAATCGGCCAGCGCGTCGAGCTCGCTTGCGCTCAGCGCGCCGTCCCACGCGGGCATGTCCACCTCGGCGGTCATGCCCGGATCGGAGTCGGCTTTCGCGCCGCGCTTGAGCTTCGAGAGCAGCTCTTCCTTCTTATAGGTGGCGAGAAGCGGCGGAAGGGCAGGAATCCAGCCGCCGCGGCCGCCCGGATTCGGATGCCCGCCGCGGCCTTGGACGCCGTGGCACGCGACGCACCCGGCGCGGACGTAGACGAGGCGCCCCTGCTCGGCGCCATAAACCATGTCCCACGGACGGCGGGTTCCCCACGCCTGGCCTTTCTGCGCGGAGAGGAACTCCGCCAGTGCCGCGCCGTCCGGGGCGCTCAGGCCCTGCTCCGGCATCCTCGTGTCGTGCTTATAGGCGCGCGGGCTCGCGAGCCACTTCTCGAGCCACGGCCTCGGGCGGCGATGGCCGACCATCGTGAGATCCGGCCCGGAGTTCCCCCCGCGCTCGCCGATCTTGTGGCAGGAGCCGCAGCCGTGCGCGTCGAACAGGGCGGCGGGATTCGCCGCGAAAACCGGCGTCGCGAGGGTCAAAAAAAGAACGGCCGAGAACCGGCGCATGCGCCATTCTATCATTCGGAAAATCTGTATACTCGGCTCAATTGGCGTAGATGCGCGGAGGAGAGATGAAGACGCTTCTCGTCGTCCTTACGATGCTGCCGTTCGCGGCTCAGGCCGCTCCAGGACCGGTCGACTGCTACGCCGCCGCCAAGCCCCTGACGACGTACCCGCCGCTACTCTGCGCGGGCGCCGCGACGACGGCCCCCGCCGCCTGCTTCCCGGCCGCGAAGAGCCTGACCGACTATCCCGCCCTGCTGTGCTCCGGCGCCGAGTCGAACGCGCCCCTCTCCTGCTGGAAGGCCGCGAAAAGCCTGACGAGTTTCCCCGCCTTGCTGTGCGCGCGCGCGAAGTCGGACGCCCCGGCCGCCTGCTTCACCGTGGCCAAGAACGTCACCGACTATCCCGCACTGCTGTGCTCCGGCGCAGCGTCGAACGCACCGCTCTCGTGCTTTGCCGCCGCGAAAAACGTGACTAATTTTCCCGCGCTGCTGTGCGCCGGCGCCGAGTCCGACGCGCCGGTGTCGTGCTTCGCCGCGGCCAAGAACGTCACCGACTATCCCGCGCTGCTGTGCGCCGGCGCGCGCTCGAACGCGCCGGTGACGTGCTACCACGCGGCGCAGGGGCTGACGCAGTACCCGGCGCTGCTGTGCTCCGGCGCCGTGGACAACGCGCCGGTCGACTGCCTGAAGGCCTCGGCGGGAATCACGGAAAACCAGTCCGTGCTGTGCTCTCCGAACGGCGCGTTCAAGGCGGTCACCCGCGAGGACATCCAGCCGTCGTGGGACCTGCCGTACCCGCTGCGCTATCCGCAGCCGTATCCGTTCCGCTATCCGTTCCCCGACTTAAACCGCGCCCCGAGCAAGGCCCCGCCGCCGAACAAGCCGAATCCCGCGGCGCTCTTCGCCGGCCAGTAGCTAGCGCGCGAGCAGGCGCAGGATCTCGGCGACGCTCCAGGCCTGCGAGCGCGTGCCGCCCGGATTCTGCACGGGGCCGGCCGTCTTAAAGACCGGCGCGAGGCCCGCACGGTCGTCGAGCGAAAAATCCTTCAGGGCGGGATCGCTCGCCCCCCCGTCGTAGACTTCGGGCAGCGAACCTTCGGGGCCGCTCGCGAGGGCCTCGACGAGCGGCGTGATCAGCCCCCGGGTCTCCGCGCCGATACGCGCTTCATCCCAGCCCATGTCGCGGCGCACTTGCGCGAGCGCCTCGGCGAACGCGCCCATGAGCCACGGCCAGACCGTGCCCTGGTGGTAGGCCTGGTCCTTCTCGAGCGGCGGCTTGGACGTGTCGTATGACGCGCGGTAGCCGCTGTCGCGGTCGGACAAGGTGCGCGGGCCCTTGCGCGTCAGCAGGTCGCGCGTCGCCGCGAGCACGACCGCGCGCCGGCGCTCGGGCGACAGCAGGTCGCCGCCCTTCGAGACCGCGAACAGCATGTTCGGCCGGATCGCGTCGCCGTGCGGGTCGCCTTCGACGACGTCGCGCAGAGCGCCGCCCGAGCCGCCCCAGGCGCGACGGTTGTCCTCGGACTCGAACCAGAACTTCTCGTTGAACGACGCCTTCACCTTATCGGCGAGCGCGCCGCGGACCTTCGCCGACGCGTCGTCGCCCGCGCGGCGATCGAGCTCCGCGAGAAAGCGCAGGTTCGCGTACCACAGCGCGTTGATCTCGACGGCCTTGCCGTATCGAGGCGTGACGGGCTTGTCGCGCCCCTCGGGATCGGCGTCCATCCATGTCGCCTGGGCGGGCGTGACGACGAGCCCGTCCGCGTCCATCTTGATGACGTTCTTCCGGCCGTAGCGCTCGTAGGAGGCGCCGTTCTCGTAGGCGGACATGATCCGGCGCGCGACCGGGGCCATTTCGTCGACGAACGCCCAGTCGCCAGAAGCCTCGGCGTAGGACTTCAGCGCCTGGACGTACCACATCGGGCCGTCGGCGGTGTTGTATTCCGAGTCCTTGCCGTTGATCCGGTTCGGGATCAGGCCGTCCTTCTCGAACGCGGCGAAGCGGCGAAGCACGGACTTCGCATCCTCGAAGCGGCCCGTCGACAGCAATAGGCCCGGCAACGAGATGAACGTGTCGCGCCCCCACTCCTCGAGGAACCAGTCCATGCTCGCGGCCCAGATCTGGACGGAATCCCCGTCGCGCTTGACGAACGTGCCGGCCGCCGCGACGAACGCCGCGCGCACCGACTCAGCCGCGGCCCAGACGTCGCCGTCCTTGGCGGCCTTGAGCGCGCGGAGCTGGGGCCGCGCGTCGGAGCGAGCGCGGTCCTTGTAATCGGCGTCCTCCGGGAGCGGGATGCGGTAGCGCCACGTCGAGACGCCGTCGCGCATCTCCTTCACGCCGAGCGGGTCGCGCCACTCGTCGCCGAGCGCGTAGGCGACGAACTTGGCGCCCGCGCCCGAGGACGGCTCGCGCAGGGCCGCGAAGTAGCGCCCGAGGAAGTCGGGGCTGCGCGCGTCGTCGTGCGAGCTGACCTTCTTCCAGTCGCCGCCGACGGTGACAAAGCCGAGGCGCCGGGCGTCGGCGTCCTTGCCCTCGAACGCCTCGGCGAGCGGGAACGCGCCGCGCGCGCTCAGCACGCCGCTCAGCGCCGCGACGTACTCGTCGCCGGGCTCGTCGCCGCTCGCGAGCTGGCCGTTTCCGAACTTATAGGCGAAGTGCAGCGCGTCGGCGCGGGCGCCGTCGAAGCCGAACTCGAGCCAATGCCGGTACGGGTCGAGCGCCGCCGCGTAGCCGCCCTTCTTCAGCTCGGACCAGCGCCACAGCGCCAAATCTTTCCAATCCTCGTGGACCCAGGCGTTGACGATGCCGGGGTTGCGCGAGCGTAGGTCGGCGAACAGCTCGGGCCGCTTCCACGCGTCCACGCCGTTCTTGGCCCGGAACATCGGGATGTCGAACAGGACCTTGCCGCCGGCCGCGTGGACCTCGTCGAGCGCGGCCTTCAATTGGTCGTGGGCCAGCCACTGCGACCAACGGCGGACTGCGGCGAGGCCGGCGAAGTCGGATTTCGCGCGCGCCCCGCTCTGGTCCTCGGCGGTCCAATCGAGCGCGGGCTTGCCGATCAGGGAGGACAGCGCCATGAACTCGGCGTATTCGTCGAGCCAGTCCGCGTTCTTCGCGGCGAAAGCGGTGAAGTCGGCCGCGCGCGGGCCCCCGGCTTTCAGGAAGCGCGCGTACGCCTCGCGGGCGACCGCGCCCTCTCTCACGCGCAGCGCGGAGTAGTCCACGCTCTGAGAGGGAGCGACGAGGCGCGCGGCCAGCGCGGGATCGGCGCGGACTTCCTCGACCGACGACCAGTCGATCTGGTCCTCGTTCAGCGCGAATAGGCTGACCGGAGCGTAGGGGCTCTCGCCGGTCGTCGCGAAATGCGGCAGGAGGAGCACCGCGTCCGTTCCTTGGCCCGCAAGCTCTTCGCGGTAATACCGCCCGAGGTCCGAGTACTTCCCTACTCCCGGGTCAGCGTTTTTTTTTACGGGCCGCAGCGCGTAGAGAGGGACGGTCACGGCCGTGCGCGTCGCGGACTTATCCTTCCACCAGCTCGCGTCGGCGTCGACGGCCGGCGCCTTTTGTGAGCCGGCGACGTGCTCGGCGAGCGCCTTCGCCGGCGCGTGGACGGGCGAGGCCGTGAGGAACGCTCCGAGCAGCGCGCGGATCGCGCGGCGCGCCGGGCCCGGGCCCGGCGTTTTCGGCGTCGCCGGAGGCGCCGTGCGCCTGCGCGCCTCGGCGGCCAGGGCGTTCGCCTCGCGCACGATCGCCTCGGGATCGTGCAGGCGCGCGCGCAGGGCGTCGACGGCGGCGTCCTTGGAGGCGAACAGGCCCGCCCCGACCTCGTGCTGGCCGTAGGTCGGCATCGCCGTCGCCGTGCGTTTGACGAGCGCGGTCAGGTAGAGGAACCAGCCGTCGGGCAGCGGTCGCCCGGCCGCCGTCATGCCCTCGGACAGCAGGCGCGCGAGCTCCGCGAGCTTCGCGGCGGTGCGCTCGGCCGCGACGGCCGTGCCGATGATCTTGGCCGGAACCGGCGCGGGCCCGCCGGCGACGGCCTCGGCCGCCGTTGCGGCCAACTGCGCGAGCGCCTCGCCCGGCTGCAGATCGTCGACCAGGTCGGTCCAGGTGACGCGGGGCGTCTCTGGCGTGCCGCGAGAGGAGTAATACTGCAGGCCGTCCTTGCTCGCCGCCGCGACGACCACCGCGAGCCCCGAGTCGCCGGGGGCCGAAACGGAGCCGGTCTTCGGCCCCGCGTTGCCGGCGCCGACGACGATGCCGATGCCGGAGGCGACGAGACGGTCGATCAGCATGGAGAGCGGCGTGCGGCGCGTGGTCGGAGCGGCCAAGGTCAGCGCGATCACGACCGGCCCCTTGCCTTTCGCGGCCTCGGCGACGCGCTCGAGCGCGGCCATCACGCGCAGCTCGGACACGCCGGCGGCGGCCCGGATGCGCACGAACGACATGTCCGCGTCCGCGGGAAGCGCGGACTCGGCCGCGCCGAGGTCGACCGTGAGCCCGCCCGCTTCCGCCGGCGCGTTCGACAGCGGATAGTACGGCAGCGAGCGGCGCACGGTCCAGCCGCGGTGCTCGAGAGCGATCGTCAGGGCGTAGAGCTTGTGCTCGGGCACCGACAGCCACAACGCGCGCGACACGGGCAGGGACGCTTTCGTCGTCGTCTCGAAGCGCTTGAGTGTCTCGGCGTCGACGGAAGTCGGACCCCCGGGCGGCGGCACCACGAACAGGTCGAGCGGTCCGAGCGCCTCGTCCACGCCGGAGACGCCCGAGCCGGAGGAATCCATCGGCGTCGTCGGCGCGTCGAGCGGCACGTCCGCAGCGCGCGCGAGCAGCTGGACGAGCTCGCTCAGCGCGCCGGGCTTGCTGATAGCATCCCGATTCTTGACGACGAAATCCGTGATGATGGGCTTGAGCGGCTCGGAGCGCAGGCGCGCGATGAACGCCTTGCTGCGGACGGCGATCGGGAAAACCTTCGCGATCGTGCGCGTCAGCGCGAGGTTCTCCGTGCCGGCCGCGTCGAGCATGTCCGTGACGACGCGGTCGCTGATCGCCTCGGGGACCGCGTCAGCCAGGTTCGACAGCGCCGCCGCGGCGAGATGGCGGATGTTGCCGCGCTCCGCGCGGTCGCGCACGCGCGCCGACAGGCCTTCGGCCTCGGCCGCGGTCGCGTAGGAGCCGATCTGACCGAGAAGCCACGTGGAGGTGAAGCGCGCGCGCTTGTCGGGGTTCGAAAGTTCCTTGACCACGCGCGCGATCGCCGTGCGGTCGCCCCGGCGGATAAGCGCGTAGGCCGCGTAGGCGCCGACGTCCCAGGACTCGTTCGAGGCCGCCTGTCGCAGCAACGCGTCGATGGAATGCGTCGGGAGCTCGGCGAGCGCTAGGAACGCCATCTGCCGCACGCGCGCGTCGGGATCGTTGAGACCGGCCTCGGCGAGCGCCGCGGCCGACGCGGGCGCCTTCAAGTTGAGCAGCACGGCGGCGGCGCGCATGCGGACGAGCCACACGCCGTCCGTGAGCGCCGTGAGCAGCGCCGGGACCTCCAGGTCGCGGGCGGCGTTGAAACGACGTACGACCTCGGCCTGCACGACGTTGCCCATCGCGGAGCGGTCCACCGGCTCCTCGGAGGCCTCGTCCGGACCTTCTCCCTCCTGCTCCTGCTGCGCCTGCGCCTCGCTCTTCGCGAGCTCGGCCTCGCGGAACGCGCGGTCCTCGGCGTCCTGCACGCCCTTGAGCCGCTCGAGCCAGCCCCACGCGTCGGCGGCGGGAACGGGTGCCGCGCCCGTCAGCCGGCGCCACGCGTTTCGCACGCCCAGGCCGAGAGCGCGCGTCCCGGAGCCGGCGACGAGCGACACGGCGGCCCACGCGTCCACGAAGCCCGCGCCCTGGAACCAGAGCGGCACGCCCATGTCCTTGGCCGTACGCATGAGCACGGAGCGGACCGCGAAGGCCATGTTTTCGGCGACGAAAGGCGTGATCGCGCCTGCCGAGCGCATCGCGAGCTTCACGAGCAGGGCGATGCCCGCGAGCGCGGGGTTCGCCATCGAGGTACCGGATAAGCCGGTGTGCTTGCCGTCCTCGAGATCCGAGGCCGAGCGCGGCGCGTCCTTCGATTTGGCGGCGTAGACGCCGTCCTTGTAGACGTTGCTCGAGCCCGCAGTGGTCGTCACGTCGCCGCCGATGGCCGTGATTTCGGGCTTAAAGCGATAGCGTTTGATCGCGTAGCGACGGTCGATATCCGGCCCCACGGAGCTGTAGAACGCGACTTCGGGTATACCGTCGTCCTTGCTCTTGGCGGCCGCGGCCACCGCGATGACCTCGACACCGGCCGCCGGCTGGCTCAAGGTCTTGTCGAACGGGCCGGAATTGCCGGCGCTCGCCGTGACGATCGGGTACTCGCCGGCGACGTTCTTCTGCTTCGTGAGCTGGGAGAAGAAGTCGGCGAGGTTGTCGGCCGACGTGCCCCGACTGCCGAGGCTCACGCTGATCACGTCGACGCCCTTCTTGAGGCCGACGGCGGCCGAGCCCATGATGTCGCCGTCGGAGGCGCCGGCCTGGTCGCGCGAGAAGACCTTCGCCATGATGCCTTTGGCGCCTCTCGCCATGCCGGGGAAACCGTCGTTGCCGGAGATCGAGATGGCGGCGACGTGCGTGCCGTGGGCGGCCCAATCCTCGGGGCCCTCGTCGACCATGTCGACGACGTCGAGGCGCCTGCCGAAATCTTCGTGCGTCGCGTCACCCCCGGTGTCGATCCACATGATCGAGCCGTCCGCGCCGGTGATCCCGATCCGCCAGACCGGCTTGACCGCGTGCAGGCCGGCGGAGTCCATCAATTGCGGCTCGAAATTCGACTGCGAATCCAGGATCTCGGCGCTCGAGCTCACGTATTTGCGGATCGCGGTCGCGTTGCGGCGCGGCACGGTCACGTAAATCTCCTGCCGCCCGACGTCCGCGCCGAACACGTGGCGCACCGTGACCTCCATCTTGTCGAACAGCTCGAGCTGCTGGCCGAAGCCGGCGTCCTCGAGCGACTTGCGGGCGGTCGCGCGGCCCTCCTCGGTGAAGGACGCGTTCGGAACCGAGACGGCGATGCGCCCACCCTTGATCGGCCGCAGCCAGAGGCCGACCCGGGCCTCGACCTTGCGCAGGATGAGCAGGTGACCGCCGTCCTCGAGATCGACGCGCGTGACGCGGAACTGGCCGCCGTCCGCGGACTCCCAATAGCGGAGCAGCTTCTCCCAGGACACGACGCCGGCGTCGTCGGGGCCGAACGACAGGAAGGCGAAGCCGCGGTCGCGCAGGCCGCCGTACAAGCCGTCCATCAAGTCGGTCACGCCGACGCCCTTGAGGCGCTGCGAGGCGATCTGCCGCCAGAGCTTGCGCACCTCGCCCTCGAACGCCTGGAGCGCGCGGCGGGAGCCGTTCTCCTTCAGACGCTGGGCGCGGCCGACGAGGTCCGTCCACGCGCCGACCTCGGTCGTGCCGTTGAACGCGTCCCCGCGCACGACGAGGCGCGTCGCGAGCACGTAGAGGCTGTCGAGCTGCTTGAGGACCGACTGCAGCCGGACGTCCTCCTTGCTCTTCGGCTCCGGCAAGGCCTTCGTCGCGCGTCCGAGGACGATCGCGCGGAAGCGGGAGACGCCGTTCTCGGCCAGCGCCTTCTGCGGCTCGTCGTTCTTCAGCGAGGTGACGCGCGCCGCGCCGTCGGAGAGGCCGTCGTACAGCTTGGGATCCTCGAGCTCCTTCGAGTCGGGGTTCAGCACGAGCACGTCGTAAGGGCGCGAGAGGCGCAGCGACGTCTGCGTCTGGGTCAGCGCGCGCTGCAGCCCGGAGACCTTGATCTTCTTGAGAGCGCCCGGACCCTTGAACTCGGCCGCGCGGGCGCGAAGCTCGGAGCCGAGCGCCGACAGCAGGCCGCGCAGCGCTCCGCGCGGAGGGCCGCGCGGGGCGCTCGCCCTCATATGGGCGAGCTCGTGCAGTAGGACCTGCCGCAGAAGCCACGGCGTCGCCGCGAGCTCGGGGCGGACCCAGATCAGGCCGCGCGAGGCAAAGGCGAACGTGAAATCCTTGTAGCGGTTGTCGGGGCGGTACGCCTTGACGAGGGCCGCCGCGTTGCCGTCGAGCCGCCCCTCGAGGACCTCGGAGCGCAGGAAGGCGCGCAGGTCGACGTCGGACACGCGGCGTCCGCGCCACACCGCGGCGACGAACACGACCGCGTCGACGAGCACGTTGAGGACGAACGCGCCGGTGAGCGCCATCGCCGCGATGCCGGCGACGGCGAGCGCCGTTCCTCCGGCCGAAGGCGCGCCGCCCTGGGCGGAGAGCGCGTGCGCGCTCCACCGCGCGAACTCGAGGCCGCCCCACGCGAGAGCCGACAGGCCCGCGAGCACCAGAGGGAAGAGGGCGCCGCGCTTCTCGCCCTCGGGCTTCGTCGGCGGCGCGGGCTCCGTGATCTTCGGGGCGCCGTTCTCGCGCTCACCGATCGACGGGGCGGACAGAGTGGGCTGCAGGGCCGGAAGAACGGCGGCCTCGACGCCGACCGGGCCGGCGGCGTCGCCGGACGCCGCGGCGAGGTTCTCTCCGGTCAGGCGCTTGGCGAAGTCCTCCTCGGCGGCGCGGCCGAAGGATTCACCCGGCGCGGACGGCTTGACGGCCTCGAGCGCGGACGGGACCAAGACGAGGTGCGGGACCGGCTTCGCGGCGACCGGCTTGACCGCGACGGCGTTCGCCTTCAAGGCCACGGGCGCGGCGACGGCGGCGTTGATGGACGGGGCCGCGAGCGACGGGGTCAGCGAGATCAGCGGCGACGACAACGGCAGCGAAATCGACGGATTAACGAGAGGGGAGCCCAGCCCGACGCCGGGCCCCGAGGGAAGAAGGCCGAATTGCGGAACGACGGAGACACCGGAGACCTTCCCCGTCACCTGCTGAGCGAACGCCGACGTGACGGAGGGACCCCATGAGAACAGGAGCATCGCCGCGCAAAGCGCGGCGGACGTCAAACGTCTCATGGGCGAAGTGTTTCTCATCACTGCAGAAAAATCATGTCCGGATGCGCCTGTTCGGGCTTCTTCGGATCGAGAGGGCGGCGCACCTTGGGCTGCGGCGCCTTATCGATCTTATCCTCGTCTCGAATCGCTTTCGTCGGCGCGGCTTGCGATGAGGAGCTCGTCGGCTCCTCGTAGGTTCCGGGCACGCGCTTCTTGTAGATGATCTTGGGTCCGCGGCCGATCTCGTAGGGCAAAGCCACGCCGAGCTGGGCGACCCAGCTGCGGTACTGGAGCTGGCCGAGCGCCTTGAGCTCCGCGTTGAAGAACGCGCTCCACTTGGGGCGCGCGTACTGCACGCCGGCGATCCAGCGTCCCTGGCTCTGCTCGGGGTGCTCGCTGCTCTCGCCGACAATGTCGGTGATCAGGAAGGTACGGGACTTGAGCTCGAGCTTGGAACGCACCGAGCCGGTCGTGTAGTTGTAGCCGAAGCCGAGGAACGGGGTCCACGCGTCGTAGCTCTTGTGCGCGACCGCCGTCAGCGCGAAGCTGTTGAGACTCCAGTCGATCTCGCCGTTGAGCTGGCTGTCAGCCTTGAAGTTGTTGTCGACGTCGACGTTGAAGTTGCCCTTGAGGCGCGTGCGCCCTTGGACATGGTTGAAGTGAGCGCCGAGCGCGATCTTCGGAAGATCCTCGTTCCACAGATCGAAATGCTGGCGGATGCCGGCGCCGAAGGAGTTCGTCTGGACTTGAGCGGTCATGGTCGGGGAAATCTTGTAGCCCGGAGGCGTGGTCGCGTCGGCGAGACGGAGATAGGCGTCCCCCCTCCAGGGCAGGCCCATGCGCAAGTGCAGGGCCAGGTTCGGAAAGAGGACCGAGCTCGGAAAAATTTTGGCGCCCCCCTGCTGCTCAAGGGCCGGAACCGTCAAATGCGGGAATGCCGTCTTATTGAACGGGATGCGGCCGATACCGAGGGAAAGATCCGGCTGGAGCGCCCAGCCCTTCACCTCGCGAGGCGGGTCGAACGTGGAGCCGGCGCTGAACGCGAGGCCTTGCGCCATCTCGTGACTCAGCCACTGCGTCATGTTCCGAAAATCTTCGGACATGCTCGGATTGGCAGCCCGCGCGGGCGCCGCCGAGAAAAGGAAAAGCGCGGCCGCGAGGGCGGCCGAGCCGGGTTTCAATGCTTGATGACGGGCCGCGAGCGGCCGCGGTCGGTGGTCCAGTGATAGGCCTGAGACCCGGGCTCGAACGTGAGCGTCGTCTTGAGGCGCTGATCGCTCGAGGGCTTCGAGCGCATTCCGTGCTTGCGGCCGTTCGGAGAAGCGTTTTTCTTCATGGGATCCTCTGCCTTGATGGTAGCAGTCGCCCGGGACGACGACATGGGCCCGAGGTCCCAGCCTCCGAACGACAAATGGCCCACTATAAGGAAATCGCATTAATGACTACAAGCCTGGCACTTTCAGACGTAAAAAAAGGCGACGGCTCCTCTCGGAGCCGCCGCCTTAAGCCGCCCGGGGCCTAGGGGTTCTCGTACACCTTGAGCTTTCCGTCCTTCTGGAGGAGGCCGACGCGCGTGTTGTTGAACATCTTAAACACCGCGATCTTGTCGGAGGGCACGAGTTCCGCCGGGATCAGGAACACGTGGATCTCGCCGCTCGCCTCGGTCAGGATGAAAGTGAAGGACTTGGCCGTCTTGTCCACGCGGCCGGCCTTGATGTCGTCGGTGTAGAACACCTTGTAGTTCTGCCCGGAAACCGCGACCGAGGCCCCGCTCGCGCCGACGGCTTCGAGCATCTTCTTGAGGCTGACCCGGACCTTGTCGTCCTCGTTGGCCGCGTTCTCGAGGATAATCTCGCTCTTCATCTGGTTGATGACGTTGGGCGACAGATAGAGCTTATAGGTCGCGTTGCCGGCCGTGACCTGCTCCTCCTTGTCGAGGAGGCCCTTCACGTTGAAGAACTTGGCGTCCTGGCCGTCGACGAGGATGGACACATAGGCGTTCTGCTGCCGGTCGAAGGCGCCGCTGATCCAGACGTCCTTGCCGCCCATGCTGTACTTGAGGTTGCTCTTCAGTTGCTTATTAAGGAGCGCCGCGAGGTCGATGTCGCCCGCCTGCGCGGACGCGGCCGTTGCCGCGCCCAGTTGGGCAAGGACCTCGAGATTGAACCAGTCCGAGCCGGGTCTCAGCATGGCCGTCGGAACCGGCATCTGCACGGTCCATTTGGCCGCCGAGGGCATCGGAAGCTGAGCAAAGGCGCCGAGGAAAGCCTTGTCCGCGCCGAGCGCCAGGGCTTCGGAACCGGCGAACGCGCGCGCGGGAGCGGCGGCGAGAGCGAGGGCCAGGACGAAGAGAGTTTTCGCGTGGGTCATGAGACCTCCGGAGACGATCTGGGTGTCAGGCATTAAATGCTTTGTTCCGGCCTTTCAACCGGTGCGGGATTCTAAAACATGGTCTAAATGAATGCAAGCGCAAACAGGCGCCCGATCCGTTAAAAAAAGACCCAGCAGCCTAAGCTTCGTAGGGGTGCTTGAGATCGCGGCTCAGGGGCGGCGGCAGCGGGACGTAGAAGACCTTTCCGCGGAACTCGGCCGTCTTGAGCGTGGACGGAACGTCCGCGCCGTGCTTCTCCTCCTCGACGAGGACGAAGACGCGGAAGCCGCGCGCCAAGAGTTCCCTGACGAGGGGCGCGGACGGCGCGTCCGGATATGCGGCCGCGCCGGAGTAGTACATCGCCTGCGGCGGCTTGGAGTCCCCCACATTGAGGAGCACCTTGGGTCCGGGGACCTCGCGGAGCTTGAGCATCACCCGGCGGAAGGACGGGTAATCGTAGAGCTCGTTCCACGGGCACAGCGAGTAATCCGCGCGGACGCGCTCGACCGCGGCCGCCGCGGTCTGCGCGAGCGCGGCCAGCAGGACCGCGAGCGCGGCCGCGCGTCGGCGTCCGCCGCGCGCCGCCCACAGCGACGCGGCCGCGAAGCCCGCCAGCAGACACATCCCCGGGACCGCGACCGCGACGTAGGCGTAGAGCTTCGTCGCGATCAGAGAGAAGAAGACGTACGGGATCGCCGCCCAGCACAGCGCCGCCGCGAGTCCCGCGTCCTCACGGCGAGCCGCCTCGCGGGCCGCATAGACGAAGGCACCGCCGGCGAAGGCCCAGGCGAGCACGGCGCTCCCGCCGTACTGGACGGGCAGGATCTTCAGGTACCACCACCACGCGTGCGCGTGGCCGTCGAGCGCCGCGAACAAATGCCTCAGCTGGAGCGCGGATTCGTGCCGCCAGGGGCCGGGCCAGCGCGACGCCGCGTACAGCGGCCAGGGCAGCGCCGCGACGGCGAACGCCGGCGCGGCGGCGGCGAGAAGCCGCGCGGTCCCTCGCGCCCCCCTCGCCGCGAGCAGCCGCGGAAGCGACGCGGCCAGCCCGAGCAAAGCGACGGCGGACATGCACATCGTCCCGAGGCCCAGCGAGAGGCCGCCCGCCGCCGCCCACGCGCGGGCGTTTCGGCGCGCCGCGACGGCGAACAGCAGCACGGTGAGCGTGATGAAGAAGACGTTGACCGCGTGCGGTGCGTCATCGGGGATCCTCCCCGAGACCAGGCGTATCATCAGCGGGTTGATCGCGTAGAGCCCCGCGGCGACGGCGCCGGCGGGCCGCGACTTCGCCCCGAACAGTTCCTCGGCGAGGAGGAAGACCAGCACGATGACGAGCGTGTCGAGGACGACCGCCGGCAAGCGGAAGGACAGCTCGTTTTCCCCGAACGCCGCGATGCCCGCGGACATCAGCCACAACGGCAGCGGCGGCTTGTGGAGCCAGACGCCCGCCTTCGTCCACTCGCGGTCGTCGGACGGCAGGACCTTTTCCTCGTACAAGGTCGGCTCGAGCGGATGCGCGGCCAGGTTCTTCGCGACGAGCGCGTGATACGCCTCGTCCCACTGGCTGATGTAGGGGTGGTTCGCGGCGCGCAGGCGCAGTCCGAAGCCCGCCGCGACCAGGACGGCGAGGACGACGGCCCGGGCGGGGCTACTGGCCGTAGGCGAGGCGGAGGGCAAGATACTCCGGGAGGCCGGCGGCGCGGATCTTCCCCTGGACGGAGGCGACGTCGTAGGGCACGCGGAACACGCGGAACGTCCCTTTCTCCGAATCGTAGAGTCCGCACGCGGCCCGATTATCCTGATCCCGCGGCTGGCCGACCGAGCCCGGGTTCAGCGCGACGGGGCCCATGACGCCGTCGGCGGCGCGCGGCAGGGCCTCTTCCTTGTCGTCGAGGAAGCGGGAGTCCACCTTCTCCGCGTCCCCGTCGGTGAAGCGGAACATCAGCGGCATGTGGCTGTGCCCGACGAACAGCGGCCACTTGTTGACGAGCGGGACGTTGTCGCGGAACTGGAGCGGGCTCAGCAGATATTCCTCGGGCGGATTGCGCGGCGTGCCGTGCGCCAAGGTGAAGTTCGGAGTCTCGAGCCGGGCCGTCAGTCCCTCGAGAAACGCGCGGTTCACATCGGACAGCTTGCCGCGCGTCCACATAACGGCGGCGCGCGCGTATTGATTGAACCACTCGAGATCGAGGCGGTCGATCACCGCCAGATCATGGTTGCCGCAGATGATCGAGAGGTTCTTCAGGGCGCGGATCCGGTCCAGGCAGGCGTCCGGATCGGGACCGTAGCCGACGAGATCCCCGCAGCAGATCCAGCCGTCGACGCCGAGGTCCTCGAGGTAGTCGAGCACCGCGTTCAGCGCCTCGAGATTGGAATGGACGTCGGAGAAGACCCCGTAGATCACTAGCCCTTTATACCAGACGACGCGGGTCCGCGCAAGCGTCAATCGTCGACGGGGAGAGGCTCATGCCATGCGGGCGCGGTTGGGGAGTATGTCTTCGGGCCCGGCGACCGCGCGCCGGCTCCCTACGACATACTCCCCAACCCCACCACTGAGCTATGAGTCTCGCGCTAAAACGGTAGGCCGGGGGAATGATCCGGAGGGAGCCGGCGCGCGGTCGCCGGGCCCGAAGGATCATTCCCCCGGCGCGCCTACATGGCGAGTAACCGCCATGCGGCTAGGCTTCGGGAGTCGGTTCGGGGGCGGCTTCCGGGGCCAAGGCGAACGGGCCCTGGATGGCGACCTTGTGGCTCGTCGCCTCGCGCTCCGTGCCGCCGACCTTCTTGCGGAAGTCGACGGAGATGAGCTGGCTGATGCCCTTCTCCTCCATCGTGACTCCGTAGATGACGTCGGCCGCTTCCATCGTGCGCTTGTTGTGGCTCACGATGAGGAACTGCGTCTTGTTCTGGAACTCGCGCAAAAGGGCCACGAAGCGCTCGATGTTGGCGTCGTCGAGAGCCGCGTCAGCCTCGTCGAGCATGCAGAACGGAGAGGGCTTGACCATGAAGAACGCGAACAGGAGCGCTACCGCGGTCAAGGTCTTCTCGCCGCCCGACAGGAGCGTGATGCTCTGGAGCTTCTTCCCCGGGGGCTGGGCGACGATGTCGACGCCGGTCTCGAGGATGTTCTCGGGGTCGGTGAGGATCAGGTCGGCCTCGCCGCCTTCGAACAGCACGCCGTACAGACGCCGGAAGTGCTCACGCACCTCGGTGAAGGTCTGGCGGAAGTTCTCGCGGGTCGCGTTGTTGATCTTGACGATCGCGGCCAGCAGGTCGTCCTTGGCCTTCAGGAGGTCGTTGATCTGCCCGATCAGGAAGCGCTGCTTCTCGGCCAGCTGCTCGTACTCCTCGGGCGCGGCCATGTTGATGTTGCCCATCGCGGCGATGCGGCGGCGCAGGAACTCGATCTTCTCGACGTCGGCGACGACGCCATTGAACTTGTTCTTCGCTTCCTCGGCCGTGAGCTGCCACTCATCCCAGAGGCGGGTCTTGAGCAGGTCGTACTTGGACTTCATCGCCGAGGCGTGGACCTCGTGCTGGTGAAGGTCGGCCTGCGCCTGGTCGTGCTGACCCTGGAGCTGCTTGATCGTCTCGCCCATCAGGTCGATCTGGTTCTGCAGATTCTGCAGGTTCTCGAACACCGACTTCGCGGCGTTCTCGTGGGCCGCGAGCTCGGCCTGGAGGGCCGAGATCTCGACGCGCATGTTCTCCTGCGACGCGAGCGCCTCTTCCTTGCGGCGGCCGAGCTCATCGGTCTCCGCGCCGAGGCGCGCGATCGCGGCCTCGAGCGAGAACTTCTCGTCGTCGAGGCGTTTGCGGCTGGAAGTGTACGCCTCGAGCTGCTGCTCGACGCCGCGGCGGCGCTCATCCTGGCCCTGGAACGCGGCGCGCTTGCCCGACAACTCCTCGCGCGCGAGCGCGAGCGTCTCGGCGGCGTGCGTCTCGGACAGACGGACTTCGGCGACGCGAGCCTCCGCTTCAGCGCGCTTCTCGCGGCGCTCGCGGATCGACTCCTTCGCGAGCGAGGCGTCGGCGAGAGCCCGCGCGGACTCGTCCGTCGACAGCTCGACGTTGCGCGCGTGGTTGGCCAGCGACTGCTCGAGCTGGCTCACGCGGGCCTCGAGGCCGTGGCGACGACCGGACTCCTGGGACAGCGCGGCAGCGACGAGCCGCGCGGCCTGGAGGGCTTCGGTCAGCGCGCCTTCGGTCTGAGCGCGCTCCTCAGCGAGCGCGGCGCCGCGAAGCTCGAGCGTGGCGACCTTCTCCTTGATCTCGCCCAGGTCCGCGAGCGTGGGCTGGACGCCGTCCTTGGACGGCGCGCCGCCGAACACCCAATGCTCGCCGAACAGCGAGCCCTCGAGCTCGTAAGCCTCGGCGAAGAGGTAGCGCAGCGCCTTCTCATGGCGCGGGTCGTACTGCAGGCGCGAGAGCAGGGACTTGGCCTCGGCGGGGTACGCCTTTTCGGCCGTCTCGGGCAAGGACGACAGCACGAGGAAGCGCGCGCGGCCCGTGCCGGACGCGCGCAGCAGCTCGACGCCAGTGCGGGCGGCGGCCGAGTCCTCGACGACGACGGCGAACAGGCGCTCGCCGAGAAGATCCTCGAGCTCGGGCTTGCAGGCGTCGTCCACGCGGAACAGGCCGCGCACGGTGCCGAGCACGCCGGCGATGTTCGCGCCGATCACGGCCTGAGCGCCGACCCAGTACGGGTTCTGGCCGCCCTGGCTTTCGAGCGATTCCGCGCGCGCGGAGCTCTGCGCGAGAGCGGAATGCAAGGTCACGGTCTCCTCGGACAGCGCGCTCTGTCGCGCGCGAAGGTCCTCGGCGCGGGTGTCGGCGGCCTCGGCGGCGGACTTCGCGGCCTCGAACGCCGTCTCCGCGAGCACGGACTCGGCGCGGGCCTCGTCCAAGCGGCCGCGGGCTTCCGCGGCGCCGGACAGGTCGCGCTCGAGGCTCTTGAGCGCCGTGCGCGCGCGCACTTCGGCGCGGGAGAACTCGGTTTCCGCACCCGACAGCTCGCGGCCGAGCTCGTAGGATTCCTGCTGCTTCGCCTGCGCCTCGCGGGCGAGGGAGTCCTTCATCGACTGCGCCTCGGCGACGGACGCCTCGATAGCGGCCAGTTCGGCGCCGGCGGCCTCCGCGCGGGCCAAGGCCTCCAAAAGGGACGCCTCGGCGGCCGCGATGGACGCGGCGACGAGGGCGATCTCGGGATCGATCGAGGCGGCGCGGCCGCGGTCGGCCTCCGCTTCCACGCGGCACGACTCGGCGCGGGCGTCCATGCCGGCGACGGACTGCGCGGAGCTCTGCAGGCGCTCCTCGAGACGGCCCACCGCGGTCTTCACCTCGGCGACCTTCGCGTTCGCCTCGATCAGGCGGTTCTGCTCGCCGGTCTTCTCGAGGTTCAGCGCGGCGTGGTTGGCGCCTTCGGCGGCGATGCGCGAGCGACACTCGCCGAGGGTCTCCTCGACGGGCCCGATGCGCTCCTGCATGACGGCGAGCTCGGCTTCGATCGAGGCGGTCTGCTCGATGATGTGGGCGGCTTCCATCGCGACAAGCTCTTCCTTGTACTTCGCGAACAGCTTGGCCTTACGCGCGTCGCTATCGAGCTTCTTGACCTGCTCCTCGATCAGGACGACGGAGTCCTGGAGGCGGCCCAAGTCCATGTCCACGCGGTCGAGCTTGCGCAGCGCTTCCTGGCGCTTCGCGTTGTACTTCGCGACGCCGGCGGCTTCTTCGAAGAACGCGCGGCGATCCTCGGGCTTGCAGCGGATCATCGCGTCGACGCCGCCCTGGTCGATGACCGCGTAGCCGTCGCCGCCGAGGCCGGTGTCGAGGAACATCTCGCGGATGTCGCGCAGGCGGCACTGGGTCTTATTGAGGAAGTACTGGGACTCACCGGAGCGGAACAGGCGCCGGGTGATCGTCACCTCGGAGTAGTCGACGGGAAGAAGGGAGCTGGCGTTGTCGAAGGTCAAGGTCACTTCGGCCAGGGACTGGGGCGACCGCTTCGCGGTGCCGGAGAAGATCACGTCGGTCATCGTGTCGGCGCGCAGCGACTTCCACGACATCTCGCCGAGGCACCAGCGCACGGACTCCATGACGTTCGACTTGCCGCAGCCGTTCGGTCCGATGACGCCCGTGATGCCGGGCTCGAGCTCCACGTGGGTCTTATCCGCGAAGGACTTGTAGCCGACGATGTCGATCGATTTCAGATGCATGGAACCTCGGCGCGACGCTGTTTGTCCATCTATTACCATCTAGTACCGGCGAGTTGCATTAACGACACTATAGCATAGCATTTCTCGTCGAGAAAATCAAGTTTTTCGCGCCCCTCTCCGACGGAGAATGGAAGGGACACTCCCTCGCCTTATGGCTCGGTCGCACTTCTCCTCGGACCCTTGACGGGAATTCCCGATCTCTTTACTCTATGCTTGACGATGCGGCCCCTCTTCCTTATCGCCGTCCTGCTGTCCCTGACGCCCGCGGCGTTCGCGGGCGATTCGACGCCCGCGGTCGACGGCTCGGTCCAAGCCGACTGGCTGCGGGACGGGGTCAAGGACCGAGAACGGGAGGCCCTGACGAGCCAGGGCTGGCGCCTCGAGGAAGACGGCCGGGCCCTCGACCCCAAGACCAAGGCGCCCGCGACGAAGGCCGTGCTCGACAAGGCCGTGCTCGACCTCCATCAGGGCGCGCGGCGCGCGGCGCTGGAGACCGTCAATCTGATGCTGGCAAGCGGCGAGCCGCTGAGCCCCGCGGACCGGACCAAGATCGAGACCTTGTCCCCGGATCTTCCGCCGGCCCTCGTTGCCGCGATCTTCGATCCCGGCTCGGACGTGAACGCGGTGAAGGCCATGGCCGGCTCGGACTTGGCCGGCGCCGCCGCCCATTTCGACGGGAGCCGGACCTTGGACGAGCGCCGGGCCGCGGCGCAGCCGGTCGCCGCCGTGACGCCGGGGCCGCGCGTCGACCTCCCCTACTTCAACGCCCCGGAGAAAGCCGTCGGCGAGAAGCTCCGCGCGTCCGCCGCGGCCGAGATCGGCCGAGACCCTTTCGGCAAGACCGTCCTTGCGCGCCTCAAGGACAAGACCGGCAAAACCGACCTGCCGCCGATCGTCATCGAGGATCAGTACGGCGCCGTCGTCGCGCATTACGATTTCCGCCGGGGGGCCGTGGTGCTTGACCGCGAAGCGGTCGTGACGTCCGCCGTCGCGGGACTTCCCCCGGCCAAGGCGTCCGCGCTGCGCGCCTCGCTGAACGACCGCGCCGCGCTGATGGCCTACCTCGAGAAGCACCCCGAGACCGTGACCGCCTTCGTGAAGAGCAACGACGCCGTCCTGGTCCACGAGCTGACCCACGCGTGGCAGGATCGCCGCGACCCGATCTTCCGCGAGATCGCGCGCGGAAACGTTCCCGACGTCCAGCCGCTCGAATACGAGGAAGAGGCGTACAAGACCAAGAACCTCTATATCCAGTCGAAGCTGAAGAACGATCCGGGCTCGGTGAAAATGGATCAGGAGTTCGCGGACTACCTCGAGATGATGCACGGCCGCGCGTCGTGGACCGAGTCGCTGTACAAGACCATGAACGACTCGTCGCCGTCACGCGCCTTGCCGCTCAAAACGATCCAAGAGGTTCAAGCGGGACGCCTCGCCGCGACTAAAGGGCGGAGCGTCGTCACCGCCGAGGACCAGCAGGCCAAGGCCCTCGACCTCCGGGCGGGCGGCCGCGGGCGCAAGGAGCTCGACGCCCTCGCGCAAGCCCACGCCGCGCGGATGGCCGCGCTCGACGACAAGATCGACGGCGCCGGCCCGGATGTGGACGGCGCTCTCGGCCGGTTCTACCTCGGCCAGGCCCGGACCGCGCCGCGCGCCACCGACCGCTCCGTCCTGCTCGAGCAGGCGCAGCGCTACGCGCAGGCGTCCGGAAACGCTACTCTGATCGAGGAAGTCCGCAAGGAAATGGAAAAGCCCCGATGAACCGCCGCCTCGCCGCCTCGCTCGCGCTCGCCGTCGCGCTGTCCGCCTGCAAGCGCGGAGCGCCCGACGCGACGCCGGTGAAGGAGGTCGCCGGCGGCGTCGAGATGATCGATTACGACGCGGCGCAGGGCTCCTTCTCGTGCCGCGCGCCGCGGAGCTGGGGCGTGCGCGAAACGAAGGTCAAGACGAGCGACTGCTCGACGTTCGTCGGGCCGCGCGACGCCCGGACGGACGGCAGCCCCTACATCACGATCCTGCGCTATCCCGAAAGCGCGCCGCAATGGACCGACGCCGAGAAGTACGCCGAGTCCTTCTGGAAGCTCGATCCTCAGGGCAAGAAGCCCGAGATCGCGCGGGAGAGCATCGGCGGCGCCGTCGTGCTCCGCTTCCACCAGGAGCGGCCCTTCCGCAAGCTCCACGCGAGCAAGGCCGAGTATATGCTCCGCTACGACTACGCGCTCGTCCCCGTGAAAGGCGGGTTCTACGAGATCGAGCACCGGGCGCCCGCGAGCGTCTACGCGGAGACCTTGCCCGTGTTCGAGGCCGTCGTGAAGAGCTTCCGCCCGAAGAGCTGAAGGGCCGGTCCTCCCGCGTTTGATAGAATCCCCGCCATGATCAGCGCGCTTCTGCTCGTGCTCCTTTCCCCCGCCGCGGCGCAGCCGCAGGTCGCGGCGTCGACGCCGACGGCGTATGTTCCCGCGGCGCGCCTCCTTTCCGAGGCCGAATATCCGCGCTTCGAGGAGTCCTTCCCGTCGAAAGCGGGGCTGATCAAGGCCGCGCGCCGGGCGATCAAGTACCTCGAGTCCCTGCCGCCGAAGACGATCCGCGTCGCGGACCGCGACTACGGCCCCGCTCAACTCGCGGACTCCGCGAAAACGATCATCGAGCTCGCGCAGAAGGCGAAGACCGCCGACGAGTTCGACGCGCGCGTCCGCGAGAATTTCGACGTGTTCCAGTCCACGGGCCTCGACGGCAAGGGGCGCGTCGTGTTCTCCTCTTATTATCAGCCGATGCTGAAGGCCAGCCTCAAGAAGACCCCGGCCTATCCGTATCCCCTGTACCGCCGGCCCAAGGATCTCGTCGAGGTGGACCTCGCCTCATTCGGCGCGAAAGCCGGCGAACAGCCGAACCTCCTCGGCCGCCTGACCAAGGACGGCAAGGTCGTGCCGTACTACACGCGCGAGGAGATCGACCGCCGGGCGGCGCTGGCGGGCAAAGGCCTCGAGATCGCGTGGCTCAAGGACCGCTTCGACGCCCTCGACCTTCACATCCAGGGCTCGGCGATCCTGAAGCTGACGAACGGCAAGGAGGTGCTCGCCAAGTACGCGGGCAACAACGCCAAGAACTACAACTCCGTCGGGCTGACGCTCGTGAAAGCGGGCGTGTTCGCGCGCGACGAGATCACGCACGATAAGCTGCGCGAGTACCTGCACAAGAATCCCGACGCGGAGAGCTGGATCCTGGCGCAGAACCCGCGCTACGTCTTCTTCGAGCTCGCGCCGTTGCCCGAGGACGGCGAGCCGTTCGGCGCGACCGAGCAGTCCCTCGTCCCCGCGCGCGCGATCGCCGTGGACCCCGCGTTCATGCCGCTCGGCGGCCTGTACTTCTTCTCGACGACCTCGCCGCAGATCGACAAGGAGGGGCGCCTGCTCGGCATGTCGGAGAACACGCGCTTCGCCTTCGGGCTCGACACCGGCGGTGCGATCAAGAGCCCGGGACGCGTGGACATCTACGCCGGGCACGGCGCGCAGGCCGCGGCGACGGCGCGCGGGCAATGGGCGGACGGCAAGCTGTACCTGCTCGTCAAGAAGCTCCCGCCGCGCGCGCTGTGACCGGCCTGCAGGCCGCGCTCGACCGCGCCGATACCCTCGGCGCCGAGGGGAAATATTTCGACGCGCACGAGGAGCTCGAGGCGCATTGGATGAAGGCGTCCGGCGACGAGAAGATTCTGCTGCAGGGCCTCATCCAGGTCGCGGCGGGGCTCCACCGCCTGAAACTCGACCCGAAGAAGACCGACGGCGCGTTCTATCTGCTCGACCGCGGCTCGGAGAAGCTGGCGCGGAGCGCCATGCTCCTCGTCCCCGGGACCCTCGCCGCGCTGCTGGCCGCGCTCGGCGACATCCGCGCGTCCCGCGCGGCCCCGGCGGCGCTCATTTTCGGTTTAAAGGCGGCGGCACGCGCTTGACGGCGCCGGGTTCCACGGATATCATGATGCCTATGGCCGACATCCCCGATTTCGAGAAGCAGGCGAAGGACGCCGTCGCGGCGAAGATCGCGGAGGACGCGCATGCCGGAGCCGTGCTGACGGTGCCGGTCATCTGCCAGCACATCTCGCACGCGTCCCGGATGAGCCCCAAGGACCCGAAGTCGGCGGTTATCTCCGTCGTTCGCGGCTCGATGAATGCCGTGCTGATCGCAGGCCAGAGCGTGCCCGACGCCGCCGTCGCGCTGCTCGGAGCGCTGCCGGACATGAGCCTCATGCTGAGCGCCGGCGCCGAGGACTTCATGACGTGGGTCATGGAGGGCATCGCCGACGTCACTCCGCTGGCCGGGCCCGAAGTGCGCGACGCGCTGCGCGCGCGGATCGAGGAGAAGTACATGGGCGCGTCCACGATCTTCGACGGTTTCTGCGAAGCCGCCGCCAAGCGGGGCTAGGCTAGGTTCGGCCCGGGCAGCCGCGAAGCGGCAGGGACGGGTAGCGCGGATACGACGGCTCCTTCTCCGCGCGGCCGCACAGGAAGATCGCGCTCCCGCTCTTGGACTTCAGCGTCTTGGCGTGCGCGCACCCGAGACAGTCGCCGACGCGGCGCGCGACCTCGGCCTTGAGGCACTTGGGACACAGGCACCCGTCGCCATCCACCGGCATCACGGCCGGCAGTTCCGCGCACCAGCACGAGGCTTTCCCCTCGACGTTACCGCAGCCGAACGTCTCGCCGCACTCGGCGCATTTTTCCATATTAAATGGTGTCAGGCTTGCCATTTGCCAGTGTTTCCAGAATACTGGCAAATGGCAAGCCTGACACCGATCACAGTTTGCGAATCAGGGAGATGACCTTGCCCGCGATGCGGCCCTCGCCGATGGGGAAAGGCTCGTACTTGACGTTGTCGGGGATGAGGTAAAGGCCGGCGGGTTTCACCTTCAGCCGCTTGACCGTGGCCTCGCCGTCGTCGTAGCGCACGACCACCACGTCGTTGCTCGAGGCGGTCTCCTGCCACCGGACGACGACGGTGTCACCGTCGTGGAGGGTAGCCTGCATCGAGTCCCCCTTCACCTTCAGCGCGAACAGCTGGGCCGGGTCGCCACGGTCGGCGACGACGGGCACGTGGCCCATCGGCTCCGCGTATGCGCCGGCGGTCGGGCCCGCGGGCACGAGTCCGAGCAGCGGGATCATCGCGACGCGCTCCATGCTCGTGACCTGCGCGGCGCGCGAACGGCCCTTCGCCTCCTCGAGCAGGCCCTTCTCTCGCAGCTTGTCGAGATGGTACTGGATCGTGTCGGGAGAGCTGACGCCCGCCAGGCGGCACAGCTCGCGCACGGTGGGCGGGTAGCCGTGATCCGTGGTGAAGCGGCTGAGTAGCTCGAGGATTTGCTGCTGACGCGGGGTCAAGCCGTTGTTTTCCATATCCCGTAAGCATAGTCGAACGGGCGTTCGATGTCAAGGGGGGCCCCCGATTCTCGACGGGCCCTTGACAGGCCGAGTTCCCGCGTCTACCCTGTCTCTATGGCGCCACCCCTCGCCGCCGCACTCGCCGTTCTAGTGGCACTTTCGGCCTCCGCGCAGGACGCCCCCCTGGACGCGCGCGCGTTCAAGACCCGGATGACGCAGGACTTCGCGAAGGGAACCGACCTCGCGGCTCTCGACGGCGCCGGCCAGTCCGAGGCCGCCGTCAAGCTTCTCGAGCAGGCGAAGTACGTCCAAGCCGGCCGGGAGCAGGGCGACGAGCAGGAAACCCATATCACCTTCGTGCGCTCGGTCGCGCGCCGGCTCGGAGTGAACCCGGAATTGGCCGTCGAGTTTTACGGAACCCGCGTGCGCCCGCCGCGCGCCGTCGCGGCCATGAAGAAGGAGCTCGACGCGCGCGCGGCCATCGTCGCGGACGTGAAGCAGAATCCCGGGATCTCGGCGAAGAAGAAGGCCCGCATGGCCAAGGACATGTCCGCGACGAGTGAATTCCTCAAGATGGGCCTGCGCGGCGACGCGAACCTCGTCGCCGACGGCGGGACGAAAGAGCGCCCCGTCGAGCTCAACGTGAAGGTCATCCCCATCGCCGTCAAGACTTACGGCGGCGGCAGCGGCGGCGGCACGCCGGATTGGTCCACCCTCCCCCCGCAGGTCCAGCGCCCCTATTTCGTCGCGACCACGCCGCCCCCGCCGCTCGGCATCGCGTCGAGCGTCGCTCAGTCCTGGGAGTCCCTGACTTCTTATTTCGACTGGGAAAAGGGCAAGCAGGTGGCCGCCGAGGCCTTCAACGGCACGCTCACGTACGTCAAGTCGATGGGTAAGATGTGCTACCGATTCGTGAAGCAGGCGCTGATCGACGCCGGCGTCATCGATGCGCCGAATCCGTCGAGCACCGCCGTCATCGGCCTGCGTCCGGGCGCCGCGGCGATGTTCAGCCAGGACGTGAAGAAGAACCCCAAGATCCTCGACAAGATGGGATACCGCCAGGTGGACCTCGCGCACGTGAGCGACGACCCCGCGAGCGTGCCCGACGGCTCGATGCTGATCTACGCCGGGGGCTGCAGCTTCGCCGACGCGCAATACGGTCACGCGGAGATCACCGTCAGCGAGGGGACATACACGGAGATGCGCAGCGAGAACCCGAAGCTCCGGGTCATCGCCACCGACCCCAACGAAATCCGCGTCTGTCATTTCTCGTGCACGAAACGCAGCATGCCCTTCCTGCGGACGTACGGCAAGAAGGGCTGCCTGAAGATGTACGTACCCGTCAAATCTTCGTGACCTGAAACGGACCTCCCGATTCGCTAGGATAGACGCCATGAATCCCCTGCGTCTGTTCAAGGATCTGCTCGCGTCCCTTCACGGCGGCTCCGACCCCCGCCACTTGGCCGCCGGCTTCGCGCTGGGCGCCGCTCTGGGCCTCATTCCGAAAGGCAATCTCTTCGCCGTCGTGTTCCTCCTGCTGTTCTTCGCGCTGAATCTCAACAAGGGCATGGCCCTGATGTCCGCGACGTTCTTCACGCCGCTCGGCTACGCCGTCGACGGCCTCGCGCACCGCATCGGCCTCGCTCTGCTCAAGGCGCCGGCGCTGAACGGCCTTTGGACCGCCCTGTACGACCTGCCGGTCGTGCCGCTGACGCGCTTCAACAATACCGTCGTGCTCGGAACCCTCGTCCTCGGGCTCGCGCTGTTCGCGCCGCTGTATTTCTTCTTCCTGCGCTTCGTCGCTTGGTACAACGCGACGTGGGCGGCGCGCGTCGAGAAGCTGCGCGTCGTGCAGGCGCTGAAGGGCATGGGCTGGTATCAGACGTACGTGGAGTGGTCGAGGTGAACTGGGTCAAGAAGGGCCCCGTCCTCGGAACGCTCGGCGCTTTCCTGCTGCTGTGGGCGCTCGTCTTTTTCTTCTTCGACCCGGTTCTCAAGAGCGCGCTGATCGCCGGCGGCCAGGCCGCGGCCGGCGCGAAGGTCGAGATCGGCTCCGTGCGCTCGAAGTGGACGGCGGGCACGCTCGAGATCTCTCGCGTCGCGGTCGCCGACCGCGAGCAGCCGATGAAGAACTTGGTCGAGCTGTCCCGGATCGCGTTCCAGCTCGACGTGTCGGCGGCCGTGCGCGGCAAGGGCGTCGTGCGCGAGGCCGCGCTCGAGGGCCTGCGCGTCGGCACCGAACGCAGGACGAGCGGCAAGCTCGGAAATCCGCCGCCGCCCTCGGCCGTATCCCTCGCGATTCAAAAGCAGATCGCGCCCGCGAAGTCCGCGGCAATCGAGGTCAAGTCGAACGCCGTCGGCGAGGTGGACGCGGCCAAGCTCCAGGGACTCAAGAAGTTCGACGAGGCGAAGGCCAAGTCCAAGGAGATCGAGGATCGCTGGAAAGGGAAGGCCGACGAGGCCAAGGCGATCGAGAAGGAGGCGCGCGAGATCGCCGACCAGTTCAAGTCGATCGGCGGCAACGACGTGCTCAAGAAGGCGCAGGCCGCCGCACAGGCGCAGCAGCGTCTCAAGGCGTTGATCGCGCGCGTGGACGCGCAAAAAGCCCAGGCGCAGAAGGACATCGCCGAGGCGCAGGCGCTCGTCAAGGAAGCCGACGAGCTGCGCAAGAAGGATTTGAACGGCCTGCTGTCCGCCGCGGGCCTGCCGACGCTCGACTCGCAGGACCTGGCGAGGCGCCTGCTCGGCGCGCAGACGGCGTCGCGCCTGACGACGGCGCTCAAGTGGATGCGTCTCGCGCGCGAGAAGGCCGCCGCGCGCAAAGCCGCGTCTCCGCCTCCGCCGGCGGCGCGTCGCGCGGGCGTGAACATCGAGTTCCCGCGCGCGCACTCGTATCCCCAATATCTGCTCGAAAACGCCAAGATCACGGGCACTCTCGACGGCGTGACGGGCGGCGCCCTCGACCTCAAAGGCGTGCTCGACGGCGTGACCTCGAACCCGAAGCTCTATGGCAAGCCCGCGACCTTGACCTTGGCCGGCAAATCCGCGTCAGGCCCCGCCGTCTCCTTGAACGGCCGCCTCGATCAGCAGAACGACCCCGTCGGCGTGTCGCTCGAGTTCTCCGGACAGGGCTTCTCGCTCGCGGGAACGACCCTCGGCGACGGCGAGGTCGGCGGGGCCTTGACCGCCGGAAGCGCGAAGCTGCACGGCCGCCTCTCCTCGGCGGGCGACGAATGGTCCGGCGAGATCCTCGTCGAGGCGACCGGCGTCAAGGTCGAGCCGAAGGTGTCGCTCGGCGGGACCGCGGGCGCGCTCGTGGCGGACGCGCTCAAATCGCTCAACGGCTTCAACGTCCGCGTCGGGATCTCCGGCCGCGAGGACGACCTCAAGCTTGCATTCTCCTCGAACGCGGGCGAGGCGATCGCCGGCGCGATGCGCAAGGCCGTCTCGGGCCAACTCGAGGCGCAGAAGAAGGTACTCGAGGGCAAACTCGCGGCGCTGTACGGCGGCAAGGACCGGGACGCCCAGGCGTCCGTCAACGGGCTCACCGCCAAGCTCCTAGGCCCGCTCGACGCTCAGAAAGGGGCGTTGAATAAGCAGCTGCAGGACGCGGCCGGCAAGGCGCTGGGCGGCGTGCGGCTCGACCGGCTCTTCAAGCATTAGCCGACTTTTCCGCCGCACTCGGCACAGAATTTCGCGCCGGCCGCGAGACCCTTGCCGCACGCCGCGCAGAACTTGGCGCCCGCGGGAGACGACGCCGCGCCCGCGTTCTGTCCTTGCATGGCCGCGCCCAACTGCTGTCCCATGCTCATCCCGGCGCCGAGGCCCAGCCCCGCGCCCATGCCCGCGCCCGCGCCGCCGCCCTCGTTGCCGGCGGCCTTCTCCATGACGTCGAGCGTGCGCTTCTGCTGGTACTTGTCGCCGAGGATGTCGAGCTCGGCTTTGTCGGAAAGCGCCTTCTTGAGGCGGATGACGGTCTCGTCGTCCTCGGGCACATCCACCGAGTTGAGGTAGAAGTTGACGAGCTTCACGCCGTAGGTGGCGAAGTCCTTCTCGAGCTTGGTCTGGAGCGCGCCCGACATCTCCTCCAAGTGCGCCGCGATCTCGAGGAGGTTGATCTTCTCCTTGATGATGGTCTCGGCGATGTAGTCCTTGGCCTTGGTGAGCAGGACGCCGCGGAAGTAGTTCGACAGCTGGTCGGTCGTGAACTGCGGGTTCGTGGCCGACAGCTGGGTCACGAACGCGCGGGAATCGGCGACCTGGATCCCGAACTGGCCGAACGCGCGCACCGGCAGGAAGACGTTGAACTTCGGATCCAGGACGGGGATCGGGCTGTTGGTGCCCCACTTCACGTCGAGGTTGACCGCCTTGTTGATGTAGTAGATCTCAGCCGCGAACGGCGTCTCGCCCCCGAAGGGGACCTTGATCAGGCCGCGCAGGAGCGGGATGTTCGCCGTGCGCAGGGTGTGGGTTCCGGGCCCGAGCACGTCTTGCGCCGCGCCGCCCTTGAAGAAGATCGCCTCTTGCGACTGATTGACGATGACCTGTGTGCCCCAGCTCAAATCATCCGGCGGGTAGCGCCAGACGAGGATGTTCGCGGGGCCGTCGTACTTGATTCGGTCGATGATCGCCATGTCGGGTATGCCCTCCGAAGTAATTACTATAACCCCCTCATGGGAGGCTGTCAACCCTACGCGAGCGCGGCCCGCTCCTCGGCGATCATGCCCGCCACGTCGTCGGGCCAGAGGCCGAAGCGGCCGGCGAAGGAGTTCAGCGCGGTCCGCTCGGCGACGGTCACCACGCCGTCCGCGAGGCTCATGCGGATCATGCCGCGCAGAATCGCCTCCGCCTGGGCGCCGTCCTCGGGCTTCGGCGCGTCGAGCTTCCCCGCGCGCGCGGCCGCCGAGATCGCCGCGGCTTTAGCCGGCGGAAGCCCGCGCGCTTGGGCGTAGGAGTCGAGGAAGGATTTCTCGGCGAGCGACTCCTCGCCGTCGGCGAGCATGGCCAGCGCGAGCACCGCGTAGGCGTCGGCGGGGCTCATCTCCGTGCCCCAGCTGGCACCGGCCGGCGCGGGCGCGGCGGCCGGTGCGGAGGCCGCAGCGGGAGCATTGAACGGGCGCCGCCACTTGCCGAAAGGGATGACCTCGGTCAGAATCCAGTCCTTCTTGCCGTCGTTGAGCGCGGCGCCGCAGTAGCCGCAGTTCTCCGAGGCGCCTTCCATGGGCGGCGCCCCGCAGGCGGCGCAGCGCGCGGTGCGCAGGCCCTGGCGCGCGTCCGTCTTCGCGCCGCTCGCGCGGCTCAGCACGTAGAAATCGCGGCGGACGCCCTCGCCCGACGACCACTTCACCTCGATGTGCGCCCGCGTCCAAGCGCCCGCGTTCTCGAACGCGACGGTCTCGACCGCGCCGACCGCGGCGGCGGCCAGCTCCCGGCCCTCGAGCCCGCGCCAGAAGAGGACGGACGCGCGGTCCTCGAGCGCAGCCAGGCTCAGCGCGGGATCCGCGGCCGAGACCTCCGTCCACCCGTCGACGTCGCGGGAGGGCTCGCGCATCGACCATTCGCAACTCTGGGTGATCTCGGTCAGCACCCAGTCGTACTCGCCGGAATTGACCCAGGTCTTGCACGCGGCGCACTGCGCCGCGTCGGCGATGGGAAGCGGAGCGCCGCAGCTCGGACAGAGCCCTTCGATGAGCCCGGGGCTCTTCAGGGTCTTCGCGCCGGGACGGCGCAAGAAGGTCCAGACCTCCTCGAAGCGCGAGGGGACGGAGGAGCCCGAGATCAGCATGCCGCCGGCGTCCACCGTCCGGTCCGTCGCCGAGGCCGCGACGCGGACCCACAGCGCGTCGAAGTGCCGGTCGCTCCGGCAAGCCAGCACCTCGGTGTCCCGCACCTCGACGTTTTCCATCAGATTGCTCAGACCGGCGGCCTTGAGGCCCGCGAGTTGGCGCCCGAAGCGCTCGTTGACGCCGTCGGAGATGAACGCGCGCGCCGGGGACATATCGCCCGCGCTCCAGGCCGCCTGAATCTTAAGGAAGGCCGCGCCGGCGCGCCCCAGGAACGCGCGCTCGTCGAACGCGGGGTCGCGGGCGCGCAGGCGAGCGAGCTCCTCGGCTTTTTTCGAGGACAGCTGGGCGGCGCCCCGGATGAGGCCGCCGCTCAACGGCTCGACGCCGGACTCCGACGTGTTGTTCATCACGACGAACGCGTACAGCAGGAACAAGGTGAGCGGAATCCCGATGACGGGATGAAGGATGACGAACGTGATGAACATGTCCCCAAGCGTGTAGCGATTGCGCCCGTAACTGTAGGAGCCGTAGTCGGAGGAGCTCGAGTGAGAGTAGCTCGAGGAGGTCGAATAGGAGCCGCCGCTGTAGCTCTGGCCGCCGCCCGCGCGCGCGGCGGCATGCGCCGCGAGAAAGCCGACCAACGCCAGAACGAGGAGGACGCGCCGCATCGACAGCAGTTTAGCCCCTGAAACGCGCCGAGTCAATCACCCAGACCCGGCCCTCGCGCACCGTCAGCGACACCGGGCCTAGGGCGCGGTTGCCGAGGCCGCGGCTTCCGCGCCGCAGAATCTCGTTCTTCAGGGCGAACAGCGCGCCGCTCAGGCTCACGCGCGCGCGGGGGGCCGCGAGCAGCGAGAACCGCGCGCCTTTCCGGAGCGGAAGCCGGTGGCGCCCCGGGCCGAGGAGGCGCGCGACGCCGCCGTCGATCACGGTCAAGTCGAGGCCCCCGGCGTTCTCCTCGAAGGCCGCGAGGTTGACGAGCTCATGATCGAGTCCGCCGCCGAGCACGCCGGCGACCCGGACCACGCGGGCGCCGAGAGAGCGCGCGAAGTCGAGCGCCTTATCGAGGTCGGAGCGCTCGGGATCGAAATCGCACCAATATAAGGTCTTCTTCCAGGTCTTGGGCCGGGCTTTCGGCAGGGAGTCCATGTCGCCGACGATGAAGTCCGGGACGAGGCGCAGGGCCGCGGCGTGGCGCGCCCCCCCGTCGGCGCAGATCAGCGCGTCCGCGCGGCGGGCGGCGGCGCGCGCGGCGCGCGGGTCGCGCACCTCGCCGTTGAGGAGGATCAGCGCGGATTCGACCTTCATCGCGCGCCGGACAGCGCCTCGGCGCGGACCGACGCCCCGTCGCCCGGCGGGTAATCGAGGCCGATCAGCCGACCGAGCGTCGGCGCCAGGTCCACCGTCGCCGCCGGAGCCTCCACGCGCCCGGCGCGCACCCCGCGGCCCCAGAAGAGGAGCGGCACGCGCGCGTCGTAGTCCCAAGGCGTGCCGTGGCTCGTGCCCGGGATCATGTCGTGCAGCAGGACGTTGCGGGCGACGATGGCCATGAGGTCTCCGCCGCGGCCGGGATCGTACGAGCGCCGTAGCGGATCGTCGAACGGCGTGCCGGTCGCGTCCGGAAGATACACGCCGGCGAGGCCGTCGACGCCGGACAGGAGCCGCGCTGCGCGCGCCAGGAAATCGTGCCAGTCGAGCCCGAGCGTCTCGGCCGCGCGCCGGTTCAGGTACAAGTGCGGGATCTGGCACGACACGATCCAGCGTCCGCTTTTCAGCGGCCATTTCTTTTGGAGAGTGCTCTCGAGCAAGGCGGCGAAGGCGTCCCAATTCAGGCGGCGCACGCCGAGCGCCTTGCCCGCGGGATCCTCGGGCGGCGGGATCGAGCCGTGGTCCGCGGACAGCGCCAAGGCGAGCGAGCCGCCGGACGCCTTTTCAAGGCGAACGAGCAGGCGCCCGAAGATCGAGTCGAGCGACCGGAGCTGGGCATCCATCTCGGGGACCTCGATTCCGCGGCTGTGGCCGACGAGGTCCGTGCCCGAGTAGCTGATGAGCAGAAGATCGGTCGAGGGCCCGCCGCCGACGCGCTCGCGCGCGACGAGCTCGGCCACGAGCAGGTCGAGAGCCTGGTCGTAAGCGGGGCTCGCGATGAGCTCCTTCGGCACGCGCGAGCCCAGGACCGGGAGCAGCTTCTTTTTCTTGAGCTCCGCGTTGAACGCGTCGAGCCAGGACGGGCGCTTATAATAGGAAGAGGTCGTGAACTCCCCACGGAAGCGGTCGAACCACAGCGCGACGTCCGCCCGGCGCCCGCCGAGGAGCACCGCGGCCCGATCCTTGCCCGACACCGCGAACACGCGCGCCTTCGGGTCCGACGCCTTGAGCGCGTCGGCGAGCGTCGGCCCGCGCAGGTGCTCGGGGCCGATTCCGTACGCGGAGTCGGCGACGCAGTACGTCTCCGAGCCCGCGACGCGGTCGTACCAGTCGTTGGCGACGATGCCGTGCACCGACGGAGTCCTCCCCGTCGAGATCGCCGCGTGGCCGGGTCCCGTCTCGGTCGGGATGTGCAGGTGACGGGCGTTTAGGAAGCGCGCGCCCTCGAGGCGCAGACGGCGGAAGCCGCCGTCGGGGAGGTCCGAGCGGTCGAGATACTCGGGGCGCATTTGATCGACGACGACGACCACGCCCAGGCGGACGGCGGCTTCGGCGCTCGCGCCGAAGAACAGCGCGGCCGCGAGAAGCAGCGGCCGGACCCCGCGCCTAAGCGGCATCGCCTTTCTCGATCTGCAACGTCACGTGCGTGATCCCGAAGCGCTCGGCCAGGACGGCCTTGCCGGCTTTCAGCGTCTCGGCGTGGTCGCGGCCGTCCGAAAGAACGAGATGGCCGCTCATGGCCTCCTTGCCCTGGGTCAGCGACCACAGGTGGAGGTCGTGGACTTCCTCCACTCCGGGGATGCCCGCGAGCGCCGTGCGTACGTCCTCGAGGTCGAGATGGGGCGGCGCGCCCTCGAGCAGGATGTTCACCGAGTCGCGCAGGAGCCAGTACGCGGTGAGGATGATTCCGCAGCAGATCAGCACGGTCACGAGCGCGTCGGCCTGGTACCAGCGCGTCTCGAGGACGATGAAGCCGGCGAGCATCGCGCCGACGGAGCCGG
>JBBQVX010000025.1:0-33010 GCA_038211115.1 Elusimicrobiota bacterium | reverse complement strand
GTCGTCCTACGACCTGCGCTCCTACAGCGCGGCGGAGCTCTCGGAGTTGATCGGTAAGTCGCCGCTCAAGATCGAGGCCGTGTACGGCTACGACGGCAAGGACGCGGTCTTGGACGGCCCTGAGCGCGCGCTCTGGCTGGTGTTAAAAACTCGTTAGGGGTGTCAGGCCTCCCGTTGTTGCAGTATTTCCATGGATACGGACTATGAAATACTGCAACAACGGGAGGCCTGACACCGTTATTGGAGCTCGGCGGCGCGGCGCTTGAGCAGCGCCAGGACGCGCTTGGAGAACGCGCGGTAGGACGCGGCGCCTTCGGGGCTCTGGATGAACGCGAGGTCGCGCTCGATGACGGGGACCAGCGCGGCGGCGGTCTTCGAGCGCTTCGCGCGCTTGCGGTACGTCGCGAGGTCCTCCTCGAGCTGCTCCTCGATGTCCTCGAGGGACGAATCTCCGAGATAAATCGTGCCCGGGACGGCGGCCTGCAGCAACTCGACGAACTTCTCGGGGCCTTGGGCCAGATAGTCGAGCGCCTGGCGCGCGAAGGTGCCCGCGCGCGGCTTCACGCCGAGCTCCGCGAGCATCTCGAGGTCGGTCAGGTGAGCCTCGATCTCCATCTCGAGCGCGTTCGAGGGCACTCCCTCGCCGTGCTGGGCGACGTGGGTCATTTCGTGGATGATCGTGCCCGCGAGCTCGGCTTCGCGGCCTTTCTTGAAGAGACCGGAGTGCAGGCGCACGTTCTTCTCCAGGTAGTCGTACTCGCCGTAGTTGCGGCCGAGGTCGAGGACGAGAACGGGCAAGGTCCGCCCCTCGCTATTGAGGGTCTTTTCGGCCGCGTCGAGCGCGCGGCGTCCCGCTCGGGTCGTGCGCGCGATCGCGACGGCGCGGTCGAGGGCGGCGGCGATTTTCGCGTCGTCGGTTTCGAGCCAGGGTGCGAGGCGCTCTGGGACGAGCGGTTCGTCGCTAAGCCCGGCCAGCGGAACGGCGGATGCGGCCGGTTCCTCGAGGTCGGGGAGCTCGATTTCGAGGCCGTCCCAGAAGTTGTTGAGGGAGCGGGCCCGCGTGGGCTCGGGCGTTTCGGGGAGAGCGGGCGCCGCCGCGGCGACGGCGACGGCGCGCGACGGGATCAGCGCGGAGGGCAGCGGCGACGGCGTCAGGGAAGGCGTCAGCGACAGGAGCGAAGGCGCGCTAAACGAAGGCGCAAGCACCGTTCCGGGTAGGCCGGCGTGCGCCCCGGTCGGGAGCACGGGCGCCGAGATCTCCGCCGGAAGCGCGATCACGCCCGCCCGAGACGGGGAGATCAAGCAGAGGAGTAATGTGACCAGACGCATGCTTGATTTTACCTCAGAAAGGGCTTACAGTGAGGTCATGTATACCCGAATTCCTCTTCTCGTTTCGGTCGCGCTTTTTGCCGGGTGCCACCAGGCCCGCAAGGAGGCGCCCCGCCGTGCGGCGGCGCAAGCGCCCGTCATGATGCTCGCTCCCACGCTTTGCCTCGCGCGCGCGATGTCGCCGCTGCACGCGATGCCGCCCGGCGCCTCCGAGGCGGAGGTTCGCAAGCTCGGCTACGAGAACTACTACAACTCCTTCCTCAACGTCCGGGACCAGCGCGAGTACGTCGCCTGCCTCGAGAAGGAAAATACGCCGGACTCCAAGAAGAGCCTCGAGCTCGCCCGTAAGTGGCTCGAGGGGGCGCAGGCCGCGGCCGCCGCCGCGTCGGCGGGCCTGCCGAAGGAGAAGCTCATCGTCGACGCCGCGGAATCCTACGTCGACGAGAACGAGAAGCACGTCGTCCGCCGCGTGGTCGTCACGACGGCCGACGGCCAGATGACGGTTTACGACCACGGCATCGACAAGATGCCGCCTCCGGCTCAGTAAGGCTTGAAATCGACGACGACCATCTCGCCGTTGACGACGCCGTTGATGGATTTCCCGTCCGCATCGCCGAACGCCTCGATCGAGTCCCCGACCGTCTTCGCCCAATCCTTGTAGGAGCTGCCGGGCCACGCGAGGATCTCGACGCGCTCGGGCCGGTCGAACTGATCGTCGAGATCGCGGCGCAGGTCCGCGGCGGAGCGCTCATTCTCCTTCATGATCACGATGCGCGCGCGCGGCATCCGGCGCGTGACCTTTGTGAGCTTATTCATCGTGACGGTGCCGCACTCGATCCACACGGTCGCCTCGCCCGCGTCATTGACCGCGAGGAGGTCCGGGAGGAACTCGAAGTTCGCGAGCGCGGGCGTCTTCGTCGAGGCGTCGACCATGGCCTGGTCGTTCCAGAACAAGATGAACGCCGCGATGCGGTGCGCGAGGTGATCGTCGGGCTCGCTCGGGCCGGAGACGAGGTACGGCTTGCGCGTCTCCCCGTTGAAGGTGAGCTCGCAGCGGATCTTCACGCGGCTCTCTTGAACGGCCGTCCGAGGAGGGAGAACACGTCGAGCTTCTCCGGGTCGCGCGCGCCGCTCAGCCCGAGCGCCATGCTCTCGTGCGGCTCGGCGGGCTGGGCGCGGTACGTGCCGAACAGGCGGTCCCACCACGGGAGGTTGAAGCCGAAATTGGAGTCGGTCTCCTCGCGGCTCGGGCTGTGGTGGACGCGGTGCATGTCGGGCGTGACGACGACCAGGCGCAGCAGCGCGTCGAGCGGGCCGAGATTTAAGTTCGAGTGGTTGAACACGACGACCGCGTTCAAGACCATCTCGAAGGCCGCGACCGCGAGGAAGTGGGCGCCGAGCAGGACGACGCCGACCGTCTTGATCAAGGTCGAGATCAGGACCTCGCCGGGATGAAAGCGCACGCCCGAGCTCGCGTCGAGGTCGAGATCGGTATGATGCACCGCGTGCAGGCGCCACAGCGCGGGCGCCCGGTGGAACAGGCGGTGCTGGAGATAGACCAGCAGGTCGAGGAGGAGGAAGGAGAGGGCGAACTTCAGCGGGAAATAGATGGACCAGCGGTTTAGGAGGCCGAATCGGATCGCTTCGGCGTTGTAGGCGGCTTCGATGAGGGTGAACGGCAGGAGCAGGCGCACGGCCAGCGCGTCGAGGCCCCCGAGGCTCAGGTTCGAGAGCCAGCGGGCGCCCGCAGGCGTCGTCTTCTCGCGGCGGGGCAGCAGGCGCTCGGCCAGCGCGCAGACGAGGAGCGCGCCGAGGAAGACGCCGAGGCGGAGCTTGGCGAAGTTGTTCACCGGCGCCCCCGGCGCAGCGCGCAGCCGGCGAGCCAGCGGCCGTCGCCGGAGGCGTAGTGCTCCTTTTTCCAGACGGGCAGGCGGCGCTTGATCTCCTCGATCACGAAGCGGCACGCCTCATAGGCCTCGGCGCGATGGCCGGAGCCGGCGGCGAGGGCCACGCTCGCCTCGCCGACGCGCAGACGCCCGACGCGGTGAGCGGCCGCGACGCGGACGGGCCAGCGGCGCTCCGCCTCCGTCTTGATTCGTGCGAGCTCTCGGTCGGCCAGCGGCGTGAAGCAGTCGTACGTGACGGCGCGTACGCGCCGTCCCGCGTGCGGAGAGCGCACCGTGCCGACGAAGGACGCGACGGCCCCGTGCTTGCGGGAGGAGACCGCGCGGCACAGCGCCGCGGGATCGAGCCGGGACTTCGTGATGCTCGTCATCCGCCGCATACGGGGGGGAGGACGGCGAGGCGGCCGCCGGGAAGCGCGTCCGAGGCGCCCAGGACCTCGTCGCCGGTCGCGAGCACGCAGCCAGCGAGGAGCGGCGCCTTGCGGCCGAATGACGCCTTGAGGGCGGCCAACGCGCGGCCGGCGGTCGCGCCCGCCGGAAGCGCCACGCTCACGACCGAGCCGAGTCCCGCGTCGCGCAGGCGGCCGTACAGCTCGATCCTACGCTTCATAGACGTCGACCTCCGCGCCGGCCCGCAGCTGCTCGGCTTCCTCGGGAAGCACGGCCCAGCAGTCCGCGGCGAGCAAGGAGTGAATTTGGAAGGACGCCTGCGCGGGCAGGACCTCGACGACGCCATGGTGGCTGCGGCGCGCCTTGAAGAAGCAGCGAAGATTCCCGGGCTTGGCGACCGAGGCGGACAGGCGGGCACGGATCGGAGTCTCCTCGGGCCGGCCCAAAAGATCGCGCAGGCACGGCTGCACGAAGAAGCGCATCCCGACGACGCTCGAGATCGGGTTGCCGGGCAGTCCGAAGACGAACGGGCCTTTTTCGAACTCGGCGAACAGGATCGGGCGGCCAGGCTTGATCGCGACCTTGTGGAATACGGTCCGTGCGCCCATGTCCTTCAGCGTCGCGGGGATGAAGTCCGCGTCCCCCATGGAAACGGCGCCGGTCGTGAGGATCACGTCGTATCCCTCGGAGAGGACGCGGTCCATGCGCGCTGAGAACGCCGCCGCGTCGTCAGCGACGACTCCTTGAAAGTCGAAATGCAGGCCGAGGCGCGCGCACTCGGCCGCGAGATAAGCCGACGAGGCGTCGCGGATCTTGCCCGGCGCGAGGTCCTGCTCCGCCGGCGCCAGCTCCCGGCCCGTCGCGATGAGCGCTATGCGCGGACGGCGCCGCACGGTGACCTTGGACAGGCCGGCCGCCGCGAGCGCCATCAGGTGTCGGGGCGTGAGGAGGGTTCCCGCGGGGCAGACCTGCGCGCCGGCGCCGAAATCCTGGCCGGCGCCGCGGATGAAGTCCCCCTCGTTCGGGGTGCGCAGGATCTGGACGGCGCGGCCGTCGTCGACCGCGCGCGCCTGCTCGACGGGCACGACGGCGTCGCAGCCGGCGGGGATCGGGGCGCCGGTCATGATCTTCCATACGCCGGCCTCCGCCTGACAGCGCGGCGCGTCCCCGGCCAGAATCGTGCCCAGGACCGGAAGCGTTACAGGCGAGCTCGTCGCGCCTGCGGCGCGGGCGTGGGCGACGGCGTACCCATCCATGGAGGAATTGTCGAAAGGGGGGATGGGTTCGCGGCCGAAGAGCTCGACGGCGGACACGCGATCGAGGCATTTGGAGAGGGGAACGGTTTCGGGGGCGATCGCCGCGCGGGAGAGGACCGTTTCGGAAATGAGGCGGCGCGCCTCCGCGTAGGAGATCATCAGTGAGAACCGCCGCGAGCGATGTGAATCGCGTGAGGAAGAAGTTGTTCAAGGACGTTCAAACCGTCGCGAACTCCGCCCCCGCTTCCCGGCAAAGCGACGATCACGCACGAACCTAATTGTCCGGCGACGGAGCGCGACAGCGAAGCCGTCGCGGGCCCGCCGGAGGCGCGCAAGGTTTCCCCGATGCCGGGAATGATGCGGTCGCAGACCGCCATAACGGCTTCGGGGGTCACGTCACGAGGGGAAAGGCCGGTCCCACCGGTTAAAATGACGACGTTTACGCCGCGCGCCGCGCGGCGAATATTGAGTTCGATCGTCGGTCGATCGTCCGGCACCGTTATGCGCTTTTTAACCGTGAACCCCATCCGTTGAAGGCCGGAGGCCAAAGCCGGTCCCGACGTATCGCGGTAAATCTTCTTAAATGCGCGATCGCTCACCGTGATGACCGCCGCGGAACCGATGCGACGGACCTTCGCCGCCTTCGGCGGCGTTTTAGTCTTGGGATGCTTCCAGAAACCCTTTTTACCGCCGGATTTGTATTCCAGCCGAACGTCCCTAATTTCAAGGACCGGATCGACGGGCTTTATCACGTCGTACAGGCACAGGAGCGCGCCCATGGCTCCGCATAATGCCTCCATCTCCACGCCGGTCTTCGCCGCTATCGCGGCGGTGCATCGAACGTGCGCTCCGGGAAGTTTTTCGTCGAGAGTGATTTGAACGTCGACGGAATCCAGCTGTAACGGATGACACAGCGGTAAAATTTCAGGGGTGCGTTTCGCGGCCATGATGCCCGCCGCCTGCGCGAGACTCATCGCGTCTCCCTTCGGGAGGCGCCCGGATTTCAAGAGCGCAAACGCGCCGCGGCCCATCAAGAGAGTTCCGACCGCCGCTGCGCGGCGGGCGGTGATTTTTTTAGACGACACGTTCGCCATATTAATCATCGTCATCCGCCCATCATGGCAAAATGTTTCGTGTTCCCCAGCTTCCCTTCCGGAAGCTGGTGAGAAACTTCCTTTAAACCTAAAAGCGACTTGACCCGTTCCTGGAGTTCGCCCATCTGCGAATCGTCCTGCAGAAGGCTTCTCAGCGAATGATCCGCCTCGGAGAAAAGACACAGCCGCAGTCGCCCGCGGCTCGTGACCCGCAATCTGTTGCATGACCCGCAGAAATCCTTCGCGTACGGCGCGATCACGCCGACCGAGCCGTTGTGGCCGTCCTTCAGGAAGTTGCGCGCGGGGCCGTCGCCTTCCCGGCGGGCGCGCTCCTTCCAGCCGTTCTCGCCGAGCCAGCTCACCAGCGCCTCGGCCTTCAGATGCCGCTCGGCGAAGAAATCCTTGTTGTCGGCCACGGGCATGAGCTCGATGAAGCGCACGGAGAGGGGGCGTTCCTTCGTGAGCCCGACGAATTCGGCGAACTCGCCGTCGTTGAAGCCCTTCATGAGCACGGCGTTGAGCTTCGTCTCGAGGCCGAGCTCGAGGCTGCGCTCGATGCCCGACAAGACCTCGGCCAGGACGCCGTTGCCGGTCAGCTCGGCGAAGCGCGCGGCGTCCAGGCTGTCGACGCTGACGTTGACCGCGTCGACACCGGCGGCGCGCAGCTCCGGGGCCAACTCCGCCAGCCTGTAGCCGTTCGTCGAGAGCGCGACGCGCCGCACGCCGGGCGTGCGTGCGACGGTCCGCGCGATCTCGACGATGTCCCGGCGGACCGTGGGCTCGCCGCCCGTCAGGCGCACCTTCCAGAAGCCGAGCTCCGCGAACGCGCGCGCCAGGCGTCCGATCTCGGCGACGCTCAGTGGTGAGTCGGCCTCGGCCTTGTGGTAGCCGTGCGGGAGGCAGTATTGGCAGCGAAAATTACAGGCGTCCTCGACGGAAAGCCGGAGGTAGTGGAAGGAGCGGCCGAAGCCGTCGACGAGCGTCACGAGGGAATTATACCCCTTACTTGAAGAACTTGCTTCCCAGCGCGTCGCCGGCGATGATCCCGGCGCCCGCGCCGATGAGGAGGCCGATCGGGCCGCCCAGGAGGAAGCCGATGAGGCCGCCGAGCAGCAGGCCGAGGCCCGCCGGCACGTACTCGAAGAATTTCATCGGCGCCTTGCCCGTCTTCAGCTTCTTCACGTCGGACAGGAAGTTGTCGTCCGGATCGGACGGGGAGGGGACGCCGGCGGTCAGGCTGGGCTTGGCGCCGGGCGTGGACGCGCCGAGCGGCGGACGGCCGGAGCCGTTTCCGCCGGCGACGCTGCCGTCGGCCGGGGCCGTGACGTTGCCGTCGAAATTCCCGCCGGCGCGCCGCTCGGCCTCCGCCGCGTCGCGGGCCTGATCGAGCGCGGCCGTCGAGGAGGAGACGGCGACGGAATTCTTGCCGTCCGCGACGACGGCGGGCTTCTTGCCGGGGACCGGCGGCTTCTTGACGACGGGATCCTTCGTCGACGGCGTCGCGGGCACGGCGACGGCGGGCTGCTCGGCGGCTTTGTGGAGCGAGGCCAGCGACGCGGAGGCCGCGGGCCCGCCGAGCTTGGCGCCCTGGGCGAACGGCGTCGGAAGATAGGTGTTCAGGTCCTCGCGGTACTTGTCGAAGATCCCGGCGACGACCTTCTTCGTGTACCAGGTCAGCTTGCCGTTGTTGTCCTTGAGCGCCGTATCGACGGCGTCCAGGTACTCGATGAGGCTGTTGCGGTCGTTATCGCTCATCGTCTTGAGGCGGCGCAGCATGTAGGCGCGGGTTCGCGGCGTCATCAGGGCGCCGTAGTTCTTGTAGGTGCCTTCGACGTCGGGCGTCGGGATGCGCGCGTCGGCCTCGGCGTAAGCGACGATCCGGCCGCGCCACTTGTCGAGTACGAGCTTCATGAGCTTCGGGTCGGCGCCGGCGAGCTTCACGTCGTCGTTGAAGTCGGCGGCGGCGTCCTTGTCCGCGAGCACCGCGGCGAGCATCGCCTTCTCGTCGTTGCGCAGGAACGCCTCGACCGCGGCCACCGCGGCCGGATCGCCGCCCGCGAGCGCCGGCACGGCGGCGCCCAGGGCCAGAAGTCCCGCGAGAACGGCGGTGCGGATCATGCGTTAAGTATATAGAGGGGAGCGGACGCAGGACAGGTTCGATCGGCCCAGCGGGCGTGGGCCGTTGGGCCCAGCGAATTAGTAGAATTCCGCGCATGAAAACGGCGATTCTCTTCCTCGCGGGCCTGCTCGCCGCGACGGGTTGCGCAGGCGGCAAGAACGTCCGGAAGGCCGCGCCTCCGCCGCCTTCGCCGCTCGCGAAGGCGCTCATCCGGACCGCCAAGTCCTATCTGCCCGAGGAGGACTCGAAGCACCCGGTCCCCAAGGACTGCTCCGATTTCGTGCAGAAGGTTTTCGCGGCGCACAAGCTCGTCCTGCCGCGCTCCTCCGAGGCGATGGGCATCGAGGGGGAGGATGTCGGCTCTTCGTACGACCTGCGCATGGCCGACCTCGTGTTCTTCTCGGGATCCAAGGGTGGGCGGAAGATCGGCCACGTCGCGATCTACGTCAACAACGGGATCTTCATCCACCAGGCCAACCCCGGCGAGGGCGTGCGCCAAGAGAGCCTGTACAGCGACTACTGGCGCAAGCGCTACCTGAAGGCGCGCCGGATCGTCGACTAGCAGCCCGGCCTAGCGGTCGGCGATCTTGAGGTCCTTCGGGCCGACGTAGAGGGACTGCGGACGGATCAGCCGGTCCTGCGCGTGCTGCTCCATCACGTGCGCGCACCAGCCGGCCGCGCGGCCGCAGGCGAACATCGAGACGAACTGGTCGGGCTGCAGGCCGATCGACTGCAGAACGAGCGCCGTGTAGAACTCGACGTTCGTCTTCAGGTTGCGGCCGGGCTTGAGCTCCTCGAGCACCTTGATCGCGGTCTTCTCGACCGAGCGGGCGAGCGAGTAGAGCTTCGTGTTCTGCAGGTGGGCGCCCGCCATCTCGGAGGCGGTCTTAGCTAACACCTCGGCGCGCGGGTCGCGCACCTTGTAGACGCGGTGGCCGAAGCCCATGATGCGGCGGCCTTCCTTGATCTCCTTGCGCAGCCAGGCCTCGGCCTTGGAGGCGGTCTTGATGTCGACGAGCATGTCGAGGACGGGGCCGGGCGCGCCGCCGTGCAGCGGGCCCTTCAGCGCGCCGACGGCGCCGGTCACGGCGCTCACCATGTCGGAGCGGGTCGACGCGATCACGCGCGCCGTGAACGTGGACGCGTTCATTCCGTGGTCGGAGACGGTGACCCAGTAGGTCTCGAGCGCCTTCGCGGCCATCGGATCGGGCTCGGTTCCGAACGTCATGTACAGGAAGTTCGCGGCGAGGCTTAAGTCCGCGCGCGGGGCGATCGGCTCGAGGCCGGCGCGCAGGCGCGAGTGCGCCGCGATCACGGTGGGAAACCGCGCGAGCAGGCGCTTCGCCAGCGCCAGGTCGCCCGCGGGCGAGATGTCGTTCGGGTTCGACACGTCGAGCGAGAGCGTGGCGCAGGCCATGCGCAGCGCGTCGATCGGCGGGGCGTTGCGGGCGGTCTTGATGATCTCGAGCGTCTCGGGGCGCAGCGCGCGGTAGGCGCTGAGATCCTTCTGGATGCCCGTCGCCTCTTCCTTCGGGGGAAGGTGGCCGGTCCAGAGCAGCATCGCGAGCTCCTCGATGGAGACCTTGCCTGCGATCTCCTCGATCGGATAGCCGGCGATGATCAGCACGCCGTTCTGGCCGTCGACCATCGAGAGCTTCGTCTCCGTGGCGACGACGCCTTCGAGACCGGCTTTGACGGTCGAGGCGGCGGGAACGGCGGGAGTGGGGGCGGCCATATCAGAATCCTCCGGGAATTGACGACGACCGAGCCATAAGGCGAGGAAGTGTCCCTTCCAATTCCGTTAAAAAGGGACCGCTCGACGAGAATAACTCTTTGCCTTTGGGCCGTCAACGGGTGTCTGTCACCGCGGTGCCATGCTTGAAGTTTTTTTACCGGACATTATCCCGATCGAAACGGGGACGACATCGGATCCGGCTATCCTCGGAACATGAGAAACCTACTCCTTGCTTCGGCGTTCCTCGCGACGGCGACTCTCGCTCGGGCGGAAAACGGCGTCACGACGTCGGTGGCTTTCGACGACGTGCCCGTTCTCAACGCGCCGCTCAACGGCCCGGCGTTCATCGACCCCGTGTTCCCGGCCGAGCTGGACGCTCAGGAGGAAGAGATCGCGCAGCTCGATCCTTCGGCCGATCTCCCGCTGCCGGACGACGGCGGCCAGTGGGTCCTGAAGGACGACGCCTTTGAGACCGTGAAATAACGATTTTCATGCTGACGAATTCGACGGGAGGCCTGATGCCGTATTAGGCTCCTTCGGGCCAGAGCTCCTCGAGCTCGTCGTCGTCGAAGCCGAAGTGATGGGCGAGCTCGTGGCGGAGCGTCAGGCGGATCTCCTTCTGGAGCTCCTCGATGCTGCCGACCGAGTCCTCGAGGTTCCACTGGTACAGGTAGACCTTGGCGGGCAATTGCCCGCCGGCCGCGGAGCCGACGAAGTCTTCGCGCTCGGGGCCGGAGTAGAGGCCTAGGAGATCGGTCTGGTCGTTCTCATCGCCGTCCTCGAGGTCGTCGATCTCCGTGCCGGGCTCTTCCTTGGTCTCGATCGTCACGTTGACGAGGAGCGCGCGCACTTCCTCGGGGATGCGGGCAAGCTCGGCTTCCGCCATCAGGCGGAACTTCGCGGGCGTGACGCGGACCTCTTTCACGTCAGGCGATCGCGCCGGCTTTCTTGAGGAGGTCGAGGCAGGCGGCGTTGGCTTTGCGGGTGACGTCGCCCTCGTCGATGTTCTTCAGGATCCCGTTCTCGACGACGATGTGGCCGTTGACGATGGTCCACTTCGTGCGGTGGCCCGCGCCGCAGAAAAGGAGGGACGCGACGGGGTCGCCGGCGGAGCCCGCATAGTCGAGGCGGTTCACGTCGAAGATCGCGAGATCGGCGGCCTTGCCGGCGGCGATCATCCCGATGTCGTCGCGGCCCACGACCGCCGCGCCGCCGCGCGTCGCCATGCGCAGCGCCTCGCGCGCGGGCATGGAGGCGACGCCGGACTTCACGCGGTGCACGAGCATCGCCTGGCGTGCTTCGGCCAGCATGTCGGACGTGTCGTTGGACGCGGAGCCGTCGACCGCGAGGCCGACGTTCACCCCGGCGTCGAGGTACTTGCGTACGGGAGGCACGCCGGAGCCGAGGCGGAGGTTCGAGGACGGGCAGTGCGCGATCCCGACGCCGGCTTTGGCAAGTCGGCTTATTTCCTCATCGTTGACGTGGACCATGTGCGCGAGCCAGACGTTCGAATCGATCCAGCCGAGCGACTCGAGGAAGTCGATCGGACGGAGCTTGTACTTCTCGAGGCAGTACGTCTCCTCATCGAGCGTCTCGCACAGGTGCGTGTGCATCCGCACGCCCCATTTCTTGGCCTGCGCGGCCGTCTCCTTCATCAGGTTGGTCGAGACCGAGAACGGCGCGCACGGGGCGAGGCCGATCTGGATCATCGCGTACGGGCCCTTGTCGTGGTGCTCCTTGATCAGGCGCTCGCCGTCGCGCAGGATTTCGTCCTCGGACTCGGTGCAGTCGTCGGGAGGCAGGCCTCCTTTCGAGACTCCGACCGACATCGAGCCGCGCGTCGGCGCGAAGCGGATTCCGAGCGAGCGCGCCGCCTCGATCTGCGCGTCGACGAGGCCGGTCCGGCCTCTCGGATAAAGATAGGTATGGTCGGTGGAGGTCGTGCAGCCGGTGAGCAGGAGCTCGCCCAAGCCGACCTGGGCGCCCAGGGCCGCGTACTCCGGCGTCAGGTGGCGCCAGACGCCGTAATGGTAGACGAGCCAGTCGAAGAGCTTCGCGTCCTGGGCGGCGGGGGTCGCGCGCGTGAGGGTCTGGCACAGGTGGTGATGCGTGTTGATCATGCCCGGGATCACGACGCAGCCGCTCGCGTCGAGGACCTGCGCGTCGTCCGGGGCCTCGAGATTCTTGCCGACCGCGAGGATCACCCGGCCCTTGATCAGGACGTCGGCGCCCGTGAGTTCGGTGCCGGCGTCGTCCATCGTCGCCACGCGCAGGGCGTTCTTGATCAGCAGAGGGGGGCGCATGAGCGCGAGTCTAGCAATTAAGTAGAATTCCGTCATGGAGCCGCTCCGACTCTCCGAGCTCGCGGGGGATTTGCCGCGTCCCGGCGTGCTGTGCACGCTGGCGAAGGTCGTCGGTTCCGCCCCGCAGGCGCCCGGCGCCAAGATGTACGTCTGGAAGGACGGCTTTCAGGGGACGATCGGCGGCGGCAAGTTCGAGGCCGAGGCGCTCGCCGAGGCGCGGCGACTGCTCGACGCCTCCGGCCCCGAGGCGTTCCTGAAGGAATACATCCTGTGCCGCGAGATGGGCCAGTGTTGCGGCGGCAAGGTCACCGTCTTCTTCGAGCCGCTGGCGCGCCGCAAGGCGGTGCACATTTTCGGCGCGGGCCATGTCTCGCGCGCCTTGGCGAGCGTGCTCGATGGGCTCGATCTCGAGGTCGCGGTGTACGACGCGCGGGCCGAATGGGCCGATCCCGCCGCGTTCCCGAAAGCGGCCCGTCTTCTTAAAGCCGAGCCGCTTCCGCTGGCTCGGGCGGCCGGCTACGGACCGCTCGACGCGGCCCTGGTGATGACCTACGACCACGACCTGGACCTGGCTTTGGTCGACGCTCTGCTCGACAAGCCGCTGGGCTACCTGGGCGTCATCGGCTCCCTGCACAAGTCGCGCGTGTTCCGCGCGCGCCTGCCTCCCGCCCGGCGCGCGCTCTGGGACGCGGGCGTGCGCTGCCCGATCGGTCGGAAGATTTCCGCGAAGAACCCCAAGGCCATCGCCGTCGCGATGGCCGCCGAGCTCCTCGAGAAGTGGGTCTATGCTAAGACGGCTGCGCCGAGGACGGCGACGAAAGCATGAGCGCCCTGCGCGTGCGTCTTCTCGCCGCGGGCCGCGGCCAGCGCGCGGGCGGCCCCAAAGCGTGGGGCCCGTACGCCGGCAAGACTTTGCTCGAGGCCCAACTCGGCTTTCTCGCGACGGTGACCGCGCCCGAGAACGTCGACATCGCGATTCAGGCCGAATGGCTCGAGCGCTGCCGCGCGCTGTCGCCGCGCGTGAACTGGATCGCGGCCGATCCCGACGCCTCGCCGCTGTCCTCCCTGCAGGCGCTGCTGCGCGCGTCGCCGCGCGCGGATTCGTTCGTCATCCACGTGGACATGCCGGTCTTCGATCTGCGCGTGTGGCGCGCGCTCGAGGCCGCCGGCGGCGACGCGGTCCCCGCGTACGAGGGCCGCCGCGGCCACCCCGTGCTGCTGACCGCGGCGACTTTCGACGCGGCCGCGCGCCTGGACCCGGCGACGGACCGCCTCGACAAGTTCCTGCACGGGCGGGCCGTGGCCGAGGTCCCGGTCGCGACCGATGTGATTCTCGCGAACCTCAACGAGGCGTCGAAGTGATCGACCTCGCGGTGCGCGGCACGCGGATCTACGTCCCCGAGGGGCCGCGCGAGGGCGCGGTCCTGATCGAGGGCGGACGGATCGTGGGCGTGGCGAACGTCGATGAGATCCCCGCCGGCGCGAACGTCAAGGACTGCGGCGACCTCGCCGTGATCCCCTCGCTCGTCGACAGCCACGTCCACGTCAACGAACCCGGCCGCACCGAATGGGAAGGCTACCTCACCGCGACGCGCGCGGCGGCGGCCGGCGGCGTCGGCACGATCGTCGACATGCCGCTCAACTGCTCGCCGGTGACGACGACGCGGCGCGCGCTCAAGGCGAAGCTCGACGCGGTCAAAGGCAAGCTCACCGTCGATGCCGCGTTCTGGGGCGGCGTGGTGCCCGGCAATTTAGGCGAGTTGAAGCTCCTGGCCGAGGACGGCGTCGTCGGCTTCAAGTGCTTCCTCACGCACAGCGGGCTCGACGAGTTCCCGAACGTCACGCGCGAGGACCTGGAGGCCGCGATGCCCGTCATCGCGAGCCTCGGCCTTCCGCTGATCGTGCACGCCGAACTGGACCCGTGCGACGAGGCGGGGAAGGATCCGCGCCGCTTTTCCTCTTTCCTCGCGTCGCGCCCGGCCTCGATGGAGGTCCGCGCGATCCGCCTGCTCATCGAGCTGTGCCGCAAGACCGGTTGCCGTACGCACGTCGTCCATCTGTCCGCGGCGGAGGCCCTGCCCGACATCGAGAAGGCGAAGGCCGACGGGCTCCCGTTCACCGTCGAAACCTGCCCTCATTACCTCACCTTCGCCGAGGAAGGCATCCCCGACGGGGCGACCCAGTTCAAATGCGCGCCGCCGATCCGCTCCGAGGAGAACCGCGAGCTGCTGTGGCGGGCCCTCGGCCGCGGCGCGATCGACTTCGTCGTGTCGGATCATTCGCCGTGCGCGCCCGAGCTCAAGAAATTCGAGGCGGGCGATTTCATGGCCGCGTGGGGCGGGATCGCGGGCCTGCAGTTCACGTTACCCGCGACGTGGACGGGCGCCAAGCGCCGAGGCTTCCAGCTCGAGGACGTCGTGCGCTGGACGGCCGAGAAGACGGCGGACTTCGCGGGCCTCGCGTCGAAGGGCCGACTCGAGAAGGGCCGTGACGCGGACCTCGTCGTTTTCGACGATGCGGCCTTGTTCGACGTGGCGCCCGGCGGCGTGCTGCACCGGCACAAGGTCACGGCGTACGCGGGCCTGCGCCTGCAGGGCGAGGTGGTCGCCGCTTACCAGCGCGGCGCGATGATTTACGATAAGGGGGAATTCCCGGCGGGACGCCGGGGGCGTCCTCTTCTTAAAAGGAGCGACACATGGACTTCACCAGCCTGATCGATTTGGCGTCCGCGCGGGTCGGCGGCAAGGCCGTCGAGACCAACGACGAGTTCTTCGCGCCCAAGGAGAACCTGCTCAAGCCCGCGAAGGCGGTCTGGCTTGCGGATAAGTACACCTCGAAGGGTAAGTGGATGGACGGCTGGGAGTCCCGGCGGCGCCGGACGCCGGGCTATGATTGGTGCGTCGTCAAGCTGGGGCTTCGCGGCTTTATCAAGGGCGTCAACGTGGATACCTCCTTCTTCACGGGCAACTTCCCGTCCCACGCGAGCCTGGACGCCCGCGACGGCAAGGGGCCGTGGGTCATGGTCATGCCCAAGACCGAGCTCAAGGGCAATGGCGACAACATCATCCCGGTGAAGACCGATCAGCCGTATGATCACGTGCGCCTCAACATCTTTCCCGACGGCGGCGTAGCGAGGCTGCGCGTGTTCGGGGAAGTGTCGCCCAATTGGGCGAAAATCCCCAAGAAGGCGCTCGTCGACCTCGTCGCCGTCGAGAACGGCGGGCTGCCGCTGCTCGCGAGCGACGTGCATTACTCGCATCCCCAGAACCTGATCATGCCCGGCCGATCGAAGAACATGGGCGACGGCTGGGAGACCAAGCGCCGCCGCGGGCCGGGCTGGGACTGGGCGATCTTGAAGCTCGGCGCGCCGGGCCAGATCCGGAAGATCGAGGTGGACACGAATTTTTTCAAAGGAAACTATCCCGACTCCTGCATGCTCGAGGGCGTGCACAAGCCGGGCGGGACGGGCGCCGAACTCGCGGACGAGTTCACGCCGTGGCTGCCCGTGCTTCCGCAGACGAAGCTCTCGGCGCACAAGCGCCATTATTTCAAGAAGGAGATCCTCCCGCACGGGCCCATCACGCACGTGCGCCTCAACATCTACCCGGACGGCGGCGTCTCGAGACTTCGCCTTCACGGAGTCCGGTCGTGAGGGCCTTGATCGTCGCTGCGCTGTTTCTTCCGTCGGCCGCGCGCGCCGTCGAGCCTTCGCTGGTGCGGGCGTGCGTGAAGTGGAGCAAGGACATCCCCGAGGCGCAGGCCGCGGGCGCGGGCCGGTTCCTCTCCGTCGCGCGCGTCGAGGGCAAAGGCCCGCACGCGTCGTGCGGCGTCGTCGCCGAGACCGAGTCCTTCGGCGTGGGCTGGCTGATGCGGGCATGGATGAAGGAAGGCGTCTTCTCGCCGTGCGGCGAGCGTCTCGGCGGCTACACGGTCCATTACAAGGGCGAGGAGTGGCAGGCGAAGGTCGTCGTCGGCCTGCACGAGTTCCTGACGAAGAATCCGGGCGCGCTCACATCGGCGCGCAAGTGCGCTCCGGCGCCGGCCGCTACGCCCGCTCCGTCCGTTCCGCCCGCGGCGCCTCCGGCCGCGACGCCCGCGGCGCCACCGGCTGCTCCGGCGATCGCGCAGCCGGTCGTCGCTCCCGTCGAGATATCAACAAGGCCGCTGACGCCGTCGCTCGCGGCTCCGATTCCGTCCGCGCCGCTTCCTCCCGCGGCGCCGCCGGGCGGCGAGCCGCCTCCGACCATCATCTCGCAGCCGGCGGTCGCGCCGGTCAGGTCCTCGACGGCCGCCGCGCCGTCTCCGGCGCCATAGCATGACCCTCTCCGAGTTCAACGCCCTGCCCGAAGCGGGCGCGCTCGAGGCGCTCATGCGTTGCTGCGGCTGCGCGCGCTGGGCCGACGCCGTGCTCCGCAGCCGGCCGTTCGCTGACCGGGCTTCTGTACTCGATACGGCCGGCGCCGTCTGGGAGGACTGCGGCTCGAAGGAGTGGCTCGAAGCCTTCGCGCACCATCCGCGCATCGGCGGCAAGGACGCGTTGCGCGCGAAGTTCGCCGCGACGAGCGCTTGGGCCAAGGACGAGCAGGCCGGCGCGGCGGCCGCGGGCGAAGCCGTGCTCGACGCCCTCGCGAAGGGGAACGCCGAGTACGAGGCCAAGTTCGGCCACATCTTCATCGTGTGCGCGACGGGAAAATCCGCCGCCGAGATGCTCGATTTGCTGAAATCACGACTGCCGAACGACGTCGGGACCGAGCTGCGCCTCGCCGCGGGCGAGCAGAACAAGATCACGAAGATCCGCCTGGAGAAACTACTCTCATGAGCACGATCACGACCCATATCCTCGATACGTCGATCGGCCGGCCCGCGTCCGGCGTAACGATCATTCTCGCCCGGGCCGGCGGCGGCGGCTGGCATACCGCGGGGCGCGGCACGACGGATCTCGATGGGCGCTGTAAGACGTTATTGAAGGAAAAAGGCGCATTGCGCCGCGGCGTCTATCGCCTGACGTTCGGCGTCGCGTCCTATTTCAAGCGCACGCGGCAGACCGCGTTCTACCCGTCGGTGTCGATCATCTTCACGGTGCGGGACTCCCGGCACCACCACGTGCCGCTGCTGCTCTCGCCGTGGGGCTATTCGACTTACCGGGGCAGCTGAGGGCGGCTTCCGCTTGAACATCCTCGGCCTGTCCTGCTTCTACCACGACAGCGCCGCCGCGCTCGTCCGCGACGGCCGCATCATCTCGGCCGCGCAGGAGGAGCGCTTCACGCGCAAGCGCCATGACGAGGCCTTCCCGCTCGAAGCGGTGCGCTACTGCCTGAAGGAGGGGGGGATATCCCCTTCCGAACTCGATCTCGTCGTCTTCTACGACAAGCCGCTCCTGAAGTTCGAGCGGCTCCTGCGCTCTTACCTCGCGTTCGCGCCGAGCGGCCTGCGTTCGTTCGCGACGGCCGTGCCGACGTGGGTCAAGCGCAAGCTCTGGATGAAGGAGTTGATCCGCGAGGCTCTGGACTACCGCGGCGAGGTCCTGTTCACCGAGCACCACGAGTCGCACGCGGCGTCCGCGTTCTACCCGTCGCCGTTCAAGGAGGCGGCGGTGCTCACGATGGACGGCGTCGGCGAGTGGGCCACCGCGAGCATCGGGAAAGGGGACGGATCCCGCCTGGATCTCCTGCGCGAGCTCCACTTCCCGCACTCTCTCGGCCTGCTGTATTCCGCGTTCACCTACTACACGGGCTTCAAGGTCAACTCCGGCGAGTACAAGGTCATGGGCCTGGCGCCGTACGGCGAGCCCAAGTACGCGGAGCTCATTTATGAAAAACTGATGGACCTGAAGGACGACGGCTCGTTCCGTCTCGACATGTCTTATTTCGACTACGGCGCCGGGCTGACGATGACGAACGCGAAGTTCGACCGCCTGTTCGGCGCGCCGCCGCGCCCGCCCGAGTCGCCGCTGACCCAGCGCGACATGGACCTGGCCGCGTCGGTCCAGGCCGTATGCGAGGAGGTCATGCTGCGCATGGCGCGGCACGCGAGGGCGGTGACCGGCTCGCGCAATCTGTGCCTCGCCGGCGGCGTCGCGCTCAACTGCGTGGGCAACGGGCGCATCCTGCGCGAGGGGATTTTCGACGAGATCTGGATCCAGCCCGCCGCGGGCGACGCGGGGGGCGCGCTCGGCGCCGCGCTGTTCGCGTGGTACGCCGTGAAGGGGAACGCGCGCTCCGCCGACGGCGTCCATGATTCCCAGCAGGGGTCCTTGCTCGGCCCTTCGTTCACGGACGACGAGATCGAGGCTTTCCTCAAATCGAAGGGCGCGCCGTACGAGCGCTTGGCGCCCGCCGACGTCGCGAAAAGAACCGCGGGCCTGCTCGCCCAGGGCAAGGTCGTCGGCTGGTTTCAGGGCCGCATGGAGTACGGCCCGCGCGCGCTCGGCGCGCGCAGCATCTTAGGCGACCCGCGCGTTCCGGACATGCAGTCGACGATGAACCTCAAGATCAAGTTTCGAGAGTCGTTCCGGCCGTTCGCGCCCGCGGTGCTGGCCGGGAAGGCTTCGGAATGGTTCGACCTGAAGGGCGAGAGCCCGTACATGCTGATCACCGCGCCCGTCAAGGCGAGCCGCCGCGTCCCGGAGACGGCGGAGCAGGCGAAGCGTTTCGGTTTCGAACGCCTGCACGGACGACGTTCGTCGATCCCGGCCGTCACGCACGTCGACTATTCCGCGCGTCTGCAGACGGTCAAGCGCGAGGACAACGCTCCTTTTTACGATTTGCTCGCGGCCTTCGAGGGCGAGACCGGCTGCCCGGTCCTCGTCAACACGTCCTTCAACGTGCGCGGCGAGCCCATCGTGTGCCGCCCCGAGGAAGCCTACGCGTGCTTCCTTCGGACCGAGATGGACCACCTCGTGCTGGGGTCGTGCGTGCTGGACCGCGCCGCCCAGCCGAAGATCGCCGAGGACGAATCATGGAAGAAGACCTTCGCCCTCGACTGATTCCCGTCGCGGCCGCGGAGCTGGAAGCGCGCGCGCTGCGCGGCTTCGGCCTCGGCCTGGGTGTCCTCGCGCTCATTTTCGCGTGGCGGGCGCATTCGCATGGACGCTCGCCGGCCATTTTGATCGCGCTCGGCGCCGCGAGCATGCTCCTGTCGCGTGTTCGGCCGTCCCTATTCGGCCCCCTCTACCGCGTCTGGATGCCCGTCGTCGGCGTCCTCGCGCGCGTGAACCTATGGCTCGTGTGCGGCATCCTGTATTATCTCGTCGTGACGCCGTACGGCCTCTTCCTCCGGGCCGTCGGGCTGAGCCCGCTCGCGCTCAAGCTCCGCGAAAAGGACAGCTACTGGGAGGAGAAGCCCGCGCGTGACCCCGTCGAGTCCACGCGAAACATTTTCTAGGATAACCCCATGGAAACGGTCAAAGAGCTCTGGAAGTACATGAAAAAGCGCAAGGCGCTGTGGATCGCGCCGTTGCTGCTGGCGCTGCTGCTCTTGGGCGCGCTGCTGTTCCTGGCGTCCTCGCCGGTCGCGGCGCCCTTCGTCTACACCCTGTTCTAAGGCTTCGGGTTCTCGGCGGCCAGCAGAGCCCGCAGCGCCGCGAGCTCCTCGTCGGTGTGCCCGATCCTCGGCGACTTCTCCCGGGCCGTGCCCGATTTCACGGGCCAAAAGCGGTAGTTCAGATGATTCTGGGAGGCCATCGGCAGAGTGTCCATGCCCTTGCCCTTGACCGAGAGGGCTCCGTTGCAGATGCAGACGTCGACCTCCTTCTTCGGCCCGACCTGGACGAAGAAGTCGGTGCCGCGCACCGCCGCGACGGCCGTCGGCGTCCGCACGGAGAAGCGTCGGCCGCCGTGCTTCAGGGCGCTCAGGAGCGCGCCGAGCTCGAGGCGGAAGTAGGACTTGCGCGGAGTGAAGCGCGCGGGCCCCGTCAGCAGAAAGCGGCCGCCGTCGATCGCGAGCGTCGCGGTGCCCGACGCGAGGCGGACCTCCGCGTTGGGCAGCTCGTCGCCGGGCTTCAGCGTCAGGTCCCCGGACGTCAGCGCGCCGGTGGCCGAGAGCACGCGCCCCGCCGCGCCCGCCGCGGCGGGCGCGCCCAGGACCAGCAGCGAGAGAACGAGGCCGCGCGCGGTCACTTGCGCCGACCTTCGAGGATCTTGAGGAACGAGCGCGAGGCGAACTCCGCTGGGGTGAGGCCGGTCGCGGAGGCCTCGGCTTCCGTGATCGCGCCGCAGTTGCGCGCGCGCAGGAAGTAGTTGAGGAGGCCCTGGCCGGTCGCGGCGTCGTCGAACACGTCGCCGACGAGCGTCGCCTGCGCGGCCTTCTCGATGAAGTTCTTGAGGCGGACGGTCGCGGGCGGCAGGCCGCCGAGGAAGAACGCATAGACCGCGCCGTAACGCGTCGGCAGCTGCGCGGGATGCAGGTCCCAGCCCTGGTAGAAGCCGCCGACGAGCGAGTGCATCGCGTGGTCGTAGTGCAGCTTCCACGCGCGCTTCACGGCCTCGACGTTCTCGCGGTCCTGCTCGGCGGTTATTGATCCATCGGCCGAAGGCCGATGGGGGCCGACCGGCATCACGTTCGTGGCGCCGTCGGACATGTTGATGCCCGTGCCGGCGAGGGTCACCTGCATCACCTGCTTCGCGAAGTCGCACGACGGATGGTCCATGCGCTGGTGCGCCGCGGTGATGTTGCAGGAGGCGGTGTAGTCGTAGGTTCCGAAATGCGCGCTCACGCAGCGGCCCGGAAGCGCGTCGACCATCGCGCGCAGCGGGGCCGAGCCGTCGAAGCCGATGATCGATTGAGGGGTTTCGACCATGAGCTCGACCTTGATGGTGTTCGGCTTGAGCTTCTTCTTTTTTTCGAACGCGTTGAGCAGCTTGTGAAGAGCCGCCGCTTGCCCCGCATGGACGATTTTGGGGAGGGTAACGTAGAACGGCTCGGGTAAACGGCCCTTCGTGGCGCGGATCAACGTCGTTAGGAATATGTCCAGCGTACGAGCCGAGCGGGCCGAAAGTTCGTTGGAGAACGTCTTGATGCGTATGCCGATGAACGGCGGCAGCGTATTGTCCGCCAAACCCTTCGCGACCTCTTGCGCGGCGGAGGCGGCGTGGCCGTCCTCTTCGGACTCGGGGCGGTTGCCGTAGCCGTCTTCGAAATCGATGCGGAAGTCTTCGACGGCTTCGCGCTTGAGCTTCTCGACCACGCGGTCGTAGACTTTCATCGCCAGGACCTCGTCCATGCCGACGGCGCGGGAGAAGGTGATCGCGTCGGGGGCGTAGCGCGAGAGGGAGCGCAGCGCGAGCTCGCCGAGCTTCTTCGCGGAATCGGACTTGAACAGGTGCGCGCCGCCGTAGACGGTGTGCACGGGCTGGCGCCCGAACGCGTCGCCGGGATAGCGCTTCATGTGTAGCGCGTTCTGCTTCGCGAGGCTAGACATCGCGGACTTGAGAGCCTTGGGGTCGAGGGTGGCCTGGGGCTTCATTTCACTTCTCCCTTGAGGAATGCGATGAGCAGATTGCGCGAGACGACGAGGCGGTACTCGCGGGTCGAGCGGATGTCGTCGATCGGCGACACATCGTTGGTCATCAGCTCGGCGGCGGCGTTGATCGTGTTTTCGTCGAGCTTGCGGCCCTTGAGAAAGGCTTCGGCGGCGTACAAGCGCTTCACCGTCGGCGCGAGGCTGCCGAACGCGAGCCGGGCGTCCTCGACCGTGCCGTTCTTCGCCGTCCAAATCAGTCCCGCGAACATGGTCTTTGAAATCGCCTGCGCGGCGCGCGTTCCGACTTTACGGAAAACCCCGCGCGCCGGCGTTTTGTCCGGGAAGGGGAGGAAGACCGCCTCGATGAGCTCCCCCGGCTTGAGCGTCGTCTTCTTCACTCCGGCGAAGATCTCGCTCATCGGCACGCCTCGGCGCCCGTCGGGCCCGAGCGCGCGCACCGTGGCCTCGTATACGGCCAGCGCGGGGAACGTGTCGCCCGCGGGCGACGCGTTCGCGATGTTTCCTCCGATCGTGCCGCGGTTCTGGATCTGCGCCGCGCCGACGGTCGCGCACGCCGCGACGAGGAGGGGGAAGCGCTTGCGGAGGATGGGATGCGCCTGGATTTCGGAATGCGTGACGAGGCTTCCGAGGTCGACGCCGTCGGACACGACCTTGATCTTCTTCCACTCGGACACGCGGGAGAGATCGAGCACGGAGCGGCCGTTCATCTGCCCCATGTTCCAGCCCACCATGAGGTCCGTGCCGCCGGCGAGCGGCAGCGCGGAGGGCAGCTTCGCGTAGGACTTCACGGCCTCGGCGGCCGTGCGGGGCGACAGCACCGTCATCGACTTCGCGTCGCCCCTCATCGGGCTTTCGCCGCCTTGACCACGGACTTCACGATGTCCTGGTAGCCGGTGCAGCGGCACAGGTTGCCGGCGAGCGCCGTCCGCACGGACTTGTCGTCGAGCTTGCCGCCGTCCTTCAGGTGCGCGTGCGCGGTCATCAGCATGCCGGGCGTGCAGATACCGCACTGCGCGCCCGCGCAGGAGAGGAAGCCGGCCTGGAGCTTGGAGAGCTTCTCGGGCGTGCCGAGCGACTCGACCGTCTCGACTTTGCGGCCATCGGCCTGGCACACCGGAATCAGGCAGGAATTCACCGGCTCGCCGTCGAGGAGGACGGTGCAGGCGCCGCACTCGCCCTCGCCGCAACCTTCCTTCGTGCCGGTGAGCGCGAAGTCCTCGCGCAGCGCGTCGAGCAGGCGCTTGAACGGCGCGCCGCCGAAAGACTTTTTCTTTCCGTTGACGGTGAGCTTGATCATGATTGGAAGGCCTTCGCGATGCGCTCCGGCGTATGCGGCAGGGTCGGGATGAGGCGGCCGGTCGCGTGCTTGACGGCGGCGGCGACGGCGGGGCCGGGGATGTCCATCGGCAGCTCGCCGACGCCTTTCGCGCCGAACGGCCCGCGCGAATACGGCTTCTCGACTAAGATCACGTCGAAAGGCGGCGTATCGAGTGCGGTCGGGATCACGTAGTTCGTGAAGGTGGAGTTGATCATGACGCCGTCTTTGAAGATCGGCTCTTCGAGCAGGGCCCAGCCGAGCCCCTGCGTCGACCCGCCGATGATCTGGCCCACGGCTAAGATCGGGTTGATCGCCTTGCCGATGTCCTGGGCGGTGGTGACCTTGTGCACGCGCACCTCGTAGGTGGCCTTGTCGATCTCGAGATCGACGACGATCGCCGCGTAGGAGTAGACGCCGTACGCGTCGCCCTGGTACGTCGCGTCGTTCCAGTTCACGTCCGGCGGCTGCTCGTACTGGACCTCGAAGCGGCGGGCGGGGACGGCCTTGCACAGGACGGCCGCGGCTTTCCTCAGGTCGGCCGTCGTCTTCGGCACGCGCCCGTATTCGTTCTCGAACGCGCGCTTGAGGTCCTTCGTCGCGCGGCTGACGAGGCCGCCGACGACCATGCAGGTGCGCGAGGCGACCGTCGGCCCCGAGTCCGGGACCTTGTGCGTGTCGGGCGTCTCGACGGTGAACCAGGACGCGGGCACGCCGAGCGCGTCGGAGGCGACCTGAGCGAACATCGTGTTGGTGCCCTGGCCGATCTCGGTGGAGGCCGCGAGCACGATCAGCTCGCCCGTCTTCGTCAGCGCGACGCCCGCGCGGCTGGCCAAATACACTTCGCCCGAGCCGGTGAAGCCGGCGCCGTGGTGGCACACGGCCAAGCCGATGCCCTTCCACGTGGGATTCTTGGGGCTCTTGTTCCAGCGGTCGTACTCCTTTCGCTTGGAGACATACTTCGAGCTCCTGATCGTCTTGTCGAGGCACTCCTCCGCGCCGACCGACTCCATCAGGTGCTGGCCGGTGGCCGTGGTCGAGCCGAGCTTGAAGATGTTCCGCTTGCGCAGCGTCAGCGAGTCGATGCCGAGGACGTCCGCGATCTTCTCCCAGTGTAGCTCCGCGGCGAACAGGGTCTGCGGCGCGCCGAAGCCGCGGAACGCGCCGTTGGGCGGCGTGTGCGTCATCGTCACCTTCGAGCGCACGCGCACGTTCGGGCACTCATAGACGCCCGCCGCGTGCAGGGTCCCGCGCGAGAGCACGACGGCCGACAAGGTCGCGTACGCGCCGCCGTCCATGACGACGTCGATGTCCTGCGCGAGTAGCTTCCCGTCCTTCGTCAGGCCGGTGCGGTGGCGCACGATGGAGGGGTGGCGCTTGGTCGTTGCGGCCATGTCCTCGTGGCGGTCGTAGACGATCTTGACCGGGCGGCCGGCCTTCAGCGCCAGCAGCGCCGCGTGGCCGGCGATCATGGAGGGGTACTCCTCCTTGCCGCCGAAGCCGCCGCCCGTGACGGTCTGCACGATCCGGATCTTCGTCTCGTCGCGGTCGAAGATCTTCTTCATCGCCTTCAGCACGTAGTAGGGGCACTGGAGGGAGCCCGTGATGATGAGGACCCCGTCCTCCTCGTAGGCCGCGATCGCGTTGTTCTCGATGTAGGCCTGCTCCTGCGACGGCGTGCTGTACTCTCCCTCGACGATCACGTCCGCGGCGGCGAATCCCGCGTCGACGTCGCCGCGCTTGATCTCGTAGGACTTGAAGATCTGCTCCGACTTCTCCGGGTCGAAGACCGGGGGGAGCTTTTCGTATTCGATCTTGACGCGCTTGACCGCCTCATACGCGGTCGCGCGGTCGGGGTGAGCGATCAAAACGATCGCCTCCTCGCGGTGGCGCACGAGCCCATCGGCGAGCAGGGGCTGGTCGGGGACGATCAAGGTCACGACGTTCTCGCCGGGGATGTCCTTGGCGGTGACGATCACGCACTCGTTCCAGGGGAACGAGGGGTCGTAAGCGATCGACTTGATCCTTCCATGCGGCACGGTCGAGCGGACCGTCACGCCGTGCCAGCAGCCCGGGATATTCACGTCGTCGAGATAAAGCGCGCGCCCCGTCAGCTTCGCGGGCCCGTCCCGTCGCGGCTCGTTCTTCCCGACGCTCATAAAAGCAATATTAGCAAAGCCGAGCGGCGTCGGGCTTACTTCGTTCCCGCCAGGGCGCTCATGTGGTCGAAGTAGGCCATCACGTCGTCGAGCTCGGCGGGCTCGAGGTCGTCGAAGTCGGGCATCTTCGTGCGGCGGAACGAGGATGCTTTGCGGATGAAGTCCCTGAGGAAGGGCTTGCGCTGGTAGCGCGTGATGCCGCGCGGCTCGTTGAGGTCGGGGCCGACCGTGCCGCCGGCGCCGCTCATCGAGTGGCAGGAGATGCAGGAACGCTTAAAGATCGTCCAGCCGCGCACCGCGGCCGAGCCCGGGGCGGCGCCCTTCGGGAGCGCCTTCGGGTACTCGTCCTCGAGGATCGTCATCTTCACGCTCATGATCTGCCAAGGCCAGGGAAACGCCTTCTTCGCGGTCTGCTCGGGGCCGGTCCACACGAGGTAGAACGGGCCGGGGACGACGCCGCTCGGCATCGGCTTCCAGTCCGGCGCGTCCGCGTCGGCGAACGCGATCATGCCGCCGTCGTTCATCAGTACCGATACCTTCGCGTGCGAGCGGTAGCCGTCGAGCGCGTCGAAGAACACCTCGCCGAGCGCGTTCTCGCCCCACGTTCCGCCGTAGGCGGCCGTCAGGAGATCCTTGAGCGGCACGGCCTTGTAGCGCTTGCGCGTCTTATAGAACGCGTCGTCGACGTCGATCGTCCGCGCGCCCGGCCGCTTGGCCAGGTCGGTCGCGGTCAGGCGCAGGACCTCCTTGTCGCCGGAGACGAAGGTGAGGACGGGCGCGGGACCGTCGGCCGCGCGCAAGGTCGACGCGAGAAAAAGCGCGAAAATAAAGTTCATAAGGAATTGTAGAAGTTATCCGCATATCCCGTCGGGCCGTCGGACCTATGATTCGGTGCCGTTGGGCTCATGCACGATGAAGCCTTGATCCTTATAATAGGTCCATGAGGCGTTCTCTGTCCGCCGTCGTCATCCTGTCTATCGCCATGGGGTCATTCCCGGGCGAAGCTGCGGCGCAGGTCATCAAGACGACGTTGTCGATCAATCCGTTAAGCCCTGCGATTCTACCCGCGAACACGCCGTTTCCCGTGGGCGACGGCCTTACCTTGAGCATCCCGTCGATATCATTATCGCTTCAGCCCTCGATTGCCCTCCCCAATCCGTCGCCGTTAATCGTCAATGCCGTCGTCGCCGTAACGCCGAAGGCGACCCCGGAGGCCGTCATACCCGTCGCTGCCGTCGTCGTTCACCCCATGCTGAACGTCGTGTCCGCGCAGAATCTCCAGACTCCGCACACGGCCCCCGCGCTCGACTCCGTCCGATCTCTGTCCGCCACCGCCCTTTTCGACGGCGCTTCCCTGCACGCCGCCGCCGGCGACTCGCCCTCGGACCCCGACTCCATCCCCGAAGCCCGCGCCCCTCGCCGCCGCGACCTCTCCCGCCGCTTCACGAGCCGCCTCGCGCGCTGGACCGGCGCCGCCGCTCTCTGGTCGGTGTACCGCGACGGCGTCCTCGTCCAGCGCCACGCCGCGCGCTTGAACGACCTCGATCTCTCGCCTTCCCGCCGCGCGCTGGCCGCGCGTCTGCTCGGCTCGCTCGGCCGGATCGAGACCTTGCCGGCGCTTGGGGCGGCCGCCGAGAACGACCCGTCCGATAAGGTTCGCCGCGTCGCGCTCGAGGCGCTCGTGCGCATCGCCCGCGCCGCCGAGCCGAAGCTGATCCGCAAGCTCAAGACGCACCCGCTTTCGACCGCCCGCGAACGCGCGGCGACGCTGCTCGCGTGGGTCGTCGGCCATTCCGAAGCGACCGAGGCCGTCGAGGCGCTGGCGGCCGCGGGCATGCTCGATCCGTCGGAGGATGCGCGCCTCGCCGCGATCCGCTCGCTTTCGCTCGCGATCAGCCCTAAGGCGCTGACCGCTCTCTCCTGGATGCTCGCCCGGGAGACGCGCCCGCACATGCGCTCCGCGCTCGAGCTGGCCGTCGCGGAGGCGCGCGGGCGCCGGGCCGGGATCGCGCTGCACGCCTACCAGCCGCCGGACGACGAGCTGTCGGACGCGAGCGGCCCGCTCCACGAGGTCGCGCTCAAGCGCGCGTTGGCGGTCGCGTCGGTCTTCGTCGCGGTCGAGGTCATCGGCGGGCTAGTGACCGGCAACGTCGCGCTGAAGGCGGACTCGATGCATCTCGCGGCCGACCAGCTGATCAACGGCGCCGCGCTGTTCTCGATCTGGATCTCGCGGCGCCCGCCGAACTCGCGCAAGTCCTACGGCTACCTGAAGGTCGAGTCCGTCGTCGGCCTGCTCGGAGCCGCGACGATCGCCCTCATGGGCTTCGAGATGGGAGTCGAAGCGTGGCACCGGCTTTTTTCCGCCGGCGCGCCCGCGACGTGGAGCGTGGCGCTGTTCGCGCTTGCGAGCCTCGCCTCGAACCTGTTCACGGCGCTCATCCTCTGGCGGCATCACGGGGAAAGCCTGAGCATGAAGGGCGCATTCCTGCACTCGGCGACCGACGCGGTCGGCTCGCTCGGCGTGATCGTCTCCGTCGCCGCCGCGATCCTCCTCGGCTGGGCGTGGGTGGAGCCCGCCGCGGTCGCGCTGATCCTCGTCATGATCGTGAAGACCGCGTGGGAACTCGGCAAGCCGGCGTGGGACGTGCTCATCGACGCGGTTCCCGCGGGGATCGACCTCGACCGCGTGGAGGCCGATCTGCTCGCGATCCCGGGCGCGGCCGTCGTGAAGGATCTGCACGTGTGGTCGCTCAATTCCCGGACGAAGGCGCTGACCGCGACGGTGCTCATCCGTGCCGGCGCCGATCACGACGAGGTGCTCGCCTCGGCGAAGGCCGTCCTGCGCGAGAAGCACGGCATCGGCCACATGACGGTCCAGGTCGAGACGCTTCCCGCCGCGAACTAGTTCTTTAGCGACACGACGGGGAAGAACAAGCCTTTGCGCGTCCGGGTCCACCACGCCCCGTCCGCGCGCTCCGGCGGCGCGAACTTCGTCTCGTAGCGGACGGCGCGAGCGTACAGCGGCTTGGCGCCGCCGAGCGGGTTCGGGCCGAGCAGGCCCGCGACGGAGGGGCTGCCCTCCAGCAGGCGGTACGTCAGGTTCGCGAACCACGGGCTGTCCGACGTCTCGCCGAGGGCCGCGAACCAGCACTGCCAGTCGACGCGCGGCATGTGCGGCGCGACCCATGGGGGCGCGCGCCGCGGGTCGCCGGGTTTGTACGGGAAGGGCCACTCCCGCCACTCGCTACCGTCGGCGGAGACCTCGACGGCGATCTCGTCGCGCGTGCGCGTCATGACGGCGAACAGGCCGTAGCGGTTGAACGAGCGCAGGGGGGAGACCGCGGCGATGAGCGCGCGGACCGGCGCCGGCGGAGCGGTGCCGAGGATCGACAGGGTCTCGAACAGGCCGATGGTCAAGGACAGCGCCGCGAGCGCGCCGACGGCCCGGGCCCGCGCCTTCGGCGCCGCCGTTTTAGACGGAGCGGCTTCGGCGCGGCCGAGGAAGCGGTCGTCGAGGCACGCGACGCACAGCACGACGGTCAGGATGTTGAAGAATCCGTAGTTGCCCGTGGCCGCGATGAGGACCATGAGGACGGCGACGGCGGCGGCGCCCGCGGCGCGCGGGCGCCGCGGCAGCAGGATCAGCGCCGGGGCGCCGAGTTCGATCGCGAGCAGGACCGCGCACGACGCTTTCTGAAACCAGAGCGGCAGTCGGTCCGCCCACCACGCGAGCGGGGTGGGCAGCGGCTGCGTCCAGTAGTGGTACGTCAGCGCGGTCAGGTCCCGCCAGGCCGGGTCGCCGGAGCAGAGCTTCACGAGGCCCGACTGGAGCATCAGCTTGGCGAGGAGCAGCCGCAGCAGCCACAGCGCGCCGCGCGAGGGCGCCGCGGCCGCTCGGCGCCACGGGGCGAGGAAGCACGCGATAAGGCCCGCCTCCAGCAGCAGGACGTCCCACTGAAAGCTCATGAAGTCCGAGCCGACGGCCGACAGCGACAGGTACAGGGCCCAGCATAGGAGCGCGCAGGGCCCGGCGGCGACGCCGAAGATCATCCCGAGCGAGGCGAGGGCGCCGAGCCATCCGTACGCGGCGAGGGCCGCGTCGGACGCGGACAGCCAGGCGGCCGTCGGGAACAGCCAGAACCGCATCGGCCCGAGTTGGGCCTTGGCGGCGGCGAGCATCGCGGCGGCGGGCATGATCCCGTCCGAGCCCATGAGACCGCGCGTCTGCCCGGCGAGCGACGCGAAGGCAAGCAGGTAGCAAGCGCCGATCCCGGCCAGGACGAGGCGGACCGTGAAGCCGACGGGCGCCGGAACGGGCGTCTCTCCCCAGAGCAGGCGGGTCAGGCGAGAGAAGAGCGTCCGGCGCGCGGCGACGAAGCGGTAGCCGGATTCCGCGAGCGGCGCCGCGCCCGGAAGCGCGTAGAGGCGCGGCAGCCAGGAGAGCCCGCACGCGTAGGAGAGGGAGCGCAGCGCCGCCTCGGCGCCGCGGCTCGTCCGTCCGGGTTCGAACAGGTGGATCGCCTCGGCGAAGGCCGCGCGCGTGACTTCCTTGTGATGCGCGGCGGCGGTCTGATACGGCTCGTAGGCGACCTTGTCGCCCGTGGCGAGGCGCCAGCGCTCGATCCAGAGGCGGCAGAAGCCGCAGTCGCCGTCGAACACGAGAACGGGGCGGCCTTTCATGGCCACGATTATAGCAGGCCTACGGTGTCAGGCCTCCCATTGTTGCAGTATTCACAAGAAATCGCATGATCGAATACTGCAACAATGGGAGGCCTGACACCATTCGGTCAGAGCGCCATTCGGTCAGCGGGAGCGGCGGCGCTTGCGCCAGAACGGGCGCCCGGACTTGCCGGGCTCGCCGGGCTTCAGGTGGGCCATCGCGTTGTGCTTGGCCGCCGTCGCGTGCTGAGGCGGACGCGGGCCCGTGTGGTGCTGGCCGTGCGTGGAGGCCGGCGCTGAGCGGTAGTCGAAGCCCTCGAGCGTGTGCCTTTCGATGCTCTTGCCGAGCTTGCGCTCGATCGTGCGGATCATCCCGTCGTCCGCCGACGTCACGAGCGTGTACGCGTCGCCCGTCTTCGCCGCGCGGCCGGTGCGGCCGATGCGATGGACGTAGGCCTCGGGCGTGTCGGTGATGTCGTAGTTGATCACGTGCGAGATCTGCGACACGTCTATGCCGCGCGCGGCGATGTCGGTGGCGACGAGCACGTGCACCTTGCCCTCGCGGAACGAGTCGAGCGCCTGCTTGCGCTTGTTCTGGGATAGATTTCCCTGCAGGGAGGTCGACGAGTGGCCGGCCTCCTTGACCTTGTCGGCGATGCGCTTGGCGCGGTGCTTCGTGCGCGTGAAGACGAGCACGGACTCGCTGTCGATCTTCTGCAGCAGCGCGAGTAGGAGCGGCGTCTTCAGGTGCTCGACGACGGGGTACAGCGCGTGCGTGACGGTCGTCAGCGCGACATCGTGGTTCACCTGGACGGTGACGGGGTTGGTCAGGCACTCGTGCGCGAGGCCGCGCAGCGCCTCGGGCATCGTCGCGGAGAACAGCAGGGTCTGGCGATTCTTAGGGAGTTTCGCGAGGATTTTTCTGATCGACGGCAAAAAACCCATGTCGAACATCTGGTCGGCTTCGTCGAGGACGAGCACTTCCACGCCGCCGGGCTTGAAGTGCCCCTGCTCCATGTGGTCGATCAGGCGGCCGGGGCAGGCGACGACGATCTCGCAGCGGCCGTGCAGGGCCTGGATCTGCTGGTGCATGCTGACGCCGCCGTACACGGTGGCGGCGCGGATGCCGGTGCCGCGGCCGAGGCCGTCGAAGCTTTCCTTGATCTGCTCCGCGAGCTCGCGCGTCGGCGCGACGATGAGGGCGCGCACGTGGCCGCGCGGGCCGGCGCTCAGGCGGTTGAGGATCGGCAGCGCGAACGCGGCCGTCTTGCCGGTGCCCGTTTGGGCGAGGCCGAGGACGTCGCGGCCTTCGAGGACCTTCGGAATGGCTTGGGTCTGGATCGGGGTGGGGTCTTTGTAGCCGTGCGCCTTAAGGGCCGCGACGAGGGTGGGATGCAGATTGAACGCTTCGAAACTCATGAATCTCCTGGGAAATAAAAAAGCCGCCCTCGATCGAGGACGGCCAAGTCCGCACGTACAGAATAGCAAATTCTCGTCTCAAAAGGCGGGTTTTCCCGTCTCAGGGGTGCGCGGGGAGCGGCGGCGCCTCGGCCCCGTGACGGCCCTTGCCGAGCAGGTTCATCAGCGGGCCGGTCATCATCGTGGTGATCATGGCCATGAGCACGAAGATCGCGAACAGCGGTCCGGAGATGATGCCGCGGTCGTAGCCGATGTTGAGGACGACGAGCGTGCTCAGGACGGATCGTTTCGAGCTCATGCTCCGGGCTCTCGAAGTACGCTAGGGCTTCTTGGTCTCTCCGGGCAGTTCGATCTTCGTGATGCTCGTCTTCTTGCTGGCGGTCACGTCGATCTCGCGGGCGGGAACGTAGAAGTCGACGCCGGCCTTGCCGAACTCGCCGTTGAGCAGGCGCGTGAACGAACGCACCCAGCTCGACTGTCCGAGCACGCTCGCCAGGCCGTAGGTCGGCTTCGGCACGACGATCTTGGCGGAGACGGAAGGCTCGGGCGTCTCGCCCTTGATGCCGATCGCTTTCGCGCGTTCATCGCCGAAGTTCGCGGGGCTCAGGCCGTCGAACTCCTTCGCGCTGACGTGCAACCAGGCCTCGCTCTTGTGCTTGATGTCGGCCTCGAGCTCGAGAGCCGCCTGGTCCGGCGGCACGCCGCTCTTGAGCTTGCCCCAGTAGGTCAGGAAGGAGTTGAAATGACCGATCATGCCGGTCATCGAGCCGCCGCTGGTCAGGAAGTGCCCGTTGCCCATCAGGTCGCCGGCGACGTTGCCGTTGGCCGCCACGCGCGCGGTCTTGCCGAGCTTCTCCTTCAGCGTGAACAGGCTCGGGCCGTAGAACATGCGCATCTTCTTGATCTTCGCCGCGGGGATGTGGGTTACGGCCGCGACCTGGGAGATGTAGAAGTCGTAGACCATCTTCTGGGCCGCCGCCGCGTACTTGGCCGACTTCGGATCGGTCGTGGCCGGGACCTTGCCCGCCTTGATCGGATCGAAGTCCATGAAGTCGGGGACCTGCACCGGGACCCAGCCGACGTTCGGGGCCTGCTCGTGGCCGACGGCGATCTGGCGGACGGTGTGCTTGATCCCGGTCTTAGGATCGGTGATCGTGCTGATGCGCCGCAGCAGTTGGCCGCCGATGTTGGCCGTGACCTCGCCGACGATCCAGTTCTGGGTCGCGGCGATCTTCTCGCCCGTCGGGCTCTCGTAGACGACGTCCTCCTGCTCGTAGCCAAGGGTCTTCGCGTCGGCGCCGCCGCCGTAGCCGGCGGTCAGCGCGAAGCGGACCGGGGTGCCGAGATCGATGAGCGCCGAGCCGGGCTTGCGCACGCGTTCGGCCGCGCCGACGTTCTCGCCGCGCTTGTCGACGATCTCCTCGATGATGATCCGCTTCTTGCCGCCGCCCGCGTCCACGTAGCCGGTGGACACCCCTTCCTGCTGCACGACGCGGTGGTTCTCGTAGAGCTTCAGGCGCGGCTTACGCCCCGCCTTGTGGTCCTGCTCCTCCATCGCTTTGATATAGGCGCGGAGCATCTGTTCGTAGTTGATGAGCGCGGCCTGGAACGTGGACGGGCTGTCGAGCACGGCCTTCATGTCGCCGACCGCCTTGCTCGAATCGAACGCTTCGGGAAGGGGGGGCGCCGGGAGCAGGAACGTCTTCGACTTCCCGTCGTTCTCCTTCAGCGTCGAGTCGCGGGCGTCCTCGAAGGAAATCCGGTCGAGCCGTCCGGCGATGTTCTGGTTCTGCTCGTCGCCGACGCCGAAAATCTCGTGGAAGTCGAGCGCTCCGCCGACGCGGGAG
>JBBQVX010000024.1:0-33090 GCA_038211115.1 Elusimicrobiota bacterium | reverse complement strand
CGTCATCCAGATCTTCAACGTCGGCGCCGAGCGCATGCTGGGCTACGCCGCCGCCGACGTGATGAACAAGATCACGCCCGCCGACATCTCGGACCCGCAGGAGGTCATCGCGCGCGCGAAGGCGCTCAGCGTCGAGCTGTCCACCAAGATCACCCCCGGCTTCGAGGCGCTGGTGTTCAAGGCCTCGCGCGGCATCGAGGACATCTACGAGCTGACCTACATCCGTAAGGACGGCAGCCGCTTTCCGGCCGTCGTCTCGGTCACGGCCCTGCGCGACGCCGACAAGACGATCATCGGCTACCTGCTCATCGGCACCGACAACACCGCGCGTAAGCAGGTCGAGGCGGAGCAGATGAAGCTCGACCAGCGACTGCGCGACCAGCAGTTCTACACGCGCTCGCTCATCGAGTCGAACACGGACGCACTGATGACGACCGATCCGTCCGGCATCGTCTCCGATGTCAACAAGCAGATGGAGTTGCTCACGGGCTGCACGCGCGATGAACTCATCGGCGCCCCCTTCAAGAACTACTTCACCGACCCTGTGCGCGCCGAGGCGGGCATCAAGCGCGTGCTTAGCGAAAAGAAGGTCACGGACTACGAGCTCACGGCCCGGGCTCGAGACGGCAAGGAGACCGTCGTCTCCTACAACGCGACTACGTTCTACGATCGCGACCGCAGGCTCATCGGCGTGTTCGCCTCCGCGCGCGACATCACCGAGCGCAAGCGCTTCGAGGTTGAGCTCCAGGAGACGAGCACCGAGATGGAAATAGCGAAGTCCGCGGCCGAGAAGGCCAACCTCGCGAAATCGGACTTCCTGTCCAGCATGAGCCACGAGCTGCGCTCCCCTCTCAACGCGATCCTGGGCTTCGCCCAGCTTCTCGAGACGACCACGCCGCTGCCGACGACCTCGCAGAAGGAGAGCATCAGCCAGATTTTGCAGGCGGGGTGGCACCTGCTCAAGCTCATCAACGAGGTCCTCGACCTCGCCGTCGTCGAATCGGGCAAGATGTCCCTATCGCCGGAGCCCGTTTCGCTGGCCGAATGTCTGACCGAGTGCAAGGCCATGATGGAGCCGCAGGCGCAGCAGCGCGGCATCAGCATGACCTTCCCCAATCTCGACATTCCCTACTTCGTCCATGCCGACCGCACGCGCGTCAAGCAGGTCCTAATCAACCTGATGTCGAACGCGATCAAATATAACCGCGAGCGCGGCTCGGTCGTCGTATCGTGCGCGAGCGCCGGTCCGCTGCGCACCCGTGTCAGCGTCCGCGACGCGGGCGCGGGACTTCCTCCCGAGAAGCTCACGCAGCTTTTCCAGCCGTTCAATCGCCTGGGGCAGGAGACGAGTGCCGAGGAAGGTACCGGCATCGGCCTCGTCATGAGCAAGCGGCTCGTCGAGCTGATGGGCGGCACGGTCGGCGTCGAGAGCGTCGTCGGGGAAGGCAGCGTTTTCTGGTTCGAGCTCGACACCTCCGCGGCGCCGGAGCTGGTCTCCGACACGAGCGAATCCGTCCCGGATATCCAGGTCGAGCGCCGCCAAGCCTCCGGCGGCAAGGAGACGCACACCTTGCTCTACGTCGAGGATAACCCGGCCAACCTGAAGCTCGTCGAGCAGTTGATCGCGCGCCGGCCGGACATGCGGCTGCTCAGTGCGGTCAACGGCACGCTCGGGGTCGATATCGCGCGCGAGCAGCAGCCCGAGGTGATCCTCATGGACATCAACCTTCCCGGAATCAGCGGTATCGAGGCGATGAAGATCCTGCGCGAGGACCCGGTTACGGCGCACATCCCCGTGGTCGCCCTCAGCGCGAACGCCATGCCGCTCGACATCAAGCGCGGCCTCGAGGCGGGGTTCTTTCGATATCTCACGAAGCCGATCAAGGTCGCCGAGTTCATGGACACGCTGAATGTCGCGCTCGAATTCGCGCGAAAGCGCGAGAATCGGCGGAAATAGGCGGATGACACTCATATGATCAGCGCCTCCGACATCCTGCGTGGAAAGATACTGATCGTCGACGATCAGAAGACGAACGTCCTGCTTCTGGAACGGACTTTGCTCGCGGCCGGCTTTCTCTCGGTGACGTCCACGACGAAGCCCGCCGAGGTCAGCGAGCTCCACCGCGTGAATCGCTACGACCTGATCCTGCTCGATATCGAGATGCCGGTCATGGACGGCTTCGTCGTGATGTCCGGGCTCAAGGAGGTCGAGGCCGACGGCTACTTGCCCGTGCTGGCCCTCACGGCCGAGCCCGCGCACAAACTGCGCGCGCTCGAATGCGGAGCTAAGGACTTCCTCAGCAAGCCGTTCGACCTGACTGAGGTCGTCATGCGCGTCAAGAACATGCTCGAGGTGCGCCTTCTGCACGCGGCCGCGCGCGCGAGCGCCTTGCTCGATCCCTTGACGGGCCTGGCCAACCGCCGTCTTCTCTCGGACCGCATGTCGCTGGCCTTGGCCGACGCCCGGCGCAACAAGAGCGCGATGGCGGTCATCTACCTCGACCTCGACGGCTTTAAGCTGGTCAACAACACCCACGGGCACGCCGCCGGCGACTCTCTCCTTCAAATGGTCGCCAAACGCATCACGGCGGCGGTCCGCGAGGTGGACACCGCCGCCCGCCTCGGCGGCGACGAGTTCGCGGTCGCTCTGTGGCGCATCGAGGGGATTGGAGACGCGGAGAGGGTCGCGCGGAAGCTGATCGAGACCGTAGCGCTTCCCTACGACCTCGGCGGAGTGACGCTGTCCGTCACCACCAGCGCGGGCATCGCCCTCTATCCGGAGCACGGCGGGGATGCGGAAGCGCTGATGAAGCGCGCCGACACGGCGCTATACGCGGCGAAGGCCTCCGGCAAGAACGCCTTTCACGTCGCGGCTTAAGTGCGGTTGGGCATTACCTGAGGGTCATCCCGATGTGCGTCCACGCGTTCTTGAGTTCGATGGTGATGTGCTTGACCTCGTACGCGCGGACGCGCTTGACCCGCGCATAGCGCCGCGCAGTCCTATCGACGAGCGCATTGTACGACTCCTGCGTCAGCGTGCGCATGCCCGCCATCTTCTGGAGCACCTCGCCCTTTAACTGCAGTGACCAGCCCGCGATCTTCTCGCGGTTTTCTCCGCCGTGCCGGCCGTAGACGAAATAATTTCCCGCCGCGGCGAGCGCGGCCATGCGGACTCCGGTGCTTTGCGTCTTGTCATTGGGTTTCACGGTCACAGTATATGCGCCGCGGCGGGGGCCGCCCATACGGAGTTCTACTCTTCGAACCGGGTAGAACTCCGTATTGTCCCAGGTACCGAGGTGGGGTACCATGTGGGCGATGAAGACGACCGACTCCGACGGCCGCTTGGTGCGAATCGAGCTCGCGCCGGCGACGATCGCGTGGATCCTCGGGGCCGCGGCCGGGGTGTGGCTTCTGTACGCGCTGTGGATGGTCGTGCTGATCCTCATCCTGGCTCTGATCTTCGTGGGGATGGCCAATCCCGGTGTCGAGCTCCTCGAGGCGCGCGGGTTCAAGCGGATGCATGCGCTGCTCGTGCTTCTCGGCGGTTTCTCCGTCGTCTCGGCGCTCGTGATCTTCCTGACTATCCCTCCCCTGCTCGAGCAGCTCGCGGCGATCAGTCACGACCTGCCGGCCCAGCGCCTGCGGCTGATCGCTTTCCTGAGCGACCACACGCTCTCGGCGCCGTTCGGTCAGGCGATCAAGGACGTCAGCATGAATCAGACCTTCGCGCGACTCCAAGCCTCCGCGGTGGGCTACTCGTCCGATGTCTTGCTCGCCGCGGGCTATGCCGCCACGATCTTCGTCCTCGCCTTTTATCTCCTTGCCGACGGTAAGCGCACGCAGGGCGCGCTCTACGCGATCGTGCCGCGACGCTATCATATGCGCCTCGCGCGGATCATCCACAACCTCGAGGCGATCGTCGGCGGCTACATGCGCGGCCAAATCATCACCTCGGCCGGTCTCGCGGCGTTCGTCTTCCTGCTCCTGACGGCGTGCCGAGTGCAGAACGCCCTGGCCCTCGCTCTGCTCGCGGCCTTGATGGACGTCCTTCCATTCGTCGGCGGCCTGCTCGCCGCCATCCCTGTCGTGCTCACCGCGCTCGGCCACGGCCAGACCACGGGCATAGTCGTCATGGTTTGCATGTTCGTCTACCAAGAGTTCGAGAATAAGGTGATCGTCCCGAAGGTTTACGGCGACGCGCTTCGGCTCTCGCCGGCGGCAGTCGTCCTCGCCCTGCTGGCGGGCGGCATTCTGCTCGGCATGACGGGCGCGCTCCTGGCCCTGCCGATCGCCGCCGGGCTGCAGATGATCCTCGAGGAACTCGGCCTCGAGCTGCCCGGCGACGACAGCGATGATCCCGCAGCGCGCGCGCGCGACAAGAAAACAGAGGCGGCCTACGAGGTCATGAGCGCCGGCGCGACGGCGCCCGAAGCGGGCCGCATCGCCAACGACCTCGCGCACGACATTCGAGCGGCGGACGCCTGGGTCGCGGCGAGCCAGACCAAGGATACCCCCGCGCCCCGCAGGGGCAGCGGTAAGGGGGCGGACGAAGGGCGACCCGGCCGATAATTCGTAGAATCCGGGCATGAAGATTCTCGCGGCCGCGCTGATCGCGGCGGTCCTGGCTTTCCCGGCGGCGGCGAAGCCGCCGACGGTGAAGGTGACGATGACGGCGGGAGCGAAGAAGCTCCTCGAGAAGCACGGGACGACGCTCGACGGAGGCGTCCTGCGCAAGCTGGGGGCGAGGGACGGCGCCGATCTCGGCGACGGAAGTGATCTCGTTCACGCCGTCGTCGACCCGAAGGACGAGGACGCCCTCGTCGTCGGCGACTATCTCGACGGGCGGCTGAACGTCGCCTTGCGCGTCGGCTTCAACGAGCTGGGCTCGGTGATCTCCCCGTACAACGAGCCCGAGGAAACGCTCGCGAAGCTGTTTCCGCCGCTTCCCGCCGCTTCCGCGTCAGGCCCTCGCCCGCCGGGCCAGTCGTGCGACAAGATCAAATCGGCGAATAAAATCATGGAGCTGGCGGGGAGCGACCTCGTCTCTTCTCCCTGCGAGGCGCTCGGGAAGGCCGGCTGCGACCCGGAGAAGGTCTGGGCCGCGCTGCGCCGGCTCTACATCCTCCGGCTGACCGCCGTGCCGGGGGATGCGGTCGGCCGCGCCGCGGCCGAGTTCCTGCAGACCTCCAGCGTGACGTTCAAAACCGTCGACCTGACCCTCAAGATGGACGCCCGCACGCTCGCTCTCTACGAGCCGCAGACCGACCGCGTGGAGCTGCCCGTGGAATTATTCAAGCCGCTCTGGCCCCTCCTCAAGGGCTCGGTGCCGCCGCCCGAGGCCTCCAAGATCGTGGAGACGACGGCGCCGTCCTTGGTCCACGAGCTGCGCCATGCGCGGCAGGCGCACGCGCTGGGCTTCGCCGATCCGGGCACGGGCTTCTACGAGACGGAGGGCCTCGCCTACGCCGACGAGGCTCTGTTCCTCTGGGCCCGCCTCGAGGTGGAGCCCGACTACGCCGGGATGCGGGCGTTCGACCGCGTGCTGATGTCGACGGCGGGCCTGCCCGCGACGCCGTCGCCTTGGTGGAAGCAGCCGCTCGATCCCGCCGAGCTCCCGCGCTTGAGGGAGCTCAAGGGCGCCGCGAAGGCCGCCATGGGCGCGGCGCTCCGCCCGGACACCGTCAACGACTGGTTCATCGCGCGCGCGCTCGCGGGCGGGCTCGACTCGATGGACTCGATCGTCCGCCGGACGCTGCTGCAGGACGAGTCTCACCCCTCGGTCTACGACTGGTCGGACGGTTATCGGAAGCAGTACGCCGCCGCCAACGAGCAAACCTTGAAGAAGCTCTCGGACTGCCGCGACGCGGAGACGGACCCGTCGGAGCGGAAGTACTTCGAGAGGATCATAAAGGAACGCATGGACGATCAGCGCTTTTATGAGGACCCCGCCAAGTACGAGCGGCTCGTCGAGTATTTCAAGACCGAGCGGGCCCGGCAGCAGACGCAGCTCGACCGCTTCCGGCGGCGCCCGAAGTAAGGAGGACGCGTGTCGATCAACGGCTTTGCCAGCGACAACCAGGCGGGGGTGCATCCCCGGATCATGAAGGCGCTCGAGGCGGCGAACGAAGGCCACGCCGCGAGCTACGAGGCGGACGAGGCCAGCCTCCGCGCGAAGGAGCTTCTGCGCCGCCGCTTCGGGCCCTCCTCCGAGGCGTTTTTCGTCTTCAACGGCACCGCGGCGAACGTGCTGATCGTGCGCGCGCTGTGCGAGAGCTGGCAGGCGGTCCTCTGCGCCGACGGCTCCCACCTCTGGAACGATGAAGGCGGCGCGCCCGAGCGCCTGGCCGGCTGCAAGCTCATCACGGTGGAGACCCGCGACGGCAAGATGACGCTCGAAGCGCTCAAGGCCCGCTTCGGCCGCCGCGGCGACCAGCACGCCTCGCAGCCGCGCCTGGTGTCGCTGACCCAGCCGACGGAGCTCGGCACCCTCTACGAAGCGGAGGAGGTCCGGGCCATCTGCGATTGGGCGCACGCCGAGGGCATGCTCGTCCACATGGACGGCTCGCGGCTGGCGAACGCGGCGGCGGCGCTGGAGACGGGCTTCGCCGAGCTGACGACGGCGCTCGGAGTCGACGCGCTGTCGCTGGGCGGGACGAAGAACGGCCTGATGTTCGGCGAGGCGGTCGTCTTCCTGAAGCCGGGCCTGGCCCCGTCGTTTCCGTGGCTGCGCAAGCAGAACCTCCAGCTCGCGTCGAAGACCCGCTTTCTCGCGGCGCAATTCGAGGCCTGGCTCGGCGGGGATCTGTGGCTGGAACTCGCGCGGCACGCGAATGCGATGGCGGCCAGGCTCTCCGGCGGCCTGAGCGGCGTCCCCGGAGTCGAAATCTCGCGTCCGACGCGCGTCAACGCGGTGTTCGCGCGCTTGCCGAAGGCCTGGGTCGAACCTTTGCGCAAGACCGCGCCGTTCTACGTGTGGGACGAGGCGTCGACGGAAGTCCGCCTCATGTGTGCGTGGGACACGCGGCCTGCGGACGTCGACGCCTTCGTCGCGGCGGTCCGGGCCCTGAGCCGCTGATGGGACATTTCACCCCCGCCAACATCATCGGCAACCTGCTGTTCTCGAGCATCGGCTACGTCGCCTTCACTTACGGCCGCCGAATGGAAAATACGAGGGTCACGATCCAAGGCGGCGTCCTGATGGCCTACTCGTACGTCGTTTCCGAGACCGCCTGGATGTACGGGATCGGAATCGCCCTGACCGCCTGGATCTGGTTCACGCGCCACGACTAGGGCCGCGACACAAACCGGCCTCGGCGAACGTCTAATCATCGGGTCCTAGAGGCCCGGGGGGAGTACCGATGAAGAGGATCATTTCGACGGCGACGGCGGCGGCCCTGCTCGCGGGAGCGCTCTTGCTTCCCGCGGCGCTGCGCGCCGAGGACAAGCCCGAAGGCAAGCCGGAAAAACACGAAGGGAAGGAAGGGCACGAGGATTTCCGTGCCCGGATGAAGGAAAAGTTCGGGATCTCCGAGGATCAGGAAGCGAAGCTCAAGGCCGCGCGCCGGGCCAAGCGGGACGCCTCCGAGGCGGCCATGTCGGAGCTCGGGGCCGCGACGCGTAAGCTGCAGGACCAGCTCGAGGATAAGGCCTCCGAGAAGGACCTCTCGGCGACGCTCGACAAGATCGCGGCCGTCCGCAAGACGATGCGCGCCGATGAAGACAAGTTCGAGGCTTCGCTGAGCTCGATCCTGACCCCGACCCAGCGAGCAAAAATGGTCGTCATGATGAAGTCTCATATGCACGGGCACGGCGGCGGCATGGGCCGTCCCATGGGCGGCAAGCATGAGGGACCGCACGGCAAGAAGGGAGAGGACGGCCAGCGCGGCGACGCTCCCGAGCACGACGACGACGACTAAGATATCATCGTACGGATGGACCTGCGCGTCGTGCTCGTCGGCCCCGAAAATCCCCTGAACGTGGGCTTTGTCGCCCGCGCGATGCGGGCGTCCGGAGTCGCGGACCTGGTGGTGGCGGCCTCGAAGTGGAAGACTTTGCCTTCCGAGGCGCGCGTCACCGGCGTCAGCGCTCCGGACGTCCTCGACGGGGTCCGTTTCGAGAGCGGGCTCGCGGGCGCGCTGCGCGGCTGCGACACGGCGATCGCGTTCAGCCGCCGCCCGACGGACCTTCGTCAGGACGAATTTGCCTTGCCCGCGGTGCCCGCGTCCTTGAGCTTGAAGGGGCGCGTGGCGCTCGTCTTCGGCCGCGAGTCGACCGGGCTGACGCGCGCGGAGTCGGCGCAGTGCCCGTACTTGGCCCGCATACCGTGCCGCGACGGAATCAGCCTCAATTTGGGCCAGGCGGTCGCGGTGGCGCTTTTTTCGTTGACGACGACGCGGGGGGAGCGCCCCGAGCCGCCTCCGGCGGCTTCGATGGAGCGTATTCTGGCGCTATGGGATTATGTTCAGCCCAAGCTCGCGGCTTCGCCGCGCTTCACGAAAGCGCGTCAGCAGAGGGCTCGCCAGATGCTTTACCGGATGCGCCTCGACGACGTCGATCTCGACGTCCTGTTTTCGGTCCTGAAGGCGGTCGCGCGATGAAAACCGTCGCGGCGACCCTGTGCTACGTCCGCCGCGCCGGCAAGACTTTGATGCTCCACCGCAACAAGAAGGAGGGCGACGTCCACCGCGGCAAGTGGAACGGGCTCGGCGGCAAGCTCGATCCGGGCGAGTCGCCGGAGGAGTGCGTGATTCGCGAGGTTCGCGAGGAATCGGGCCTCGTCATCCGGACGCCGCGCCTGCGCGGGGTGCTGACGTTTCCCGCGTTCAAGCCCGGCGAGGATTGGCTCGTGTTCGTCTACACGGCGGCGGAATTCGAGGGGACGCCCGGCGCGTGCGCCGAGGGCGACCTCGAGTGGATTCCCGACGGGGAGGTGGCGAAGCTTCCCCTGTGGGAGGGCGACCTCGTTTTCCTGCCGTGGCTCGAGCAGGAGCGGTTTTTCAGCGGGAAGTTCGTCTACCGGGACGGCCGCCTCGTCTCGCATGAGGCTTCATTTTACTGAGGAGATTTTTCTAGGATAAACCGTATGAGCGACGCCTTCTACGCGTTCTACCTCCGGGTCGTCCTCGCGGCCGCCTCGTTCGTCCTGCTCGTCAGCGCCGGCATCTACGCGGCGACGCGGCGCGGGGCCCTCGTGCGCCAGTACTGCACGGCGCACATCATCGCGCTCGTTTTGGGCGCGATGGTCGACGTGGCGCTGGTCAAGATCATCATGCCGCGCGGCCTCTCGATCCCGCCCGCGTACTTGAACGCGATTTTCCTGACGCCGATCGCGTTCTTCGTGAGCTTCTCGATCTACGTCTGCCACCGCGACACGATCCTGCGGCTCGAAGACGTGCTCCTGCCGATGGCGCCCATCGTCGCCTGGGGGTGCCTCGTCGTGTTCGGCTGGCAAAAGGGCATGGGCGACTTCGACGTGCTCGGCGCCTGGTTCGTCGCGGCGGGCTGCGGCGGCGTCGATCTCGCCGCGGCTTATGGGCCGCCGTCCTTCACGAAGCGGTCCAGGACGGTCAAGCTCGCGGGCTACGTCCTCATGCTCGCCGCGGTATACCTGATCCTGCCGCGCGCGACCGCCTAGCCGCCGCGTTTTACCGGCGCGGGCCGGGCGAGGAGTGCCCGCAGCTCGGCGCTCTTGAGCTTCGCACGCGCGTGCTCCGAGCGATCTCGCTCGTTGTCCCGGATGCGCTCCCACAGCGAGAGCGACTCCCGGTATTCGCCGCGGGACTGCCGCAGGTTGGCCAGGATCGCCTTCATCGTGCTCGGCGTGTCGGGGAGGTCGAAGCTCGATTCGAGCAGGGAGATCATGCGGTTGGTGTCGCCTTGCTTCTTGAAGGCGAGCGCCGCGAGGTACAGCGCGTACAGCGGCTGCTCCGGCGAGCGGCGCATGCCCTCGTTGAGCAGGTCCGCGGCCTCGTCGGGGCGTTCCACGCCGTGAAACCAGGCGAGGATGCCGGAGGCGAACAGGACGGCGCGGTGGAAGGACGGGTCGAGGCGCGTGATCCGGAGGCTCAGTTCTCCGAGATGCTCGTAGGGATGGCCGGGCCGGTCGCTGAACTCGGGCACGGCGCCCGCGGTGTACTGCAGGAGCTCGATCCAGGCGAGATCCGCGGCGGGGGCGCGGAAGCCCGCGGCCGCGAGCGTCGCGTCTTGGAAGGCGTACGGTCCGCCCTCGAGTTCGGCCAGCCGGGGGAAGCGAGGCTCGTGCAGTGCGCGCATGCGCGCTCCGGCGAACAACGCCAGGGCGAACGCGGCGGCCGCGACGGCGAGCCAGCGGTATTTCATCAGAACTCTTTCTGCTCGAACAGCTGCACGGAGAGCGCCAAGCACGCGCCGGTATAGGCGAGCGCGTAGACCGCCGCCCACGCGAGCCAGCCGGAGGCGGGCGCGGGCGCGTGCCAGAAATCCCGGTAATTGAAATGGGCGAAGTCGGGCGCCGCGTGTGAGAAGGCGACGATCGCCGTCTTCAGGAACGAGCTTCCGGACCGGTCGGCGAGGAAGCGCATCTCCGACGAGAAATGCCCGAGGAGCCAGAAGAACACCGCGAACGCCATCGCCGCGGCCTCGCTCGTCAGCGCGAGCGACAAGAGAAGCGAGAGCGCGCCCATCACCGCTGTTTTGCCGAGCACGCAGGCCAGCGCCGCGAGGTAGCGGGCCGGCTCCCAGCCGCCGTACAGTCCCAGAAGGGCGGAGTGCATCAGGGCCATGCCGGCCATGCCGACCGCGACCGCGGCGACGGTGCCGAGAAAGCGCCCGAGCAGGTAGTCCGAGCGACGCACGGGATGGCTTAAGATGAGGAAGATCGCGCGTGACTCGATCTCCTGCAGGATCAGGTTCACGGTCAGGAACACGATCGAGACCAGCGAGATCGCCTCGATCGCGGCCAAGCCGAGGTCGAGCATCAGGCGCGCGCGCTCGTCGGCGCCGAGCGCCGAGACGATGAGGGCGCCTCCGAGCAGGACGAGCCCGAACAGGGCGGACGAGAGCCACGCCTTGTGGCGGACGTGCTCCTTGAACGTGTACGCGAAGACGGCCGAGAGGGTCTGCATATCACTCCATCCGGATCGGGCCGACGCCGTCGGTCCGCACGACGGCGTCCGCGAAGGCGTTCTCGAGGGCGTCGGCTTTCCCGCGCCACTCGGCCTGCTTCATGACCTTGACGAGCCGTCCGCCGCTGAGGATTCCGATGCGGTCGCAGACGCGTTCGACCTCCGAGATGTCGTGCGAGGAGAAGAGGACGGTCTTGCCCTTACTCTTGAGCCAGAGGATCAGCGCGCGTACCTCCTTGATCGCCAGCGGGTCGAGGCCGGTCACGGGCTCGTCGAGGATCACGAGCTCGGGATCGTGGATGAGTGCCTGCGCGAGACTCGCGCGCTGCAGCATGCCCTTCGAGTACTCCGACAGACGCTTGTCCATCGCCTTGTCGAGCCCGACCTTCGCGAGCATGCCTTCCACCCGCTGCTCGAGCCCGGCACGCGCGAGGCCGGAGAGCGACGCGAACAGGCGCAGGCTCTCACGGCCCGTCAAAGTCTTGTTGAGGTACGCCGACTCGGGCGCGTAGCCGATCCTCGCGAGCACGGCCGTGTCGGGGGCGCGGCTTCCCAAAGTCTCGACGTCGCCCTTCGTGGGCAGGTGGAGCCCCATGAGGAGCTTGATCGCGGTGGTCTTGCCGGAGCCGTTGAGGCCGAGCAGGCCGAAGACCTCGCCTTTCGGTACGTCGAGATCGAGCTCGATGAGGCCGGGCGTTTCGGTGACGCGGCCGAGATGCGAGCGTCGGTAGATCTTGGAGACTTTCTGGAAACGGATGGCGTTCACGCGTTCACCTCTGGAGAGACTGCCAAAGACCGTAAGCTCCCGTCATGGCCAAAATAGTGGCGGTCAGGCGCGCACGTCGGGCGAACAGCTCGGCGACGCGCGTTTGCGAGACCTCGGCTAAGCGCCGGTACTCGGAGCGCACGCCCAGCCAAACGAGGAACAGCAGCGCGGCGCCGATCGCCAGAGCGCCGACGAGCGCGGCCGGGAGCGCCAGCGCCGAATGCGGCATCAGGGGCCGCGCCTCTCCGGCCCACATCGCGCCGAGTCCGGCGGCGGCGACGGCGGCCAGCGGCGCCTCGAACGGGCGGCGGCCGATCGCGAGCGAGGCGCCCAGCGTCGCGGCCCAAATCAGCCACGGCGGTCCGGCGAAGAAGCGTCCGCAGACGAAGCCGGCCGCGGCCGCCGCGAGCAGGAGCCCCACCATCGCCCGCCTCGGGGCCTCGGCTCCGAGGCAAAAGGCGATGGCGATCAGGATAGGGAAACCCGCGGCCGCGCCGAGCGCCTGCTCGGCGCCGCGCAGGAGGCTTTCGAACGCCATCGCGAGCGCGCCCCGCCGCGAGTCCGCCGCGGGAGCGGTGAATGAAGGAGAATCGATCGTGAGCGTGAACGTCGCCGCGCGCCGCCCCGGTATCTCCACGACGGTCCGGTAGCCGTCCTTGAACGGCAGCGGGTTGGCGCCGAGCTCGCCCTGAAGCTCCGTGCGGTATTCCTCGTAGAAGCGGGCCGAGCCGCCGAGCATGGCGCCTTCGGGCGGCGGGGGGTAGGCCATGCGCAGGAAGAAGACGCCCTCTTCGTTGACTTCCCACGGGAATTGCCGGTAGCGGCCCTCAACGAGGCGGCCCTGCAGCGGCTTGCCGCCGGCGGTCAGGACGAAGTGCTCGTTGACGTACGTCTCGACCTTGGCGCGCGTCTGGGCGGGCCAGTTCCGCGGCGGCATCGGGTGCAGGCCGGTGACGTCTTCGATCCAGATGATCGAGTCCGCCCGGAGGTCGGCGACGATCTGGTCGGGTTCCACGCGCAGCGTCGCCTGGACGGGGCGTATCGGGTAGAGATCGTGGGCGGAAGCGCTCATAGCCGCGCCCAGCAGCCAAGCGATGATCATCACGCCCGATCTTACGAAATTAGGGGCCGTCAGCCGAGGAGGGCGTGCAGGCCGGCCATCGCGGCGGCCCCGGCCCCGAAGAAAGCCAGCGCCGCGGGGTCGCGGTCGCGGTGGAGGCGCGGAATGATGTCGGCGGCGCCCACGTAGACGAAGCAGCCTCCCGCGAAGCCCAGGAGCAGCGCCGTGGCGGAGGGCGATAGAGCCCCTGAGGCCGCGCCGGTGATGCCGGCGCCGGCCGCCGTGGTCAGGCCGACCGCGGCGAGCAGGGCCGTGATGCCGTTCTTATGGAAGCCGGAGCGGCTGAACAAGGTCGTCAAGGTGAAGCCATCGGCGAAGTGGCAGACGATCACGGCGAAGCCCGCCGCGACGAGCGTGTTCGTTCCCGTGAGCCGCGCGGCGCCCAGGTTGACCCCGTCGACGAAGGAGTGCGCGAGGATGCCGACCAGCGCCGCCGTGCCGAGCGCGTGCGAATGGCACTCCTCGACCGCCTCGTGGCAGGAGTCGCCCATCGCGAAATACTCCGCCGCGTAGCACATCGCGAACGCGGCGAAGGCGGCCATGCCCGCCAGGCGCGGCCCGGTCGCCCAGGCCTCGGGGAGGACGTCGCCGAACGCGATCGCGAGCAGGAGGCCGGAGCGCAGGGCCAGCGCGCGGGACATGCGCTCGCGCGTGAGCAGGTGGGCGAGCTTCGGGACGAAGCCGCCGACCATCGTCGCGGCGAACGAGAGGAAGACGATCGAGATCAACACAGTGATAATGATAACACGATATCAGTATATTGTCCAGCCCCGGACTGCTAAAGGGCCGACTTGGACTTGGGGACGAGCAGGCGGGCGGCCGAGGACAGCACGTAGACGCCGCAGGCGACGCAGACGACGACCGGCCCGAGCGGCAGGTCGTGCGCGTAGGAGAGGTAGAAGCCCGCGAAGGCGCTGAGCCCGCCCATCAAGGAGGCGAGAATCGAGAGGGACAGCATGCCGCCGGCCCACGGCAGCGCGGCCATCGGGGGGATGACGAGGAAGCCGAAGATCACGAGCGGGCCGACGGTCATGACGCCGAGGGAGATCGTCACGCCGATGATCAGGTAGAGCAGCAGGTCCCAGACGAGGACGTTGCGTCCCAAGGTCACGGCCATGTCCCGGTCGTAGGAGACGAGCGTAAACTCGCGCCGGAACAGGAATAGGAGCGCCGTCACCGCGGCGAAGATGTCGAGCATCGCGTGGAAGTCCGCCTCGGAGATCGAGACGATCTCGCCTTTGAGCAGGCCGAGCATCTCTGTCTCGCCGGCGGCGTTCCAGGCGACGAACAGGATGGCGGTCGCGCCCGCGAGCGCGAACAGGACGCCGATGCGGCCCTCGGACAGCCCGGCGCCGCGGCGCTCGAGCCAGGCGAGTATCAAGATCGTGCCCACGGTGAAGAGGACCGAGCCGACGATGGCGAGGTGCTTCTCCTGGCTTTCGTTGCCGGCCAAAAAATTAAGACCGAGGCCCTGGAGCATGAAGGCGAAGGCGATGCCGGAGGCCGACACCTGTGGCAAGGCGACCCCCCAAAAAACGAGACGGCGCAGGACGAAGTAGACGCCGACGAGCGGGCAGACGAAGCCGACGACGACGCTGCCCCACACGGCGTGGTGCAGCAGGAAGTCCGGGCTGAGCATCTCGAGAATCTGGCTCATAGCTCGCTCTTGAAGATTTCGCTGAGGCGGCCTTTCGACAGCATCTCGTCGGACGGGCCGGTCGTCACCGCGCCCTCGTCGACCCAGGCGATGTGCGTGAACAGGCCTTTCTCGGCGCTGACGCGGTGACTGACCATGAGAATCGTGAGGCTGAGCTTTTCCTTGAGATCCTTGAGCAGCTTGAGTAGGGCGTGCTGGGTCGTGATGTCGATGCCGCCCAGCGGCTCGTCGAGGACGAGGATCTCGGGCTCGGCGGCGAGGGCGCGAGCGATCAGGACGCGCTGCTTCTGGCCGCCGGACAGGTCGCTGAAGCGCCGTCCGGCGAGATGCGTCGCGCCGCAGTCATGGAGGCAGCGGCGCACGACGTCCTCACGGCCTCCGCCGCGCAGGCCGCGCAGCAGTTCGAGCTTGCGGTAGGTGCCCATCTCGGCGACGTCGTGAGCGGACAGCGGGTAGAGGGGATCCAGGCGCTCCTTCTGCGGCACGTAGCCGAAGCGAGGGGGGCCGCCGTGGCCGCCCCGGCCCGCGAATTCCCCGCGCTGGCACGGGATGAGCCCGAGCATCGTCTTGAGGATCGTCGTCTTGCCCGAGCCGTTGTGGCCGAGGATGCCCCAGAACTCGCCCGCGCGGATCTCGAGGTCGACTTTCGTCAGGATGGGCGTCTTGCCGTAACCGAGCGAGGCATGCTTGAAGCGGATCATTTTCCCTTGCCGAGGGCGTTCAGGAGGTTGCGCAGGTTCGTCTCGGACAGCTTGACGTAGGTCTCGGTGTCGGGCAGCGCGCCGGCCATCGTGCCGATGACGGCGACCTTGGCGCCGGTCTGCGCGGCGAGCCAGTCGGGCGTTTTGGCGTCGTACTGCTGCTCGCGCACGATGAGCGTCACGCCCTGCTCCTTCATCTCCTTGACGAGTTTCGCCAGGTGCGTCGGCGTCGGCGCGACGCCGGGCTTGAGCTCGATCGTGTCCGTGAACTCGATTCCCGTGAACGCCCCGAGGTAGACCACATCCTTGTGGTAGGAGACCGCCTTGACGCCCTTCAGCGGGGCCGCGAGCTTGCGCCACTCGGAGATCTTCGGCTCGAGCTCGGCGAGGTAGGACTTCAGGTTTTTCTCGTAATCGGCGGCGTGCGCGGGATCGACGCGGGTCAAGCCCGCCGCGATATTGCGCGCGATGATCGCGCCGTTGCCGGCGCCGAGGTTGTAGTGCGGGTTGCCCTGGGGGTGGAGCTCGCCCTGGGCGCGGCTGAGGCTCTCGGGCTTCTCCAGCACGCGCACGCCGGCGGAGCAGTCGATGCAGCCGGGGCCGAGGCAGTTGAGCGTGTCGGGGTCGGGCTTCATCGCGGGATTCTTAGCGACATCGAGCAGGCCGGGCAGGAAGGCGTGCTCGACCGAGAGCCCGATATAGACGACGGCGTCGGCGCGGTTGAGCTTCGCGACGAAGCTCGGCTTCATGACGACCTGGTGGATATCCTCGGTGCCGCGCGCTAGGCCGTCCACGGAGACGAGGTCGCCGCCGACGCGCCGGGTGATGTCGGTGAGCTCGGGGATCGTGGCCACGACTCGGAGCTTGGCGGCCTCGGCGCGCGGCTGAAGGGCGAGGAGCAGCGCGGCGACGGCGGTGAGCTTTCTCATGGTTTTCTCCAAAGTGGATGAGATCATTTAGCGGTCGCGGAAGCCATGGACGTGGTGTCCCAAGACTCCGGTCCACTGCAGACCGACCCTGTTGTTTCCGAGGCCGGCCGGTCGGTTGTCGGTCGTCCGCGAGAACGCCAGGCGCAGGCGCTGGAACTCCGTCATGTCGTAGGTGATAAAGCCGGTGAACGTTCGAGTCAGAGCCTTGTTCGTGTCCAGATCTTCGGTCAGATCGACCATGGCGCCGGGCCGCCAGCGGGTCCCGACCTTGAACTGCACGTAGGAAAATCCCGCATAGGAACTGACCCGGCCCTTCGGTAGATTCGTGGCGGGATCGAAGCGCATCTCGTCGTTCTTCATGACCTCGGTCCCCCAGATGAGGCCTTTATAAAGACCACCCGAAGCCGGCTGCCAGCGATAAGTGAGGTCCATGCCGGCGAGGCTGCGCCAGGTGTTCTTCCGGGTCTGTATCCCGGCGGAGGTGTTCGGCGTGTCCGGGGTGCCGTCGGCGTTGAAGTCCGTGCCGGCGACGGACGTGTCCATGACGAAGCGCTTCGGCGTCCACGCCTCGCTGAGTCCCAGCTCCAAGCTGTGATCGTCGCCGATATCCGCGTACGCGGCGAGCCGTCCGAGATACGTGAAGTTGTCCATCGGCCGCGCGGTCACGTTGGTCGCCCGGGCATTCTCGGCGCCAAGCTTGTTGTAGGTGCCGCCGGTCGCGGTCATGTAGAACGGCGTCGGGAATAAGTATGAGACCTCGACGCCGTCGCCCTGAGCCTCGCCGCCGATAAAGGTGTCGAGCGAGCGCGGCCGGTCGATGACGGGCAGCTCATGGTCGTGGAAGTGCGCCAAGCGGCCGAATGCGGCGAACAGGCGCCCGCCCGTGACCGTGAGATTGTAAGGCAACGCGGTCGTTTGGAGGGAAGCCTCCTCGATCGCGACCTCGCTCTGCGAGCCTGTGAGGATGATCCAGCCTTTGAGAAACGGGTCGATCGGGGCCTCGACGTTGAGCTCGGCGGCGCGGAAGTTGAAGTTCGACAGGCCGTTCGTATGGCCGTACGTGAAATCGAGCGCGGCGCCCATCGCGGGGTTGAAGGCCGACAGCGAGGTCTTCGCGGGCGCGTTCTCGATTTTGCTGAGGCGGTCCTCAAGGGACTTGATGCGGGCCTCGGCGTCCTCGGCCTTGGCGGATGCGGACAACGACAGCAACGCGATCAGGAGAAGGGGCTTCATGTTGATAATGATAATACGATATCATATTGTTGTCAAGCCTCTTTTGCTATCATGCCCGTATGCAGCGAGACACCAGCCAGCGACGGGCGATTCGCCGCGCCCTCGAGGACGCGGGGCGGCCGCTCGGGGCCCTCGAGGTCCTCGAGGCGTCGAAGGACTACGCTCCGGGGCTCGGGATCGCCACGGTCTACCGCAACATCAAGGCGCTCCTCAAGGTGAAGGAAATTTCCGAGGTCCAGCTTCCCGGCGAGCCGCCGCGCTACGAGGCCGCCGGCAAGGACCATCACCACCATTTCCGCTGCGAGCGCTGCGAGAAGGTCTACGAACTCGGCGGCGCGTGCCTGCCCGACCTCAAGAGCGCCCTGCCTCGCGGCTTCCGCGCGACCGGCCACGAGGTCCTCGTGCACGGCGTCTGCGCCGCCTGCGCGCGCCGGTGAACGTTCCCTGGGGCTTCGGCTCCTTCGACCGCGTCGCGTTCGGCCTGCTCAACGGGCTGTGGACCCATCCCGTCCTCGACAAGGTCATGCCGGCGTTCACGGACCTCCATCAGGTCAAGTGGTTCGCGTTCGGCGTCGCGCCCGCGGCCGTCGGCTTCTGGCTCTATAAAGGACGTAAGCAGGCCCTGCGCGTGCTCATCGTCGCCGCGATCGCGGTCGGCGTCTGCGACCTGCTCGCGACGCGCGTGATCAAGCCCTGGGCGGCGCGCCCGCGTCCGGAGTACGCGGGGATCGGCGCGATCGTGCGCGGGCCCGAGCACGGCCGGTACGGCTTCCCGTCCAACCACGCGACGAACGCGGCGGCCGCGGCCGCCGTGCTTTCGGTCGCCTATCCGGCGGCGGGCTTCGTCTTCTGGACGATCGCGGGCCTGATCGCGTACAGCCGCGTTTACGTCGGCGCGCACTATCCGTTCGACGTGCTCGCGGGCCTCGTGCTCGGGGGCTGCCTGTCCTGGCCGTGGGCGATGCTCATGCTTGGCGGCGGGTCCGGCGGCGGCAAGAAGAAAAAGAAGCGTTAGGCGCCGGCGTTCACTTCGCCTTGAGCTCGGCGAGCCGCTTGCGCCACGCCCCGTACGCGGCCCGCTCCCGGAGCGCCGCCTCGTTCTCGAAAGGCGCCGGGAACTCGTCGTACTCCGCCCAGTCCTTGTTCCAGGAGTAATTCATCCGCGTGTGCAGGATGGAGCCCTCGTCGCCGAGCTCCGCCGGCGTCAGCACTTGGTAGCTCCGGCCGGACTCGACGAAGCCGACGTGTTTGTGGTCCATGCCCAAGGCGAAGAACTCCCAGCGCAGGGACGGACGGCGCCGCGCCGCGTAGCGCTTGAGGTACTCGTCGAGCGCGATCATCGAGCGGCCGCCCTTGACGTAGTCGAGCAGGACCAGCTTCTTTCCGCCGGTCAGGGACTCCGGAGGCAGGTAGAGGTCGAAGTGATCGAATAGCCGGTTCTCGACCGCAGGCGTCAGCGGCGGGTAGTAGTTCTCGCGCCCTTCCGGGTGGTGATAGAAGTCGGAAAGAGGCAGAGTCTTGGCCAGGCCGGGGGAGCGGTTCTGCATCTGGGCCACGACGATCGCGGGGCTACGGCCGACGCCGACGAAGGCGTGCCCCGCCGGATCGTAGTCGCGCAGGATTAGGTCGACCGCTTTCTCGCCCTGCCCGGCCTCGACCGCGTCGAGATCGACCGGTGCCGGCGTCTTGGCCCCGTCGAACGTCGCGGCGCCGGGATCGGTTTTCTTTTCGGGCGCGTCGGCGACGGTGGCGGCCGGCAGGATCCTCGCGGCCGTGGCGATCCGGAGCGCGACCGGCTGGAGGGCGACGGGCTGGGCCTTGAACTGCGCGGGGATGATCGCGGGAGCGGGGACGGGGGAAAGCCCGAGTCCCGGCGTCAGCGCGAGGACCGGGGCGGTCAACGCGGCGCTCGGCACGACGCTTCGGCCGGAGACGCCCGTCGGCCCGCCGATGGGAACGTCGAATTCCGGCACAGTCGTCGGGCCTTGGGCCGCCGACGCCGCGACCGCTAGGCAGACCAGCGCTTGCGCGAGTCCCATGCCCATAGGATAACAGAAGGGCCGGGATGCGCCAGGGTCTCTTAGAGTTCTTTGTTTACGCCGACGACGACGGCCTGATTGCCCGGGGGGATGGTCTGGCCTTTTTCGAGGCTGATGTTGTTATTCGGATCGGACACGGCCGTCAGCGTGACGAGCCAGCCGCCCTTGCTGTAACCCGAGTTCTGGATGTTCCCTTTGCCCGACTTCGGGCTGACGTTCTTATAACCTTGCTTCGTCAGGGACTCGTGGTAGTACGCCATGATCGCGTCGAGCTTGTCGGTCGTCGCGTAGACGTCGGTTTGTCCATTCTTTATCGCGGCGACGCCCGTGGCGGCGTCGCGCGCGAGCGCCTTTTTCTCCGCCTTGGTCAGGCGCATCTTGTACGTTCCCAGCGCCTTAGGATAGGCGAGCTTCGCGGCGATGCTCTGGGCGGATGCGGCGCTCGCCGCCGGCGCGATAAGCAGAGCGAGCACGACGGCGAACAGGAGGGCGGAAAATTTTTTCATGCACTCATCATAGAAAAATAAGACTCGAATCGAGCTCGCGCCGGGAAGAGTTCGTCGGCGGTGTTAGGCGCTGGTGGGGGAAGCGGCGCCGCGGGCCTTGTGCCCGTCGTGATCGTGGTCGTCGGAGTAGCCGAGCTTCTCGATCAGCTTCTTGAGCTCCTCGTCCTTGCCGTTGGTCGAGACCACGTCGGAGAGGTGCTCGAGGTAGACGATGGCCTGGTTCAGAGCGTCCTTCGTGTCGGGGTCGAGCTCGTGCTTCGCCGCCAGTTTCAGTGAAGCGTGCAAAGTCAGCATGCGCTCGCCGCTCGGGTCCATCAGCTTGAGCCACAGGTACTGGACGCGGAACGCGTTGAGCTCGCCCGCGATCTCCTGCTCGGGCGTCAGGCGGCCGGCCGCGCGGTCGAGGGCATGCTGAGACTCGTGCACGACCGTCGCGTACGTGAAGGCGTTGCCGACCAAGGCGCCGAGGATCCGCATGCGCGCGTTGAGCTTGACGAGGCCGCCGTCGAGCGTGTTGCGCATGTAGGTGAAGATGCCCATCTGGTTCGGCGCGAGCGAGTTCTCGCCGTCGTAGCTGAGGGCACCGCCGGCCTGGAGGGCGACGCCTTCGGCCGCGGCGAACTCGAGATCGGGGGGCGGCGGCTCCGAGTGCGTGCGCTTCCACTCGGCGATGCGCTCGTCGGCGGCGGCCTGCATGTCCGCGATCGTGCCGAGCTTGCCTTTGACCGGCTCGCGGTCCATACGGCGGTAGTTACCGGAGGCGACGACGAGGCGCTCGGTCGGGAGTTTGTCGAAGAAGCCGTGCGCGCGCTCCTTGATCGAGCCGTTGGAGACGGAGAAGTCGGCGACGGCGTCGCGCAGCTCGTCGGCGCGGGCCTTCAGGACGGCGGGATCGACGAAAGCCTGGGCCTCGGCGGGCGCGGGCTGATCCGCCGCGAGGGCCGGGGCCGCTGTGAGGAGGGCGAGGAGAGCCAAAAACGCCATGCGGTCAGTATATAGGAAACCCAGCGTCGAGGCGTGGGTCCGAGGGCCTAGGCGAGCTGGGCCCAAGGGACCCAATCCAGCTAGGACTTAAGGCCTAGATCGACCTTGTAGGGGAGGGTCTCGTAGTGCGCCTGGAGCGACTTGACCCCCATGCTGGCACCCTGGAGCACCGCGATCGCGTGGACGGCCGCGCCGGCGCTGTGCAGGTTCGTGATGCAAGGGATGTTCAGCTCGAGCGCGGTGCGCCGGATCGCGTAGCCGTCGGCCCGCGAGCGCTTGCCCGAGGGGGTGTTGATGACCAAGGACAGCGTCCGCTGCTTCATGAGGTCGACGACGTCGGGCTTGCCCTCGCCGACCTTGGCGACGCGCGTCGTCTCGAGGCCGTGGCGCGTCAGGAAGTCCGCGGTGCTGCGCGTGGCGACGAGCGTGAAGCCGAGCTGGCGCAGGGAGCGCGCCATCGGCACGACCAGCGCTTTGTCCTCGTCGCGCACGCTGACGAACACGGAGCCGGATGTCGGCAGCAGCATGCCCGCCGCTTCTTGAGATTTAGCGAAAGAGCGCGGAAAATCCGAGTCCAACCCCATGACCTCGCCCGTCGACTTCATCTCGGGCCCGAGCTTGGGGTCGACGCCCGGGAACTTGATGAACGGCATCACGGCTTCCTTCGTCGCGGTGTAGGGCGGCTCGACTTCGCCCTTGAGCACGGCGGGCGCCAGGAGCTTTTTGAGCGGCTTGCCCATCATGACCCACGTCGCGATGCGCGCGACGGCCAAGCCCGTGGCCTTGCTGACGAACGGGACCGTGCGCGACGCGCGGGGGTTGGCCTCGAGGATATAGACCGCGCCGTCTTTGACCGCGTACTGCACGTTCATGAGGCCGCGGACCTTCAGATGCAGCGCGAGCTTGCGCGTGTTCTCGCGGATCGTCGTGAGCACGGCGGGCGACAGCGAGTGCGGGGGCAAGGTGCAGGCCGAGTCGCCGGAGTGTATGCCGGCCTCCTCGATGTGCTCCATGATGCCGGCGACCCAGACGTCCTTGCCGTCGCAGATCGCGTCGACGTCGACCTCGGTCGCGTCGGCGAGGAAGCGGTCGATGAGCAGGGACGGATGCGTCGCCGCCTTGAGAGCGCGTCCGACGTAGTCGACGAGCGACGGGTCGTCGTAGACGACCTCCATCATGCGCCCGCCGAGCACGTAGCTCGGCCGCACCATCACGGGGTAGCCGATGCGGCGCGCGATCTTGAGCGCCTGCTCCGCGGAGGCGGCGATGCCGGACTCGGGTGAAAGGATCTTGAGCTTCTTGAGCGCCGCGCCGAACAAGCGCCGGTCCTCGGCCATGTCGATCGCGGCGGGCAAGGTGCCGAGGATCGGCACGCCCGCTTTTTCAAGCTGAACCGCGAGGTTGAGCGGGGTCTGGCCGCCGAACTGGACGATGACGCCCATCGGCTTCTCGACCGCGATGATCTCGAGCGTGTCCTCGAGAGTCAGCGGCTCGAAGTACAGCCGGTCGGAAGAGTCGTAGTCGGTCGAGACGGTCTCGGGATTGCAGTTGACCATGACCGACTGCCAGCCGTGCGCGCGCAGCGCCTTCGACGCCTGGACGCAGCAGTAGTCGAACTCGATGCCCTGGCCGATCCGGTTGGGTCCCGAGCCGAGGATCACGACCTTCTTTCCGCCTTTGGACGGGATGAGGTCGCCGGTTTCCTCGTAAGTGGAGTAGAAGTACGGCGTCGTGGAAGGGAATTCGCCCGCGCACGTGTCGACGAGCTTGTACGAGGGGCGGACCTTCAGGGCCCAGCGCTTCGCGCGGATCTTCTCTTCCTTGACGCCCTTGGCGTTCGCGATCTGAGCGTCCGAGAAGCCGAGGCGCTTGGCGGCGAGCAGATTTTCGGCGTCGAGCGGCATCGCGGCGAGCGTCTTCTCGAAATCGGAGATGTCCTTGAGCTGGTTCAGGAACCACGGGTCGATTTTCGAGACCTCGTGGATGCGCTCGACGGTGAGGCCCTCGTCGAGCGCGGACTTGACGTGGTAGAGGCGGCTCGACGTCGGCGTCGCGACGCGCTGCAGCCGCGTCTCGGGGTCAAGGGGCTCCGCCCCTTGCAGCCCTTTTTTACCGCTCTCGAGGCCGCGCAGGGACTTCTGTAGGGCCTCCTTGAACGTGCGGCCGATCGCCATCGCCTCGCCGACGGACTTCATCGCGGTGTCGAGCGTGAACTCGCCGAACTTCTCGGTCGCGAAGCGCGGGGCCTTCACGACGACGTAGTCGATCGAGGGCTCGAAGCACGCGAGCGTGGCCTTCGTGATGTCGTTGGTCAGCTCGTCGAGCGAGTAGCCGACCGCGAGCTTCGCGGCGAGCTTGGCGATCGGGAAGCCGGTGGCCTTGGAGGCGAGCGCCGAGGAGCGCGACACGCGCGGGTTGATCTCGACGCAGATGCGGCGGCCGGTCTGCGGATGGACGGCGAACTGGATGTTGCAGCCGCCGGTCTCGACGCCGACCTCGGAGATGATGCGCTTCGCGTCCTCGCGCATCTCCTGGTACTGGCGGTCGGTCAAGGTCTGCGCGGGGGCCACCGTGATCGAGTCGCCGGTGTGCACGCCCATCGGGTCCAGGTTCTCGATCGTGCAGACGACGACGAAGTTGTCCTTGCAGTCGCGCATGACCTCGAGCTCGTATTCTTTCCAGCCGAGCACGGACTCCTCGAGGAGGACCTTCTTGACGGGGCTCATCTCGAACGCGGCGTGCACGCGCGTGCGAAGCTCGTCGTAGTGGTACGCGATGCCGCCGCCGGTGCCGCCGAGCGTGAAGGAGGCGCGCACGATGATCGGGAAGCCCAGGTCGCGCGCGACGGACTTCAGGTCGCTCTCGTCGGTGACGACGATCGAGCGGGGGAGGTCGATGCCGATCTTCTGCATGCACTGTTTGAAGATCTGCCGGTCCTCGGCCTTGCGGATCGTCTCGAGGCGCGCGCCGATGATTTCAACCCCGTACTTCTTGAGGATGCCCTTCTCCGCGGCGGACACGGTGAGATTCAGCGCCGTCTGGCCGCCGAGCGTCGGCAGGATCGCCTGCGGGCGCTCGATCGCGATGACCTTCTCGAGGTACTCGGGCGTCAGCGGCTCGATGTACGTCCGGTCCGCGAGCTCGGGGTCCGTCATGATCGTGGCGGGGTTCGAGTTGATCAGGCAGACTTCATAGCCTTCCTCGCGGAGCGCCTTGATGCCCTGCGTCCCGGAGTAGTCGAACTCGCAGCCCTGCCCGATGACGATCGAGCCCGAGCCGACGACGAGGATCTTCTTAAGGTCGTTTCGCTTGGGCATTGGGCATCGCTCCGCTGCGGGGATAACCTTCGAGGCCGTCGGCGATCGCGCACAGCGCGCCGAGCAGGGCCTCCGTCTCGGCGACGTCCTTCAGGACGGGGACCGTCGCGACCACATGAGCGCCTTCGCCGATGAAATCGACGGCGGCCAGCTCCGCGAGGCGCTGCTGCATCGCCGCGTCGAAGATCACCGCGCCGGCCGACGTGTTCGAGCAACGGCCGAGCAGCTTCGAACGGAAAGCCGTCGAAACCGCGTTGACCGCGTCGGACAGGGGCGCGCCCGCGCGCTTGTTCACGGCCGCCTTCGGGCCGCACTCGACGCGCAGGCTCGTCTCGGCGCTGAGCTCCACCGTTACGACGGCGGCTCCTCCGCGGGACTCGATGGAGACCTTGCGGCCGTTCCAGGAGCCCTGCAGGCGCGGCGGGGTCTCCTCGTACTCGAAGCCGAGCGACGATCTCATCTTCGGCCAGCAGGTGGCGGGGGAGTTCCGCGAGCGCTCGAGCCAGAAGAAAATACCCGCGCCCGCCGCCAAGGCCGCGACGACGAGAAACAAAATCATCGGGAGCGGGCCTCGTGGCGGGCGACCATCAAGGCGCGGAAGCGCTCGAAGAGGTAGCGGCTGTCGTGCGGGCCCGCGCTCGCTTCGGGATGGTATTGGACGGAGAACGCGGGGAGCTCGGAGTGGCTCATGCCCTCGGACGTGCCGTCGTTGAGGTTCACGTGCGTCGTCTTGACCGTGGACGGCAGCGTCTTCAGGTCGACGCAGAAGCCGTGGTTCTGCGAGGTGATCTCGATCTTGCCGGTCTCGAGGTCCTTGACCGGGTGGTTCGAGCCGTGATGGCCGAACTTGAGCTTGTAGGTCTTGCCGCCGAGCGCCAGGCCGAGCAGCTGGTGGCCGAGGCAGATGCCGAAGATCGGCATGCGCTCGGCGAGCAGGTGCTTGATCGTTTCGATCGCGTCGGTCACGGGCTCGGGGTCGCCGGGGCCGTTGCTGAGCAGGACGCCGTCGGGCTTGAGCTTGAAGATCTGGGCGGCGTTCGTCGAGGCGGGCACGACGGTGACCTTGCAGCCCATCGCCGCGAGGCAGCGCAGGATGCCGTGCTTCACGCCGAAGTCCATGACGACGACGTGGAAGGACTTCTCGGCGGGCTTGAAGCCCTCGGTCCACGAGTAGGACTCGGGGCAGGTCACGACCTTCGCCAGGTTCTGGCCGGCCATCGAGGGGAGGGACTTGGCTTTCGCGATCAGGCGCTTCTTGTCGCCGTCGAGGGTCGAGATCACGCCGCGCAACGCGCCCTTGTCGCGCAGCTTCAGCGTGAGGGCGCGCGTGTCGATCTCCTCGATGCCGACGATGCCGTGCTTCTTGAGGAAGTCGCCGACGGGCTGGACCGATTCGTAGTTGGAGGGGGTCTTGCACATCTCGCGCACGATGAAGCCGGAGAGGCGCGGCCGGAGGGACTCGTTGTCGCCTGCGGTGATGCCGTAGTTGCCGATCAGCGGGTAGGTCATGACCACGCACTGCCCCGCGTACGACGAGTCGGTCAGGACTTCCTGATAGCCCGTCATCGCCGTGTTGAACACGAACTCGCCGCCCGTTTCACCGGCGGCGCCGCACGAACGTCCCGAGTAAACCGTCCCGTCTTCGAGAGCCAGCCAGGCTTTTTCGTTCATCGGTGCCTCATTTTAGCATTCTCCGACGAGAAACGCGTGACGATGATCAGCTTCGTGGTGTCGGGCTTGCCCGTATTTTCAGTATCGTTCATTTCTTTCAAAACACTGCATACTGGCAAGCCTGACACCATTTGGGTCAATGGCGGAAGTGCCTCATGCCGGTCATGACCATCGCGAGGTTGTGCTCGTCCGCGGCCGCGATGACCTCGGCGTCCTTGATGGAGCCGCCGGGATGGATGATCGCGGAGATGCCGAGCGTGAACGCCGCGTCGATGCCGTCGCGGAACGGGAAGAACGCGTCGGACGCGAGCACGAGCGCGGACGGGCCCTCGTTGTCTCGCAGGAAGAGCTTGAGCTTCACGCCCGACATGTGGACCGAGTCGACGCGCGACATCTGGCCGGCGCCGATGCCGACGGTACGGTCCGGGCCGGCGAGGACGATCGCGTTCGACTTCACGTGCTTGGCCGCGGTCCACGCGAAGCGCAGGGCCGCCTCCTCGTTCGCCGTCGGGGCGCGCTTGCTGACGACCTTCCAGTCGGGGCCGGTGATCGCGCGGTCGGGTTCGGTCACGAGGACCTCGTCGCCGATCGAGCGGAGCTGCAGCGCTTTGGTCGGCGGCCGCGTGCGGACGAGGATGCGGACGTTGGGCTTCTTCTGGAGGATCTCGAGCGCCTCGGGATCGTAGCCGGGGGCGACGAGCACCTCGACGAAGCGCTTGCTGAGCAGCTCCGCGATCGCGCGCGTGACCGGGCGGTTGAACGCGAGCGCGCCGCCGAACGCGGACAGCGGGTCGGTCGCCCAGGCCTTGTCGAAAGCCTGCTCGATCGTCTCTCCCGTGCCGATACCGGCGGGCGTCACGTGCTTGAACACGACGGCGGCGGGCGACTCGAAATCGGAGACGGCGTCCCACGTGCCGGCGGCGTCGAGGAGGTTATTGTACGACAGCTCCTTGCCGTGAATCTTGGAGAAGGACATGCCCGCCTCGGACGCGTAGAGCGCGGCCTTCTGGTGCGGGTTCTCGCCGTAGCGCAGATCCTGGACCTTGGTCAGCCGGTTCTCGAGCGCGGCGGGGAAGCCACCCTGTTCCTTCGCGCCGGTTCCGCCCGCGAACGCGTTCGAGATCATCGCGTCGTACTCGGCGGTATGGCGGAAGCCGGTCAGCGCAAGGCGCTTGCGCGTGTCGAGCGCGAGGCGGCACTGGGCGGCGTTGAGCTCGGCCAGGACGCCCGCGTAGTCGGCCGGGGAGGTCAGAACGCCGACGTCCTCGAAGTTCTTGCTCGCGGCGCGGATCAAGGCGACGCCGCCGATGTCGATCTGCTCGATGACCGCCTGCTCGTAGGGGTCCTTGGCCTCGGCCGCCGTCTTCGCGAACGGATAGAGATTGACGACGACGAGATCGATGGGCTCGAGCCCGAAGAGCTCGGCCTCGCGGACCTGCTTGGGGTCCTTGCGGCGCAGCAGGATGGCGCCGTGGACGTGGGGATGCAGGGTCTTCACCCGGCCGTCGAGGATTTCCGGAAAGCCCGTCATCGTCTCGAGGGGGCGCACGGGGAGGCCGGCCTGGACGAGGGCCTTGTAGGTGCCGGAGGTCGACACGATCTCGACGCCGAGCTCGTGGAGCCCTTTCGCGAGCTCGACGATGCCGGTCTTGTCCGAGACGGAGATCAGCGCGCGCCGCAGGCGCGGGGAGGACTCGTGTGGCGAGGGGCGCACGACGACCTTGCCGTCCTCGACCTTGGCGCGGCCCTCGGCGAACAAGGCGACGGCGCGCGGGTAGATCCAGTGCTCCTGCGCGAGCACGCGCGCGGACAGGGTCCCCGGCGTGTCGGTCGCGAGCACGGGCACGGTCGCCTGCAGGACGATCGGACCGTGGTCGTACTCCTCGTCGACGACGTGGATCGTGGCGCCGCTGACCTTGACGCCCGCGGCGACGACGGCCTCGTGCACTTTCTTGCCGTACATGCCCTGCCCGCCGAACGCGGGGAGGATGGCCGGGTGGACGTTCAGGATGCGATCCTTGTACGCCTCGATGAGCGGGCGCTTGATCTTCAGCATGAAGCCCGCGAGGCAGATCAGCTCGACGCCGCGCCTCTTGCACTCCTGCGCGAGGAACGCGTTGTACTCGTCCGCGGTCGGGTGCTCGTTCTGCGGGCAAACCAAAGTCTCGATGCCCAAACGCTGCGCGCGGCGCACCGCGCCCGCGTCCTCCTTGTTCGACACGACGAGAACGACGGCGCCGCGCACGCGGCCGTCCGCGCACGCGTCGAGCAGGGCCTGGAGGTTCGTCCCTTCCCCGGAGGCGAAGACCGCGATTTTCATTAGACGATCTCGACCTCGTGCTTGCCCTCGACGATCTCGCCGACGATCTTCGCCTCGGGCAGGGCCTTCAGCGCCGCCTTCAGGCTCTCGGGCCGGATCACGATGACGAGGCCGAGGCCCATGTTGAACGTGCGCCACATTTCTTTTTCCGGAACATTGCCGCGGCGCTGAATCTCGCGGAACAGGGGGCTCATCTTCCAGGCGTCCTTGCGGAAGATCGCCTTGCGGCCGCGCGGCAGGATGCGGGGCACGTTCTCGACGAGGCCGCCGCCGGTGATGTGGGACAGGCCCATGATGATGCCTTCTTCGGCGCGCAGCGCCTTCGTCAGCGCCGCGACCTCGTCGACGTAGATGCGCGTCGGGGTCAGCAGAGCCTTGCCGAACTTGGCGAGGTCCTTACCTTTGAACACCTGTCGCGCGAGCGAGTAGCCGTTGGAGTGCAGGCCGGAGGACGGGAGGCCCAGGATCAGGTCGCCCGGGTATATCTTGGAGCCGTCGATGACGTCCTTGCGCTTGACGATGCCGACCGCGAAGCCCGCGAGGTCGTATTCGTCCTTCGGGTACATGCCGGGCATCTCCGCGGTCTCGCCGCCGAGCAGGACGCAGCGTCCCTGGCGGCAGCCCTCCATGATCCCCGCGATGATCTTCTTCGAGGTCTGCAGCTTGAGCTTGCCGGTGGCGTAGTAGTCGAGGAAGATCAGGGGCTTGGCGCCGCAGCAGACGAGGTCGTTGACGGACATCGCGACGAGGTCGATGCCGATCGTGTCGTGCTTGTCGAGCGCGAAGGCGAGCTTGAGCTTCGTGCCGACGCCGTCGGTGCACGCGACGAGCTCCCAGGGGCCGTCGCCGTCGAGGTCGAGCGGGAACAGGCCCGCGAAGCCGCCGATCGCGGGCGCCTTCGACTGGATGTGGTCGACGAGCTTGTCGGCGAGGTCGATGTTCACGCCGGATTTGCGGTAGGTGAGAGTCGGGGTGCCCATTATTTTTTCTCCGTGCGGCTTCCCGGCTTCACCGCGGGCGTTCCCGCTTTGCAGAGCGGGCACTCCTCGGGCTTCCACGCCGGGACCGAAACGGCCCAGAGGGCCGCGTACGGAACTCCTAGATTCGACTTCCCTTCGGAGCGGTCCACCACCGAGAGGGCTCCGGCGACCTTCGCTCCGGCGGCCTTGATCACCTCGAAGACTTCCTTGGTGGACTTCCCGGTGGTGACGACGTCCTCCACCACAATAACCTTTTCGCCGGGCTTGAGGGTGAAGCCGCGTCGCAGGAGCATGGCCCCGTCGACGCGCTCGGTGAAGTAGTGGCGGACGCCGAGAGCGCGCGCAACCTCGTGCCCGATCATGAGGCCGCCCATGGCGGGGGAGAGCACGAGGTCGGGCTTGTCGGCGCAGGTCGCGGCTAAGGCCTTCCCGAGTCGTTCGGCCACGTCGGGCTGGGCCAGGACGAGGGCGCACTGAAGATAGCGATCGCTGTGAAGCCCGGAGGAAAGAAGAAAGTGTCCGTTCAGAAGAGCGCCATGCTCGAGGAAGAGTGTCTCGATGTTCATTCCTTATCCAGGGATCTTGGGGCCGCCGCCTTCATCTCGGCCAGGATGGCGAGAGCGGCCGCTCTCGGATCGGATGCATGCGTGATCGGGCGCCCGATCACGACGAAGTCGATGCCGAGCTGTGCCGCCTCGCCGGGGGTCATGACGCGATTTTGATCGTTCATCGCGGCTCCCTTCGGCCGGATGCCCGGGGTCACGAACTTCATGTCGAGGTGCGGGAAGGCCTTCTGAAGCATCCCGACCTCCTGCGGCGAGCAGATCGTCGCGTCGGCGCCGCCGACCCAGCCCTGCTTCGCGAGGGCTTTCACGAGCGCGGGGATCTTCGTGGAGGCGGACAAAATCTTCACGTCCTTCGGGCCCATGCTCGTCAGGACGGTGACGCCCCACAGCTTCGGGCGGGGCATGACCTCGGCCGCGGCGCGCAGCATGTCGGCGCCGCCGAGCAAGTGGAAGGAGACGGCGTCGACGCCGAGGCGCTGCGCCTCGCGCACCGCGTGGGCGACGGTCTGGGGGATGTCGTGGAGCTTGAGGTCGAGGAAGACCTTGCCGCCGTGGCGCTGGACGATGTCGACGGCGCGCTTGCCGTGCGCGGTGAAGAGCTGGAGGCCGACCTTGTACCAGACGATCGTCCCGTGGAGGGCCTTGAGCAGGTTCTCCTGCTTCTTGATCGAGTCCACGTCGAGGGCGACGATGATCTGGGTCACGGCAAACCTCGCGTGATCTTCTTCACCGCGCCCGGGCCGCCGTACACGAGCCCCGTGTAGAGTTGGACGAGGTCGGCGCCGGCCGCGAGGCGCTCGCGCGCGTCGTCGGCCGTCGCGATGCCGCCCACGCCGATCAAGGGCAGCATGGTCATCGAGCGGACCTTTTTGAGCAGCGCGGACGCGCGGGCCTTGAGGGGGAGGCCGGAGAGGCCGCCGGCCTCCGACTTGAACGGCTCGGAGACGTCCTCGCGGGAGAGCGTCGTGTTGGAGACGACGAAGCCTTGGGCGGATATTTGGGCGGCGTCGACGCAGGCGCGGAGGTCGTCGTCGGCGAGGTCGGGCGAGAGCTTCACGAGGACCGGTTTTTTCGAGGGATTCGCGTCCTGAACGGCGTTGAGAATCTGCGCCAGTTCCGAGGCCTTCTGCAGGTCGCGTAGGCCCGGCGTGTTCGGGGACGACACGTTGATCACGAAGTAGTCGCCATGCTTCGCGAGCAAACGGAATGTCTGGGCGTATTTTTTGGGCGCGTCTTTCGCGTCGGTGCCCTTGTTCAGCCCGAGGTTGATGCCGAGCGGCACGGAAGGAGGCGGCCCGTTCGACAAGCGCAAGGCGACGGCCCGCGCGCCTTCCGAATTGAAGCCTAAGCGATTGAGGATCGCGCCCTGTTCGACGAGCCGGAAAAGGCGCGGTTTGGGATTGCCGCTTTGAGGCTCGAGCGTCACGGAGCCGATCTCGAGGAAGCCGAAGCCCAAGCCGGGGAGGATTGAAATTAATTTTCCATCCTTATCGAATCCCGCCGCCAGACCGATCGGATTGGGGAACTTCACGCCGAAGACCGTCTTTTCGAGGTTTTTACCGCCGGAACCCGTCAAGAGCGACAGAACATTCCGTGAGCCCGGAATGCTCGCCGCGAGGGCCATTAATCCCGACGCCTCTTCATGAACGCGCTCCGCGTCGAGCGCGAAAAGCCACGGCTTGACGGCTTCATAGAGCATGAACCACGCGCCCGGCGGAGAGGGTCGTGAGGGCCCGGCCCTTCAGCTTTCGTCCGCTGAAGGGAGTGTTACGGCTCTTGGAGTGGAACGGAGCGGCGGGAGTCCAGGACGCGTCCGGATCCACGACGGTGAGGTCGGCGTCGGCGCCGGGCGCCAGCGTGCCCTTGTTCTTGAGGCCGAGCAGGGCCGCGGGGCCGGAGGACATGCGCTCGACGAGCTTGCGACGGGTCAGGATCTTCTTGTGGAACAGGTCGGTCAGCGCGATCGCGAGCGAGGTCTCGAGCCCGATCACGCCGAACGGCGCCGCGTCCATGCCCAGCGACTTCGCGGTGCAACCGTGCGGGGCGTGGTCGGTCGCGATCGCGTCGATCGTGCCGTCGGCGAGGCCCGCGAGCAGCGCCCGTCGGTCCTTGTCGGCGCGCAGCGGGGGATTCATCTTCCAGTCTGCGTCGTAGCCGGGAATGTCCTTGTCGATCAGGGAGAAGTGATGCGGAGCGGCCTCGGCTGAGATCCGGATGCCGTTCTTCTTGGCGACGCGGATCGCGGAGACCGACGACGCCGTCGAGACGTGGGCGATGTGCAGCCGCGCTCCCGTCAGTTCCGCCAAGGCGATATCGCGCATGACTTGAACCGTTTCAGCGGCCCAGGGCGCGCCCTTCAGGCCTTTGCGCAGGGCCGCCGGCCCTTCGTTCACGCAGGCGCCGCTCGACAGATTCAGGTCCTCGCAGTGGTCGATGACGAGCAGGCCCAGGTCCTTCGCGTACTCGAGCGCGCGGCGCAGGAGGCCGGCGTTCATCACGGGCCGCCCGTCGTCGGAGAGGGCCGCGGCGCCGGCGGCGCGGAGCTTCGCGAACTCGGTGAGCTTCTCGCCTTTCTGGCCGAGGGTGACCGCGCCGGCGAAGAGCACCGTGATCGCGCCGTCGGACTTGGCCTTCGCGCGGAGGAACGAGAGCTGGGAGGGGGAGTCGCAGACGGGCTCGGTGTTGGCCATCGCGAGCACGGTCGTGACGCCGCCGCGCGCCGCGGCCTTCGTTCCGGTCTCGATCGTCTCGTCGCCCTCGCGGCCGGGCTCGCGGAGATGGACGTGCATGTCGACGAGGCCGGGGAGCACCCACTTGCCCTTCGCGTCGATGACGGGGACGCCTTTGAACGCCGGCTTGCGCGTCAGGCCCGCGGCGACCGCCGCGACGCGGCCGTCCTCGATCAGGACGTCCCGGACGGCTTCCACGCCGGCGGCGGGATCGATCAACAACCCGCCCGCGACGATCAATTGCTCAGGCAAGCGACCTCCCTTCCTCGCATAGCGCGAGCACGGCCATCCTGGCGAGCACGCCGTTGGCGACCTGCTCGAGGATGACGGAGCGCGGGCCGTCGGCGACCTCGGAGGCGAGCTCGACTCCGCGGTTGATCGGGCCGGGATGCAGCACGAGCGCCTCGGGCTTCATCATATCGGCGCGCGCGGGGGTGAGCTGGTACGCCAGCGCGTAGTCGGCGAGCGAG
>JBBQVX010000023.1:0-33798 GCA_038211115.1 Elusimicrobiota bacterium | reverse complement strand
TACATCTGCACGAAGGACAAGGAAGCGGTCGGCCCGACGAACAACTGGATGTCCCCCGAGGACGGCTACAAGAAGGCCCGAGAGATCCTGAAGGGGTCCATGGTAGGACATACTTTGTATGTCATCCCGTTCTCGATGGGCCCCGTCGGCTCCCCCTTCTCCAAGATCGGCGTCGAGCTCACCGACTCCATCTACGTCGTGCTCAACATGCGCATCATGACGCGCATCGGCACCGAGGTCCTGAACCAACTCGGCACGGACGGCGAATTCGTCAAATGCCTGCACTCGAAGGCCGACCTCGACGTCAACAAGCGCATGATCCTCCATTTCCCCGAGGACAACACGATCTGGTCGGTGGGCTCCGCGTACGGCGGCAACGCCCTGCTCGGCAAGAAGTGCCTCGCTTTGCGCATCGCCTCGTGGCAGGCGCGCAAGGAGAACTGGCTCGCCGAGCACATGCTGATCCTCGGCATCGAGCAGAACGGCAAGACCGAGTACATCGTCGCGGCCTTCCCCTCCGCCTGCGGCAAGACCAACCTGGCCATGCTCATCCCGCCGGAAGGGCTCAAGGGCAAGGGCTATAAAATTTGGACGGTCGGCGACGACATCGCCTGGCTGCGCGTCGGCCCCGACGGCCGCCTGTGGGCCTGCAACCCCGAGGCCGGCTTCTTCGGCGTCGCGGTCGGAACGAACTCGAAGTCCAACCCGACCGCCATCAAGACCGTCCAGAAGAACACGATCTTCACGAACGTGCTCCTCGGCGACGACCTCAGCGTCTGGTGGGAGGACGGCGAGGGCGCTCCCCCCGCCTCCGGCACCAACTGGGAAGGCAAGGCCTGGAAGCCCGAGTTCAAGGACAAGGACGGCAAGCCGATGCTCGGCGCCCACCCGAACTCCCGCTTCACCGCGCCCGCCGGGCAGTGCCCGTCGATCGCCCCCAATTGGGAAGATCCGAAGGGCGTTCCGATCTCCGCGATCGTGTTCGGCGGCCGCCGCGAGCGGGTCGCCCCGCTCGTGTTCGAGTCGCTCGACTGGAACCACGGTGTGTTCGTGGGCTCCACCGTCGCGTCCGAGCGCACCGCCGCCGCCGTCGGCAAGGTCGGCGAGGTGCGCCGCGACCCGATGGCGATGCTCCCGTTCTGCGGCTACAACATGGGCGAGTACTTCGAGCATTGGCTGAACATGGGTACGCGCATCCCGAAGCCGCCGAAGATCTTCCACGTGAACTGGTTCCGCAAGGACGAGAAGGGCAAGTTCCTGTGGCCCGGCTACGGCGAGAACCTTCGCGTTATCGAGTGGATCCTCGCCCGCACGCGCGGCGAGGGCAAGGCCGAGAAGACGGCGATCGGCTTCGTGCCCGCCAAGGACGCCCTGGACCTCTCCGGCCTGAACCTCGCGCCCGGCGCGATGGACCAGCTGCTCGGCGTCAAGCCCGAGGAATGGACCGGCGAGCTCGACGGCATCAAGTCCTTCTACGAGACGTTCGGCGCGAAGCTCCCCAAGGAGCTGTGGAATCAGTTCAACGCGCTGAAGGACCGACTCAAGACGAAAGTCACGGCGTAGTCGTCCACGAGACTTTCGCTGAAACCCGCGCCGGACGTCCCGGCGCGGGTTTGTCTTTGCCGGGCCACGTGATCGACGGCGCGCTCGCGAAGCCGGCGCGCACGCTCCAGGCCGACAGCAGGATCAGGATCGCCAACATACGCCGGACGACGCGCCCACGCTGCCCGCCGGCGGCGCCCGGAGCGTCGCTTTCCGGCCCTTCGCGCCGGGCCCCGGTCCAGCACAGCCAGGCCAAGCCGTAGGCCCACGGCGCGCACCAGAACAGGAACGGCAGGAGCGCCACGCCGGTCTCCACCGCGCGCCCCGCCCCGTCGGCCTCCCAGAGCGCGTTGAAGCGGCTCGCGAGCCAGGACGCGCGATCGGGATAAAACGCCTGCCCGCAGCCCGGGCACGCGAACGCGCGACGGGAGCCGATCCGCTCGCACCGCTGGCAGGCGCGCAGTTCGCGGGCGCACGGCTCGCCCCAATAGTGGAACACCGGCCGTTCGCGCTTGACGCGCTCCATCTTCTCGAGCAGCTTCGCGTTCGGGAAAATCACGTAGGACCGCTCCCAGTGGCGCAGCGCGAGCGTCCCGTCCTCGATGGTGGAGTACGCGTCGCCGAGCAGCTCCAGCGACGCCGGGTTGCGCTCGTTCTCCTTCAGGGCCCGGCGGCACCCCTCGGCGCGCTCGACGAGCTCCCGCTCGCGGCCCCCGCGGACCGGTTCGTCGCCGACCAGCGCGTAGAGGCCGACGCAAAACGCGGCGATCAACCCTCCCGCGGCCGCCTCCGGCGCCTTCAGCGAGGCCATCAGCATCACGCAGACCAGTATCCAGAAGAAGTAGGCCAGGCGAGGCAGATTCACGTACGCCAGGCCCGTCTCCGTGCTGCGAAGGATGCACAGGCACAACCCCAGGACGGCCAGAACCGCCCACGAGGCCCACGCGAGAAGCGGAAGAAGGTGCACGCGGACAAGCGTAAGGCTTCTTCCGTCCGGCGTCAATCCCGTCCGGCCTTGCCGCGTGACCGGATATCGCTTATAGTCTGGGCCGATGCTCGGGCACGACGCCGCCGTCTTTCTCGTCCAACTGCTCGCCGCCCTGCTCGCCGCCCGAATCCTCGGGCGGCTCGCAGCACGGCTCGGCCAGCCCCCGGTCCTCGGAGAGCTCCTGGCCGGCGTCGCCCTCGGTACGCTTGCGTTCTTCGGGCGAGGCCATCCCGCGCTCGGCCTGCTCGCCGAGGCCGGCGTCGTCCTCCTGCTGTTCGAAACGGGACTTCACTGCGACGTCGAACGCCTTCTCAAGGCCGGGCCGGTCGCCGCCGCCGTCGCCGTCCTCGGCGTCGCCGTGCCGTTCGCGCTCGGCTGGGGGCTGATGGCGGCCCTCGGGAAGCCCGGGCTGGAAGGGCTGTTTGTCGGCGCGGCCTTGACCGCGACGAGCGTCGGCATCACCGCGCGCGTCTTGACCGACCTCGGCGCGCTCGGCCGGCCCGAGGCGCAGATCATCCTCGGAGCGGCCGTCATCGACGACGTCATCGGCATCGCCATCCTCACCGGGCTCCAGGCGCTGGCGCCCTCCTCCTCCCGCGGCGGCGGGGAGGCGCTCAAGAGCGCCTTGATCCTCGGCGCCTTCGCCGCCGGCGTCGCGTGCGCGCGCTCCCGCCGGCGCGCGGCGATCGAGCGCGCGTCACTTCCGGCCGTGAGGATCCTGACGCCCTTGTTCTTCGTCATGGTCGGCGCCGGCGTCGACTTGTCGGTCCTCTCGCCGTCCGCTCCCGGCGGCGGCCGGACCTTGGCGCTGTCCGCGCTGCTGATCGCGGCGGCCGTGGCGGGCAAGCTCGCGAGCGCGCTCGCCGTCCGAGGCGGAAAGCTCAACCGCTGGGCGATCGGCTGCGGCATGATCCCGAGAGGTGAGGTCGGCCTGATCTTCGCGCAGATCGGCCTCACGGCGGGCATCGTCGAGCCGCCGCTGTACGCGGCCGTCGTCGCGACGGTGATCGTCACGACCTTCCTCGCGCCGCCCCTGCTGAAGAGGACGCTCTCCTAGTCCGCCGTGGACCGCGAGAGGGCGCTCACCACGATACCCGGCACCGCCTCGACCTCGGCCTCGACGCGGAAGGCCATGCTTACCCAAGCCGGCTTCCCGGTGGGGCCGCAGATCACGTGCGCCGACGGCACGCCCGCCTTCCTCAGGTCGGCGAAGAACGCGCGGAGCATCGCCGCGCCGAGTCCCCGTCGGCGGAAAGCCGCCTGGACGTTCATGTGGAGATGCGCGGGATGCTCGTTCCACAATTTGACGCGCACCGCCGGCGTGAAGAATTCCCGCGAGTCGGGCAGGGGCTTGCGCGCGCGGCGCTCCTTCTCGAAGGCCATCGTATCGGGACAGCCGGTGAGATAGCCGATCACCTTCCCGTTCTCGACGGCGACGAAGGTCCAATCCGGGCGCAGGTCCCGGTACGGGCCGACCCAATGCTCGGCGAACGCCTCGCGCTCGCCGTCGTCGACCGGATTACCCTGGCGGCCCGTGTCCGCGCAGATGCCCGCGATCGCCGGCCAATCCTGCCTCGCCGCCCTGCGGACCTCCGGCGTCAGCATTTCCCGAAAACCTTCTCGGCGACGAACGCGGGCCCGATCAAGGAGTGCGCGAAGTTGTCGAGCAGGGCCGGGCTGTTTTTCTCGTGGACCTTGTGGCCGTAGACCTGGATGATCCAACCGAGGACGAAAGCGACGGGCGCGGTCCACCAGGGCAAGAGCGCGCCGAGCACGGCGCACGCCGCGACGAAGCCCGTCATGACCCAGCCCAGGCGGCGGCTCCACATGAAGTACACCGGCAGCACGAGTGCCGCGAGCGGGAAGAACGATCCGATCTGCGTCCACTTGACGACCGCGAACACGATCATCGGGACGCCGATCACGTGCGCACGCTGGTTGCCGTCGGTCAGGTGGTAGGTCGCGTAGTCCGAGGAAAGGCGCTTGTAGTCGAGCATGGCTAGCGGCAGGCCTCCATCGTTTTTTCGAGGCGGGTTTCGAGCTCCTTCGCCGCCGCGGCATCCTTGATGCCCCCGAGATTGATGCGCACGTTCTCGGCCGCGCACAGCGCCGCGGCCTTCAGCAGGTGCACCGCGCAATTGATGTCCGAGGCCACGGCCGTCCCCGCCAAGGGAGCCGCCTGCTTGGCGACCGCGAGCGCGCCCGCCGAGACCTGCGCGGTCTTGAGAGGCACCTCCGCCGCGTGCAGCAGCGCCGCCTGCATGCGCGCCGGCCGCGAAGCGTCGTCCTTCGGCAGCGACATCGCGTCCATGAACTTGTCGAAGGCTTTCGCGTCGTCGATCGCGAGGCGGTCGAACGTCGCGCGCATCTCGCCGAGCGCTTTGTGCGCGGCCGTCAGCGGCCCGCGCTTGGCCTCGTCGAGCTTCTTCGACTTCAAGGTGATGCCGACCGCCATCTCGCCCAAGCCGCAGCCCATCGCGCCCGAAATCGCCGCCGCCGAGCCGCCCCCGGGCGTCGCGTCGGTGTTGGCCATCGCCTCCGCGACCTGTCGCCCGGCCGCCATCCAATCGCTTCCCCCGCCCAAGGCGCCGACCGCCTCGAGCCGGTTCTCGAGGATTTGAACCTCGGGGTGGAAGTTCTCGAGCTGGAGCGTCTCGATCGCGAAGTCCACGAGCGCCTGGCGCGGCAGGAGCCCGACGATCTCGGTGCTCTTCACGTGCGCCTTATGCTCCTCAGCTAGGATCAGCGTCTTCGCGAGCACGGTCGCCATCGAGGTCTTCTTATAGTCGGTCAGCACGGTCGAGATCTGCACCTGCCCCCTAGCCGCGAGGTCGATCTCCTTGCCGCGCACCGCCGGCAGGCCGCCGCCGGAGGCGCGCACGCGCTTGGCGATATCCTTGCCCTTCTCCATGTCGTGGATATCGAGGTTCAGGTTGAAGTTGACGATCTGCTGACGCGCGCCGACCGCGACAGCCCCGGCCGTCGGGTGGATCGCGTTGGGCCCGAAGTCGGGCGTCCGCGTCTCGTCCTTGCCGATCAGGTCGCGCAGGCCCTCGAACTGGCCTTTGCGCACGTTGGCCAGGTCCTTGCGCTCCGGCCGGCGGGCGGCGTGATCGTATAGGTACGTCGGAATCTTGAGCTCAGCGCCGATGCGCTCCGCGAGCGTATAGGCCAACTTGACGCAGTCCTCGATCGTCACGCCCGCGACGGGGATGAACGGAATCACGTCGACGGCGCCCATGCGCGGGTGCTCGCCCTTGTGCGTCGTGAGGTCGATCAGCTTCATCGACTGCTCGGCGACGCGAAAGCACGCCTCCACGCACGCGTCGGGGGCGCCCACGAACGAAAGAACGCATCTGTGATGGTCGGCGTCGATCTCCACGTCGAGGATCGTCACCCCGGCGGACTTGGCCGCTTCGACGATCTTCGCGACCTTGTCCTTATCGCGGCCTTCGGAAAAATTGGGAACGCATTCAACAAGCTTCATATGAACTCCTGAAACCGTCTAAGATTTGATGACCAAAGTCTTCGGTTCGGTGAAATCTTCCATCGCGTAGCGCACGCCTTCGCGGCCGATGCCGCTGTCCTTCATGCCGCCGTAGGGCATCGCGTCGGAACGGAAAGAAGGAATGTCATTGACGATCAGGCCGCCCACGGGCAGGACGTCGAACGCGCGGTGGATGAAGGCGAGATCGTTCGTGAAGATCCCGGCCTGCAGGCCGTAGCGGGACTTCGCCATACGGTCGAGCGCGTCCTCGCGGCTCGTCACCGCGTCGAGCGTCGCCACCGGGCCGAAGGCCTCCTCGCAGGAGAGCCGGCACTCGGCGGGCACGCCCTCGAGTAGGGACGGCGGAATGAACAGGCCTTTGCGCGGCCCGCCGGTCCAGAGCTTGGCGCCCTTGGCGACCGCCTCCTTGAGCCACTCCTCGACGCGGAGCGCGGACTTCTCGTCGATCATGGGGCCGACGTCGGTCTTCTCGTCGGCCGGATCGCCGGAGACGAGGCCCTTGATGTTCTCGACGAGCAGGCGGCGGAACTCGGAATGGACCTCTTCCTCAACGTAGATGCGCTGGACCGAGATGCATACTTGGCCCGAATAGTAGAACGCGCCCCACGCGCAGCGCGCGGCGGCCCAAGGGAGGTCGGCGTCCTTCGCGACGAACACCGCGGCGTTGCCGCCGAGCTCGAGGCAGCTGTGAGCCTTCACGGCCAGCGACTTAAGCTTCCAGCCGACGGACGTCGAGCCGGTGAACGAGAAGACGCGGAAGCGCTCGTCGCGCACGAGGGCCTCGGCGGCCGGGAGCGGTCCGCCGACGACGATCGCGGCCTCTGCGGGCCAGCCCGCGTCCACGAGCAGGCCGATCAGCTTCTCGGCCGTCTTCGGGCACCGCGGATCGGGCTTCAGCACGAAGGGCAGGCCGACGGCGACGGCCGGGGCGACCTTGTGCGCGACGAGGTTCAACGGGAAGTTGAACGGCGTGATGAACAGCGCGGGCCCGCGCGGCACGCGCTTGACCACGGCGTAGCGGCCCTCGGAGTTCGCGTCGAGATCGAGGGGCAGCATCTCTCCGACGATCCGGCGCGCCTCTTCTCCGGCCCAGCGCAAGGTGAAGGCGCCTCGAGCGGCCTCGCGGCGGGCTTCCTTCATCGGCTTGCCGACCTCGGCGCAGATCAGGCGCGCGAAGTCCTCGGCCTGCGCCTCGAGAGCCTCGGCGGCTTTGAGCAGGATCTTCGCGCGCGCGTGCGCGGGCATGGCGGCCTTGCCCGACGACGCCGCGCAGCGCGCGGCGACGGCGGACGCGGACGCGTCGTCGGTCAGTTCAATCCGAACCAGTTCAGCCATTTGTCGAGGCTCCTGAAATCCTTCGCGAGATGATCCGGCTTGGAGGCGACGAGCTCCTTCCACTCGGCGTAGCCCGTGCCGACGGCGATCGTCCTGTAGCCGGCCTTCTTGCCGGCGGAGACGTCGAACGGCGTGTCGCCGATGACGTAGACGTCCTTGGACGTGAAGCGCGCGCGGGCGAGCTTCTTGGCCCGCGCGACGCCCTTCTTGAGGAGCTGGTGGCGGTGGAACGCGTCCGAGCCGTAGCCGCCGAACAGGAAGTACGCGTTGAAGCCCGACGGCTCGAGCTTGATGCGCGCGCCCTTCTCCATGTTGCCCGTGCCGAGGCCGAGGAGCACGCGCTTATCGAGGCTCAGGCGCTTGAGCAAGGTCTTGAGGCCGGGCGGGATGTGGTAGGTCCGGGTGCGGATCGCGGATTTCACGTAGTACGGCAGAAAGCGCAGGTACTCGTGGTGCAGCCGCTCGACGACGGCGGGCGTGGGCTTCTTGCCGGTCGCGTTCTTGTACGTCGCCCCGAAGTTGTACAGGTCGGTGCGCCCGGCGAGCGACAGCTCCGAGCACGCCTCCTTCTTTCCATACAGCTCGTACGCGGCGCGGTTGAGCGCCTTGCGTCCGGCGCCGCCGCCGCGGATCAAGGTCCCGTCGATGTCGAACAGGAGGACCTTCACGCGGCCTTCCACGCGATCTCGCCGCGCTTCATGACCCAGCGCGTCTTCGGCGCGCCGAACCAGTACGCGAGCTCGCGGTGGTCCTCGGCGTCGAAGCACGCGATGTCGGCGGTCTTGCCCGCTTCGAGCGAGCCGTGCGTCGCGCCGAGCCCGAGCGCGTGCGCGCCGTTGATCGTGGCCGAGACGAGCGCCTCCGCAGGGCTCATCTTCATCTGCGTGCACGCGATCGAAACGATCATGCGCATGTCGAAGCACGGGCAGGTGCCGGGGTTGAAATCGGTGGCGAGCGCGACCGCCGCGCCGCTGTCGAGCAGGCGCCGCGCGGGCGGGTAGGGCTTGCCGAGGAAGTAGTTGGAGCCGGGCACGAGGCAGGCGACGGTCGTCGAGGCCGCGAGCGCGGGCAGGTCGTCCTCCTCGACGCAGTCGAGGTGGTCGGCGCTGACGGCGCCGAGCTTCAGCGCGGCCTCCAGGCTGCCCATGCGCGAGAGCTGCTCCGAGTGGATCTTGAGCCCGAGCCCGGCCTTCGCGCCGGCCGCGGCGATCCGGCGCAGATCGTCGAGATCGAAATAGCCTTTCTCGCAGAACAGGTCCACGAACGCGGCGAGCTTCTCCTCGGCGACACGCGGGATCATCGTCCCGCAGATCCGCTCGACGAACTCGTCCTTGCGGCCTTTGAACTCGGGGGGTACGGCGTGCGCGCCGAGGAACGTCGGCACGATCTCGACGGGCCCGCGCGCCGAAACGGTCTTCATCACGCGGAGCTGCTTGAGCTCGTTGTCGAGATCGAGGCCGTAGCCCGACTTCGCCTCGATCGTCGTCGTGCCGCATGCGGCGAAGTCGAGAACGCGCATGCGCAGGCCGGCCGCGAGGTCGGCCTCCTTGGAGCCGCGCACCCCGTTCACGGTGGACAGGATGCCGCCGCCGCGCTGAGCGATCTCGGCGTAGCTCTTGCCGGCGATGCGCGCTTCGAAATCGTCGAGGCGCGGCGCGGCGAACACGGGATGGGTGTGCGCGTCGACGAAGCCGGGCATGAGCACGCGGCCTTCCGCGCTCAGGATCTTGGCTCCCTTCGCGAGCGGGTTCGTCAGCACGACGGGCTTGGGGCCGGCCGCGACGATCTTGCCCTGATCGACGAGCACCGCGCCGTCGCGCAGGACGCCGAGCGAGCCCTTGTCCTTGCCCGAGCGGGGCCCGTCGGGGCCCGCCATGGTCAGGATTTCGGAGGCGTTGAGGATTAAAGTCGCCATTTTATTCCAGGGGTATTCTACGAAATGCGCCCCTGGCGCGGCGGGGCTAGCGGGGCTATACTGCGGACGAGGTTACCCCCCTCTTATGTCCCGACCCCTCGCCGCCGCGCTCGCCCTCGCCGCCCTCCTCTTACTGGGGCCTTCCGCGCCCGCCTGCCCGATCTGCGACCAGCCGCCGGCCACAGCACCCGTCGCCGATCCGCCCCCGCAAGCCGTCTTCGAGGCGGCGGCCCCCGGCGCCTTGCTCCCCGAGGAGCTCGCCTGGCTCCTCGAGATCCAGGGCGGGCGGTTCACGATGCTCTCCGGCCGCCTCTCCGACGCCAAGGCCGCCTCCCCCGATAAGCACCTCCTCACGAACGACTCGGTCTGGGGCCTGCTCGGCAAGCGCGCGTCCGAGCGCGTCGCCGTCCTGCGCACGCTGGCCAAGGACGGACGCCTGCCCGAGGAGGTCCGCGGCGAGGCCGTCGCGTTATTCTGGCTGCGCGGGCCTCTGCTCACCGCCGACGAGAACGCTTTTCTGCGCGAAGTCACCCGGCCGAAGGAGAAGAAGTCTCCGGACGTCGGCGGCTTTGCGATCAAGAGCGAGGACGGCGCTCCGCCGCCCGTCGGCGGCCGTCCCTCTCCTTCCGCTCCCGCGGCCCAAGCCGCTCAGCTCCTCCAGGCTTTGCGTTCCTCGCTCGTCATCGCGCCCGACGCCGACCCCCGCGCCGCGGCGGCGATGGACGAGGCCCTCACGAGCCTGCTCAGCACCCCGACGGGCCGGGAGCTGGCCATGGAGTTCACGGCCTCCGGCGCGAAGGCGAAGGTCGAGTTCGGCCCCGTCGACAATTCAACGACCGTCGTCATGAACGGCCGCCGCATCCTGCGCGCCTCGGGCGGCCATACCGCCACCTCCGAGAACCCGCCCCGCGTGACCCTCAACCGCGACTATCTCGACACCGACCCCGACTTCCGCCGCGTGAACATGGCGGCGACTCTCGGGCACGAGCTGTTCGGCCACGCGTTCGAGGAGCAGCGCTCGAAGAAGGCCGGCGTCTCGCATCAGGCCGTCTACTATTACCGCGGCGACGAGGCCGGCTCGGGCCTGCTCGGCTGGCTCGTGCAGACCGAGCTCGGCGGGCCCCTCGACAACGGGCACATGTGGAACTACCTGAGGGACCCGGAGAAATACCATTCCGAGCTGAAGACCAATCTCCCTTATTACTCGACGACCCTGAGCACCGGGGAGATGCTCGCGCCCGTGGCGACGCTCGAGGGCCGCGTCGCCGGTATCGATGCGGACCGCAAAAAGACCAGAGCCTACGTCGCGTCGATGACCGCCTGGCGGCCGATCATCGAGCACTTCATCAACGTACACGCCATGGAGCGGGCCAAGTTCTCCTCGCGCCTCGATGACATCGCGGCGGCCGTCGTCTGGGGCGACTCCCACCTAAAGAGCCTCGACGACATCGAGAAGCATCTGACGGGCACGATCGCCCAATGGAAAGGGCCCGGCGGCGCGGCCTTGAAAGCCGACCTGGCCGCGGCCTCGGGCTCGGCGTACATGGCGCAAGCGGAGGCGCGCCTGTCCGCGCGTGCCGACCGGCTGCGCGGCCTCGTCGCGGGACGCACGCCGGAAGCCACGGTTCCGCCCGTACCGGGCAAGCTGACGTGGGACGATTTGAACCGCCTGCTCGAGCAGGACCGCAAGGCCAACCCCGGCCATCTGGAGAAACCAAAATGAAGCTCGCCCTTTTCGCCGCACTCGCCTTATCCGCGGCCGCCGCCGCGGCCCCCGTGGAGGAAAAGAAACCCGTGAAAGCCCCGACCCCGTCGCAGACCGTCTCCGGCGTCCTGCGCTACAAAGCGCCGGGCGGCTGGAGAGTCGAGGAATACGCGAACGCCGGCGGCGCCGATCCGGTCGTGGCGTTCGTCGACGGCGTCGACCGCATCTCGGTCCACGTCTACGGCGCTCCGGGCAGCGCCTATAAGAATCCCGCCAAATTCCTGGCCGGGCCGGCCGCGAGCACGATGGGCGCCAAGCCCGAAAAAGTGGGAAGCGTCGCCGCGGCCGGCCGCGACCTCATCCTGTACCGCCACGGCATTCCCGTCAGCCTCGGAGACCCGCACGCGGCCTCCGGACCGCCGATGCTCGGCCGGGAAATTTTCTGCCTCCTGCCCGGCCCCGGGGGACGCTTCCTCGTCTTGTCTTACGCGCGCGAATCGCCGGCGCCCGATTTGGAGGGTCGCGGCGAGAAGTCCTGGGAGGCCTTTCTGAAGACGGTCAAGCTCGTCGGCCGGAAGGCCTAGGCCCAAGGGTCCCGAGGGACCCTGGGCGGGCCCGATCAACCCCCGTACACTGTAAATAGGAATGAAAAGAAGCCTCCTGACGGCGATTCTCCTGGCGGCCACCGCGCTGAACGCGGCGGCGCAGCGCGTCTCGCTCGACGTCCCCCTCTCGCCCTCGCTGAACCTGAGCGCCGCCGCCTCGGTCTCGCCGCTGGCGCAGACCTTCCCTCTGGCGTTGAGCCCTTGGACGCCGAGCCTCACGGCGCCGTCGATCCAGATTCCCTTCAACGCCGTGCCGGTTCCCGCGGCCCTCACGGTCAAGGCGGCCGCCTCGATGCCCGCCCCCCTCACGACGTCGGCCCTCAAGCCGGGCGCGCTGACGCCGGTAGCACTCGCGGCCTCCAAGCCGGTCATCCATCAGCAGGGCCCGAAGCTGCTGGACAATCTGAAGAAGCACGGCGCCGAATCCGGAAAGCTCTCGGGCCTTCAAGGCGAGAACGGCAAAGGCGCGCTCGAAAACAACTTCCTGTCGGCGGCCGCACTCGGCGACGGAACCGTCACCCCGGCCGGCGGCGACGAAGTGAAGCGAAATTCGTCCGAGAACGTCCGCCCGCTGCTCGAGCGCATGCTCGAGAAAGTGCGCCTGGACGACCGCGGCCGCGCCGACGAGAAGAAAGCCCTCGAAGATTCCTTCAAGCGCATGCTCGAGACGCCGACGGGCCGGGAATACGCCGAGCAGTTCCTCGCCGAGGGCCTGACCGCTCACGTCCACTTCGAGGACTTCCCCGACTCCCAGCTCTACCTCGTCGAAGGCCGCAAGAAGTTCTACGCGGCGCAGGCCTACACCGACTGGAAGCAGGAAGGCTACGCGGAGATCCGCCTGAACCGGCACTACGTCGACGGCGATCCCGAGTTCATGCGCGACTCGCTGCCGTCGATCATCGGCCATGAGCTTCTCGGCCACGGCCTCTGGTACGGCCGCGCCGCGAAAGAGGACCTCTATCTCGCTTTCCACTACCACGAGCTCAACGAAACGCTGGCCCGCCTCGTCGGCTGGTCGATCGACCACGAGATGGACGGCCGCTTCGAGGAGGCCGGTGCCTGGACCTACCTCTCCGACCCCGCCCACTACCTCGCGAACCTCAAGATGCGGCTCCCGTACTACGCCGTGACGTTCGGGCACAAGGAGATGGCCGACCCGCTCGGGACCTTGCGCGCGCGCCTGGCGCTCGCCGAGCAGGAAGTCCAGCGCGCCCATCAGAACCTCGCGGCGCAGAAGACCTGGATTCCGGTCCTCGACCATTTTTCGAGCGGCCACGGCGTCCCCACGGCCCGCTTCGAGCTCCTGCGCAAAGAGCTCAGCGACCTCGAGTCGCACTACCAGAACGAGATCGTCAACGCGGAGTCCATCGTGCGCGAGGTGGCGGCGCTGATCGGCCGGATCGAGGCGGAGCCCGACCACGCGTCCGAAATCTACCTGAAGCAGTCCTCGCTGCACCCGTTCTTCGAGCGCTTGAGCGCCGATACCGAGCGCCTGGGCGCGGCCCTCACGAAGGCAGCCTCCTCAGCTCCGGTCGTCGAGCCGCGGCCCGCCTCGCCCCGTCCCGCCGATCAGTTCACCTGGGACGACCTGTCTAAGATGTACCAGGACGACGTGGCGGCCGACGCGAAGCGCCTCGTCAAGCACTGGCGCTGAGCTTCGGCTTGAAGAACAAGGCCGCGATCGCCCCGAGCACGAAGCCCGTTCCCGCTCCCAGCAGCAGCAGCCTCCGGTAGAGAGCGATCCCCCACTCGACGGCCGGCTTGCACGAAACGCCCAGCTCGACGGGCGGCGTGTAGTACCACGAAATCAGTCGTGGCGCGAACCAACCCACCGCCAGCGTCACCGCCAGCCCTGCGGATAAGACGACGGCCAGCGACCGCCTCACCGGAAGTTCTTGAACTGAAGGTCGAGGTCGAACTTACCCGCCTTGAGCACGTTCATCGTGGACTGAAGCTCGTCCTTCGACTTGCTCGTCACGCGGAGCTGCCCGTCCTGGATCTGCGCGTTGACCTTGAGCTTGTTCTCCTTGATCGCGGCCTGCATCAGCTTGGCCTTGTCGGTCGGGATGCCGCTCTGTATGGTCACGTCGATGCGCGAGGTTTGTCCGAGCGCCGCCTCGGGCTTCGCCTTCGTCAGGTTCTTGATCGGCAGGCCGCGCTTGGCCATGCGCGTGAGCAGGACGTCGTAGACCTGCTCGACTTTGTATTCGTCGATCGCGCGGATGATCATCTTCTTGTCCTTCACGACGAGCTCGATCGTCGCGTTGGCGGCCTTCAGGTCGAACCGGTTCTGGATCTCCTTGATCGCGACGGCGATCACTTCGGACACCAAGTTCAAGTCCACGTCGGAAACGCAGTCAAAAGAATAGTCGCTGGCCATGATTACCTCGCCATCGGGATTTTGAGAGATTTATTCTTGCGGGCAAACGACTTCGCCTGCGGGTAGCCGGCGTCGAAGTGCCGCACGACGCCGAGACCCGGATCGTTGGTGAGCACGCGCTCGAGGCGCGCGCCCATCTCCTTCGTGCCGTCGGCGACCGTGACCTGGCCCGCGTGGAGCGAGTAGCCCATCCCGACGCCGCCGCCGTGGTGGAAGCTGACCCACGACGCGCCGGACGCCGTGTTGAGCAGCGCATTCAAGATCGGCCAGTCCGCGACCGCGTCGGAGCCGTCGCGCATCGCCTCGGTCTCGCGATTAGGCGACGCGACGGAGCCGCAGTCCAGGTGGTCGCGTCCGATCACGATCGGCGCGCCGACCTTCTTTTTCTTGACGAGCCAGTTCAGGCGCGCGCCCATCTCGGCACGTTCGCCGTAGCCGAGCCAGCAGATCCGGGCGGGCAGGCCTTGGAAAGCGACCTTCTGGCCGGCGAGCGCGATCCAGCGCGCGAGCGCCTCGTTCTTCGGGAAGGCCTTGAGGACCTCCTGATCGGTCACTCCGATGTCGAACGGGTCGCCCGACAGCGCGGCCCAACGGAAGGGGCCTTTTCCCTCGCAGAACAGCGGGCGGATGTACTCGGGCACGAAACCGGGGATGTCGAATGCGTTCTTGACGCCCGCTTCGACGGCACGCGCTCTAATATTGTTGCCGTAATCGAACGTTACGGCGCCTTGCTTCTGAAGGGAAAGCATCGCTTCAACGTGACGCCCCATCGATGAAATTGATTTTTTGACGTACTCCTTCGGATTCTTCTTCCTCAGTTGTGCGGCCGTGCCGACGTCGTATCCCCGAGGAATATAGCCGTACAAAGGATCATGAGCGGACGTTTGATCCGTCAAAATGTCGATCGGGAATCTTCGTTTCGCGAGCTCCGGCAAAATCTCCGCCGCATTACCGAGAAGCCCGACCGACAGGGCGTCCCCCCTCTCCTTGGCCCGCGACACGCGCTCGAGCGCCTGGTCGAGGTTCTCCTCGATCACGTCGATGTAGCGCGTCTTGAGCCGGAAGCGCAGGCGCGTCGGGTCGATCTCGATGCCGAGGAACGCCGCGCCGTTCATCGTGGCCGCGAGCGGCTGAGCGCCGCCCATGCCGCCGAGGCCCGCCGTCACGACGAGCCGCCCGGCGAGGCTGCCGCCGAAGTGCTTGCGGCCCGCCTCCGCGAACGTCTCGTAGGTGCCCTGCAGGATGCCCTGGGTGCCGATGTAGATCCAGGAGCCGGCCGTCATCTGGCCGTACATCATGAGCCCTTTCTTATCGAGCTCGTCGAAATGCTCCCAGTTCGCCCACTTGCCGACCAAATTGGAGTTCGCGATGAGCACGCGCGGCGCCTGGTCGTGGGTTTTGAACACCGCGACGGGCTTGCCCGACTGGACGAGAAGCGTCTCGTCGTTCTCGAGGACCTTGAGCGACTTCACGATCTGGTCGTAGCACGCCCAGTTTCGCGCCGCCTTCCCCCGTCCGCCGTACACGACGAGGTCCTGCGGGCGCTCGGCGACCTCGGGATCGAGGTTGTTCATGAGCATGCGCAAGGCCGCTTCCTGCTGCCAGCCCTTGCAGGACATCTTCATACCGCGCGCCGCTCGAATGGACATCGTCAGTCGAAGGCGCCGGACAAAATCAGCTCACGGGCCGCTTCCAGCTTGCCGGAGAGAATCTCGTCGCCCTTGGAGGCCTTCACCTTCGAGCGCAGGACGGCGAGGCCGGCTTCGACGGCCTTGCCGGACTTGAGCGGGCGGTGGAACTCGATGGCCTGGGCGGCGCACACCAGCTCGATCGCGACGACCTGGGCCGCGTTCCAGACGACCTTCTTGAGCTTGAGCGCCGACCACATGCCCATGGAGACGAAGTCCTCCTTGTTCGCGGAGGTCGGAATCGAATCGGCCGAGGCGGGATGCGCGAGCGTCTTGTTCTCGGAGGCGAGCGCGGCGGCCGCGTATTGGGCGATCATGTAGCCGGACTCGACGCCCGGATCGGCCGCGAGAAACGGCTTGAGGCGCGGGGCCGCTCCGGCGGTGACCTGGAAAGTTCGCCGCTCGGAGATGTTGGCGAGGGCGGTCAGGCCGCCCGCCGCCGAATCGAACGCGAAGGACAGCGCCTGGCCGTGGAAGTTCCCGCCGGAAATGACGCGGCCGTTTGCTACGAGCGGGTTGTCGGTGACCGAGCCGAGCTCGATTTCGACGACCTCGCGGGCGCATTCCAGACGGTCGAGAACCGCGCCGTGGACCTGGGGCGCGCAGCGCAGCGAATAGGAGTCCTGCACGCGCGGATCGTCGACGACGTGGGACTTGCGGATCTCGGAGCCGGCCAGCAGCCGACGCAAAGAACGCGCGGCTGAAGCCTGGCCCGGATGCGGCTTGAGGCGCTGGATGGCCTCATCGAACGGCGAGGGCGTGCCGGTCAACGCGTCGAGGGAGGCCGCGCAGGCGAGGTTGGCGGCGCGGTAGACGCGCTCCGCCGCGAGCAGGGCCAGGCCGCCGACGGACTGCATCGCCTGCGTGCCGTTGAGGAGCGCCAGTCCCTCCTTCGCCGACAAGACGAACGGCTTGAGGCCGGCGGCCTTCAGCGCGACGGCGGCCGGGACGACACGGCCGCGTCTGAGCACCGAGCCCTCGCCGATGACGGCGAGCGCCATGTGCGCCTGAGGCGCCAGGTCGCCGCTGGCGCCGACGGAACCGCGGCTGGGAATCAGGGGAACGATGCCTGCGTCGAGCATCTTCGCGAGATGGCGCACGAGGGCCGGACGCACGCCGGAGAAGCCGCGGGAGAGCTCGTTGACGCGCAGGAACAGGATGCCTCGCGCCTCGGCCTCGGACAACGGCTCACCGACGCCGCACGCGTGGGAGAGGACGAGGTTGCGCTGGACCTGCGTGAGCCGTTCGGTCGAGATGCGCGTCGACGCGAGCTCGCCGAAGCCGGTGTTGACGCCGTAGATCGTGCCTCCGGACGCCATCGCGGCCTCGAGCACGGCGCGGGAGGCGGCGACGCGCTTGAGCGCTGCGGAGCCGAGAACAGCCCGGCGCCGGCCGAACGCCGCGTCGGCGAGGCCTTCGAGCTTGAGGCTCGAACCGAGCTTAAACGAGCTCAAGGGCCACCGCCACGGCTTCGCCGCCGCCGAGGCAGATGCCCGCGACGCCGCGCTTGCCGCCGCGGACCTTCAGCGCGTTGATCAACGTCGCGAGGATACGCGCGCCCGAGGCCCCGAGCGGATGGCCGAGCGCGACCGCGCCGCCGTGCACGTTGACCTTCTCGTGCGGCAGATTCGCGAGCTTCGCCACGGCGAGCGCCACCACGGCGAAAGCCTCGTTGACCTCGAAGAGGTCCACCGAATCGACGGTCCAGCCGATGTTCTTCAGAAGCTTCGAGACGGCGCCCGCGGGAGCGGTCGTGAACCACTTCGGCTCCTGGGAATGGGTCGCCCAGCCGACGATGCGCGCCAGCGGCTTCTTGCCGGCCGCGCCTTTCGCGCTCGACAGGATGAGCGCCGCCGCGCCGTCGTTGAGCTTGGAGGCGTTGGCCGCGGTGATCGTGCCGTCCTTCTGGAACGCGGGGCGCAGCTTGCCGATCTTGTCGAGCTTGGCGCGGCCGGGCTCCTCGTCGAGCTCGATGCCGTCGACGCCGACGATCTCGTTCTTGAAATATCCTTTCGCGACGGCTTCCGCCGCGCGTTCATAGGAGCGGACCGCCCACGCGTCCTGCATCTCGCGCGTGAAGCCGTGCTCCTTCGCGCACAGCTCGCCGCAGTCGCCCATGTGGACGCCGTCGTAGGGGTCCATCAGGCCGTCGCGCAGGACGGAGTCGAGCAGCTTCGCGTCGCCGTAGCGGTAGCCGGAGCGGGCCTTGTCGAGCAGGTAGGGCGCCTTCGACATGGACTCCATGCCGCCGGCGAGCCCGTATTCCTGCTCGCCGAGCGCGATCCCTTGGGCAACCATCATGACGGCCTTCATGCCTGAGCCGCAGACCTTGTTGACCGTCGTGGCGCCGACGGAGACCGGGATGCCGGCGGCGATCGCGGCCTGGCGGGCGGGCGCCTGCCCGATGCCGGCGGGGATCACGCAGCCGAGCACGACCTCGCCGAGCTCCTCGGCCTTCACGCCGGACTTGGCGAGCGCGTCGGCGGCGGCCTTGGCGGCCAGCTGCGGCGCCGTGTAGTTGGCGAGGGTGCCGTTGATGGAGCCGATCGGCGTGCGGGAGGCGGACAGAATCAGGATTTCGTTCATGGAATGTTCCTTAAGCGTAGTAGACGAAACGGGCGGCGAGGCCGCAGAGGACCGCGACGGTAGCGCCCATGTAGAAGGTGAAGGTGGTCAGGTCGAACAGGCGGCGGCGGCGCAGGAAGAACATCACGCCGAGCCAGACGGCCGCGAGCGTGCCGGCGCCGGCCGCGGTCGGGAACATGAAGCAGAGCGCCAGCACGAGGCGCTCGGCCATCGCGAGGTGCTTCTCATCGTCGCCGGGATAGTCCGCGCCCTGGAAGTCCTTTTCGAGGAAATAGATGAGGACCGTGCACGCGTGCGTGATCAGCACGAACAAGCAGCCGAGCACGGGCCATTTTTCGGGGAAATAGCTCGCCACGGCGGTCGTCGTCGTCGCGAGCGGCGCCACGGAGAAGATCACGGCGTAATGGATGACCTGGTCCCAGGCGAAGAACAGGGTGTTGTCGGGCATCCCGTACTTCTTGATGGTAAAAACGCGCCACCAGTCCTCGAGGAAGTGGGTGATGAAGATGATCGCGATGCACGACCAGCCGTTCAGATGGAAGAGCGAGTTCTCGATCCAGTGCTCGCCCAGGAACGGCCAGGTGAGGATCAGGTAGGCGGCCGGGTGCATCCCGCAGTGCACGAGGAGGCCCGTGAGGCTCTTTCGCTTCCAGCTGTTGATGTAGTTCGTCTGGAGCGTGAAATCGCAGAGCAGGTGGCCGAACATCAGCCGCCAGAAAATGTTCATTCGTTATTTGGCCGTGAGATTGAAGACCTGATCCCAGTCGTCCGGCGGCAGCGACGCGTAGTCGTTCGACAGGTTGCGGTAGAGCTCGCCGGGGCCGTCCTTCGGCATCAGGGCGAGAAAGTCCGTGAAGCGCGCGAGCGCCTCGTCGTACTTCTTGTCGTAGAAAGCGGTGACGCCTTTCTCCCACACGGGGAGGGCCTTGGCCCACGCGGGGGTGAGCTTGCCTTTTTCGGACAGGGGCTCGTACACGGGGACCGGGGTCGCCTTGCCCACGACGCGCGCGCGGCCGAGATAGCGCGCGTCGATCGCGTCCTTGGCCTCCTCGAAAGTCGCGCCGCTGACGATGATGTTCGAGCCGAAGAACTTGTTCGCGCCCTCGAGGCGCGACGCGAGGTTGACCTCGTCGCCGATGACCGTGTACGCGAGCTTGCGGTCGGTGCCGGTGAAGCCGACGTTCATGAAGCCGGTGTTGATGCCGATGCGGATCGCGGGGATCTCGGGGAGGCCCGGGTCGAGGTTCTTGTTGAGCTCGCCGATCGCGACCTGGCAGTGGAGCGCGGACAGGACGGCGTCTTTCGCATGGCTCTTGTTCTCGAGCGGCGCGTTCCAGAACGCCATGATGCAGTCTCCGATGAACTTGTCGATCGTGCCCCGGCGGTCGAGGATGACCTCGCTGAGCGCGGACAGATACCGGTTCAGGAAGGCGATCAGCGCCTCAGGGCCCATCTTCTCGGAGATCGTCGTGAAATGCGCGATGTCGAGGAAGAAGACCGTCATCTCGCGCTTCTGCGCGCCGAGCTTGGCCTTCTCCGGGTTGTTCGCGAGCTCCTCAACGATCTCGGGCGAGACGAACTGGCCGAACTTGGCCTTGATGAGCTGCTTCTCGGCGCCCTCGGTGAGGAGGCGGTGCACGGTGAGCGCGAGGAAGCTCACGATCAAAGTCAGGCCCGGCGCGACGGGATAGATCATCATGCCGCGGCCCATCAGGAACAGCGAGCCGCCGATCATGACCGCGAGCGTCGCCGCGACGGCCAGCGCGCCCAGCGCGGGCGCCAACGCGCGCAGGAAGACGTACGGGAGCCAGACGGAGACGACCACGAGCAGCAGAACGAGGAGCCTGCTGGTGGCCGAAAGGGCGTCGCCGTTGAGGACGTTGTCGATCGCCGTCAGATGGAACTCCGGACCGGGCGTGTGCGAGTTGAACGGCCCCGGATAATGGTCGAAGTAGCCCGTAGAGATCGAGCCGATCATGACGAGCGAGCCCTTCAGCGCGTCCTTCTGCGCCTTCGACAGCTTGCCCGAGACCAAGTCCAGCATCGAGATCGTGCGGTAAGGCGAGTAATAGATGTCCTTATTGCCGCCATACTCGTGCCGCAGCCATTCCACCGGCTTGCGGAAGTTGAGGACCGGGATCGGCATCTGGTCCGCGGGATTCTCCTTGAGCACCTGGGCGAGCGGCTTGTCCTCGAAGCTCGCCACCGCGGCCGCCGCGAGCGAGGTCGTCGGCGCGTCCTTGACGATCGGATCCAGGGAGTCCGGGTTGAACAGAAGGAAGGTGCGGATGTGGCCGTCGTCGTCGAGATGCTGCGCGATGCTCGGCGAGCCGAGGTACTGCGCCGTGGCCTTGAGCGGCTTGACGGCCATCTGTACGCGGAGGTCTCCGGCCTCGGCCTTCTCCGAGATGAAGAGGTGGATGACCTTGCCGTGGCGCTTCGTCGCCGCGGCGAGCTCGGCGTCGCCCTCGCGGTTCTCGAGGAAGAGCACGTCGAAGACGACGGTCTTCGCGCCGTACTCCTTCAGCTTCTCGAGCGCCTTCGCGTAGACCTTGCGCGGCAGCGGGAAGCCGAGAGCGTGCACGGTGTCGTCGTCGACGGCCGCCATGATCAGACGCGGATCGCCGGGCTTGATACTCGCGTCGCGCAGGTTGAATGAGCGGTCGTGCCAGACGCTCTCGACGGAAGCGAACATCCCGTTGCTCTGGATTCCGATGAGGAACGGCAGATAGGCGATCGCCGCGAGGAAGCTGAGGATGAGACAGAAGCGCTTCGGGAAGGATTTTCCGAGGAGATTCATGGAGTCACCTTCTTCTTCGTGGGATTGAGCTTGGCGGGCGCGGCGGGCTTAACGGACGAGGCGGGCTTGGCCGGAGTCTTCTTCGCGGGCGCCTTGGCCGGCGGCACGGACGAGCCGAGGCGCGCGCGGAGCTGCGAGAGCGCGAAATCCATCTGAACCTGGACGCCCTTGTCCTTTTCGGCGGCGCGCGCGGCCTCGAGAGCGGCGAGGCCCTTCAGGTCGCCGACGAGGCCGGTCGTGGAGGCCGCTTGGCGGCGCGCCGCGGCGTCCGGGCTCTTGAGAGCGGCGTAAGCGACGGAAAGCCCGGAGGCATCGCCGGACTTCGCGAGCGCCTCGGCGGCCAGCGCGCGCACGGACGCGTCGGCGTCCTTGAGCGCGCCGGTCAGGGCGGGGCGCCCGGAGGCGTCGCCGATGAGGCCGAGGGACTTGGCCGCCTCGCCGCGGACGGAGGCGTCGGCGTCCGACAAGGCGGAGGAGAGGGCAGGCACGGCTTCCTTGGAGCCGATCTCGCCGAGGGCGGAGACCGCGACCTTACGGGCGGAAGGATCGGGATCGGACGCGACGGCCGCCAAGCCGCCGATCGCCCCGGCCGCATGGAGCTTGCCGAGCGCGCGCATCGCGGCGTGGCGGACGGGCGCCGCCCCGTCTTTGAGAGCGCCGATGAGCGCGCCCGCGGCGGAACCGTCGCCGATGTAGACGAACGCGATCGCGGCGGCCTGGCGCACGCGCGGATCGGCGTCGCCCGACAGCACCGTCGAGAGCTTGGGCACGGAGGAACGCGAGCGCTGGAGCCCCAGGGCGTCGCACGCCGCCGCGCGCACGCTCGCCTCGGAGTCCCCGAGCAGGGATTCGAGCGCCGGGACGGCAGCCGGATTGCGCGACTCACCGAGGTTCACGGCCGCCTGGCGGCGCGTCAGCGCATCGGAGGATTTCGAGGCTTCAATGGACGGCTTGAGAGCGTCCGGGGCTTGCGCCCGGCAGACGGCGGAGGCTGCTATTAAGAGGAAGGCGACCGCGAGAAACGGGCGGGGGCTCACGGAGGGAATTCTAGCGCGTCGCCCCCCCCGTCATCAAGGCCTATATTCGATATGTCGTCCCGATATGGTGTCAGGCCTCCCACTGTTGCAGTATTCCTATTGGAATACTGCAACAGTGGGAGGCCTGACACCAAAGAAGATTAGTGGATGACGCCGATCTTGCGGATCGCCGTCGCGGTACCGCCGGGCGCCTTCGCCTTGATGCGGGCCGTGTAGCCGCCCTTCGAGACGAGCACACCCGCGTCGTTGCGGCCGGTCCACGGGACGAAGTTCTGGCCGGTCTTGCCGCCCTCGGAGCCGGGGCTGCAGCTGATCGTCTTCACGAGGTAGCCGAGCGCGTCGTAGATCGTGATCGTCGTGTCGGCGTCCGCGTTGAGGGTGTACGTGATCTTGGTCAAGCCGAGGTCGCCGCCCTTGCGCGAGTCGAACGGGTTCGGGAAGTTGCTGACGCCCGACAGGATCGAGGAGTTGACCCCCGTGCCGGCGCTCGGCGCCAGCGGCGACCACGAGGACGCCACGCCCGCGCCGCTGATGGCGCGCACGCGGTAGTCGAAGAACTGGCCGGTCGCGCGGGGCCCTTCGCCGGCGAACGACTGGTCGCCGACGTTGTAGGTGGTCAGACGCGCCGGGATCACGTTGATCGTGCGCCAGATCACGGTCTCGGACAGGTTCTTCGGATCGCCGCCGCGCTCCTGGACCTCGTAGGCGGCGACGCCGGAGACCAGCTGCTGTGACTTCGTCCACTTGACCGCGTACGTCGGCTTGCCCTGCTCGAGCGGCGTGGCGGCGCCGGGCGTCGTCGGAGCCGACGGGTCCACGCGGTACATCCACATCGGCTGCGGCGGCGACACCGAGCCGGTCGCCGAGACGAACTGGGCGAAGAGGATGGCGCCGGAGTCCGAGACGAGCTCGTTGGGAGTATGGATGATCGGAGCCGAGCCGCGCAGGCCGCGGCCGGTGAACGGAGCCGGGTCTCCGGGCTGGAAGATGACCTCCATCGTCGTGGACGTGGGGCCGCGCTTGACGCGCATGATCTCCGAGCCGATGTAGACGAGGCCGGCGCCGTTGCTGGCGCTCAGCAGCGACGAGTTGTCGATGACGTTGAAGAAGGTCGTGTCCTGGGTCAGCGCCGCGGTCAGGCGCGTGATGTTCGGGATCGGCAGCACCAGGTTCGTCAAAGTGGCGCCCGTCAGAGGAGCGCTGCCGGCCATGACGCCGAAGGACGCGGCGGACAGGCCCGAGACGTTCATGGCGGTCACCGACGACCACTTGTGCGTGATGCCGATCGGGTCGTCGTAGAAGTTTCCGGCCGCCACCTGGTAATAGCCGGACGTCCCCGTGATGGGCAGGTTGAAGGTCAGCTGGCCGGCGCTCTTGGCCCACGCCGAGGGCGCCAGGCCCTGGCCCGGGTCGGGCGCCGTCTTCGCCAGGTTGCCCTGGTCGGCGATATCGAGGCCGAGGCGGAACTGCGGCTTGTTCGAGCCCGGCGCGAACAGCACGAGGTCGACGATGCCGTCTTTGTTGATGTCGACGTCGAGGATGCCGGTGCCGGTCAGGTCCGTCGTCGGCGTACCGTCGCCGAGCAGCGAGACCTGCGTCGGGCGCGTGCTTTCGCCGATCTTGAAGTTGTCGGGCACGCCGTCGCCGTTGACGTCGAGCAGCGGGAACGAGCCCGAGCAGTTGACCGGCCATGCCAGGCCGTTCGGGCAGATCCACTTGCTCTGGTCGGGCAGCGGGTTCGCGTTGCTGTCGTAGCAGATGTTGTTGCGCGGGTTGACCGGGTCCTTGCCGTTGTTGCAGTTGACCGAGTCGACGATCGCGAACGCCGGGAAGCCGACGGCCAGACCCGGGACGCCCGTGCCGGCGCGCGTGATGATGACCGGCGGCGTCATCGAGCTCACGGACACGCCGGGAACCGTCAGCGACGCGATGAGTAAAGTCTTCGAGGTGATCGGCGGCTGCTTGATCGGATCCGCGGCGGCGACGACGGGCGAGCCGTCGGGCGCGATGATGTCGGCGAACTGCTCGAGCTGGAAGCCGAGCGTGTGCGTCAAGGTCGAGTTGCCGAAGCGGTCGATGAAGCCGATGTCGGCCGTGATGAAGAAGGACGCCGTCGCCGTGGTCACGCGCACGTACGGGATCGCGCCTTGGACGAGGTTGACGAGCCCCGTGCCGTTGGAGAACGCCCCGTTCGTCGAGACCGCGACGGAGCCGAGCAAGGTGTCGAGGTTCGAGGTGAACACGCGGTCGCCGTTGTCGAGCCAGACCTTGATGAAGGAAGCGTCGCCATCGCCGCCGTTGGCGACCGTCGAGGTCTGGATCGTGCCGAGCTGCTTGAACTTGAGCTGCGCGACCGAGACGAAGTCCGACGACGTCTTCATGTCGACCTGGAGGACCGGCACGTTCGCGTCGCCCTGACCCGCGCCGGCGGGCGCCAGCGAGACGCCGGACACCGAGAGGGTGATCGGGTTGATGGCGACGTTGCTGCCGACGTACGGGTAGTTCGTCGTCGCCGTGCCGAGAGGATTGATGCGCGTGACGCCGGTGACCAGGACCGGCTGGACGGCGTCGCCGCGCGGCATGCCGACCCATGACGTGTCGCGGATCGTCAGGTTGATCAGGTCGTTCTGCACGGCCGCGTCGCCGATGTCGTAGGCCGCGAAGAACGCCTGCGCGGTCGGGCCGATGAACTGGTCCGCGTTCAGCGTGACGAGCGACTGGACGTTGGCGTCGTTGCCCTGGTCGAACACGTCGACCTTGCGCACGCTGATGCCGGGGGCGTGCGTGATCTTCGGCGTCGGCGCCGTGCCGAGCAGGTCGCCGCGGGAGCTGATGCGCAGACACGGCTTCAAGGTGGCCGGGTCGATGCCGAAGTTGGCGGGGCAGCCGGGGCCGGAGAACGTCATCAGCTCGGCGTTGTTGACGAAGATCTTGCCGCCGATCGGCGAGCCCGAGTTGTCCACCGGGAAGCCCTTGGTCGAGGCCACGACGAGGTCAAACGGAACCGCGACGGTCGTGCTCGACAGCCCGGTGACGAGCGTCGTGTTGACCTCGGAGATGTTGATGTCGGTGGCAGGCTCGAGGATGTCGTTCTGGTTGATGTCCTTGAAGATGCGGATGAACTTCACGTTCGTGTTCCGGCCGAGAGGCTTGTTCGTGTCCTGCGAGCCGCCGCCGCGCTCGACGCGCAACGAGCGCCACGGCGCCAGCGCGATGTCGGTGACGAGGTTGAAGCGCAGCATGTTCACGTTCGACTGCGCCTGCGTGACGCCGCCGATGCCGGCCGCGGCGTCGAACGTCCCGAGGGTCACCTGCGAGATCGTCTTGACGATGGTCATCAGCGGGTTCGACGAGAACGTCGGTGTGGAGAAGGCGACGGCGTTGGGCACCTGGACGGTGAAGTAGGCGTTGTTCAGGATCTCGACGCCGAGCTTGTTGCCTTCCGCGGCGAACTGCGAGATGTCGTAGGTCACGAAGAAGTCGGCCGCCGTCGTGCTGACCAGGATCGGGTGCTTGAGCACGAGGGTGACGGTCCCCGAGCTGAAGGTCTCGTTGCCGAACGAGAGCAGGTGCGGGTAGTCGAGCAGCGGTCCGGGCGTCGAGTCCGCGATCGTGAAGTTCGAGTTGCCGTCCGCGTCGGCCCACAGCTTGATCACGTTGATGTCGCTGTCGAGCGCACCGTTGGCGCCCGTGCGGTCGAGCTTGACCTTCGTCACGATCGCCGTGTTGCGGTCGGTGCGCATGCGCAGGCGCAGCATCGCCACGTTCTTCGTGTTCTGGAACGCGGTGTTGCCGGAGACCTGGTCGAAGTCGACCGTGACGGTGTTGACCGTCGGCGCGACGGGGAAAGTCGGGCTCGCGACCGGCGTCGTGCCCACGAACACGGTCGTGTGGCCGGCATTGGCGGGCGTCAGCTTGAAGCGCGTCGGGTCGGCGGCGAACGCGCCGGTGACCTCGTTGGGCGGGTTCAAGGTCGGATGCGAGAACTTGGCCGAGACGGAGACGTCCATCGCCACGTAGAGGACGGTCGGCGTCGACGTGACCAGCATGTAGCCCGGCGCGCCGATCTGAGGGTCGTTGAGCCCGATCGTCGTGCGGCCGCTCGCCTCGGGCGGCGCGCCGAAGTAGGACGTGCCGAGCAGGACGTCGGAGACGTTGAGGCCCGTGGCCGGGTCGCGATGGAACACGCCGTCGTTCGTCTTGTAGATCTTGACGTTGGATAGATCGGGGTCGTCGCCGTTGAGACCGAGCGGCAGCGCGCGGTTCAGCGTGAGCGAACTCAGCTGGATCTCGAACCCGCCGGACAGCAGATCGAGGCGCATCATCGCGAGGTTATTCTGGCCCTGGTTGATCTGAGGCGACAGGTACGTGCCGGTCGAGTGCGATCCGGGCGTCGTGTTCAGGTAGCCGCGGATCACGCCGGTGATGCCGGTGAAGGGCGCGAGCTGGAAGCCGGTGTAGCCGACGATCTCGCTGTCGACGAGCATGTAAGCGGTCGTCCCCGCGGCCGGCGACGGCAGGCCCTGAGTCGAGCTGACGGTCCACGAGGGATCGATATTCCCAGCCGGCTGAACCGGGATCGCGGAGCCCTGAATCGTCGGCGCCGGGAACGTGCCGCTCGAGGTCGAGAAGTACGGGGTGGCCTGGACCGACATGACCTGCGGCGAGGCGATGATCGCGCGGACCTTCCCGCCGAACGGCAGCGGCGAGGCGGGATCATAGGAGTTCGGCAGCGCCACCGCGTTCAGGAACGGGTTGTCGGTCACCGGCGACAGGGTCGGAAGCGAGGTCGGGCGGACGTCGACGCCGAGCGTGCGCGGCTGGAACGTGAACTGATCGGTCGGCCGCGCCGTGGCCGACATCTTGTAGGAGATGAAGTAGCGCTGCGGCTGGGACGCCAGGGGCGCGGTCACGATCTTGCGCGGCGGATACAGGTTGATCTGCGAGACGAGGGGCAGGCCCTGGTAGTTGCCGAACGTGCCCGTGCCGACGAGGACGTCATTGGCCGGGTTGAAGATGCCGTCGTTGTTGACGTCGTACCAGAGCTGGGTTTCATCGACGTCGCCCGAGACCGAGTTGCCGGCCGTGGCCGTGCCCGTCGCGTAGATGAGCATCCAGCGCCACTGCGCGTCGGCGACGTCGGTCTGGACGTTGATCACGGCCACGGCGACCGTGCTCTTCTGCTGTAGGAACGGCCCGAGCGCGCTGTCGACCGCGTCGATCGAGGCGATCCGCACGAGGTCGGGGTACTCGGCCAAGTTCGGGACGAACGAGATCGTGCGGCCGGGAGGCTGGACGCCCACGTTCAAGGTCGACATCGTCTTCGGCGAGGTGATCTTGAAGTAGGCCGTCGTCGGGATCGCGATGCCGATGTTGGCCAGCGGCGACACGGTCGCGAGCGGGCTGATGTCGAAGGTGACGAAGTAGTCCTTCTTACCCGTGTCGATGGTCTGGCCGCCGCCGCCGATGAGGCTCAGGATCGGAACGCGCGCCGGACCGGAGAGAACGACGCCGGCCGCGTAGTCGCGCTGCGTCGTGCCTTCCTGGGCGCGCTGGCAGTTCAGGAAGCGGTTGCCGGCCTGGTCGAGGCCGTGGCAGTAGACGACCTCCTTGAGGAGCTCGTCGGTCTGGCCGTCGTTGAGGACGAGGCGGCTCTCCTGGTCGGCGGGGAACGGGTTGTCCGACGGGAACATGCTCGAGATGCCGGTCACCGTGATCGTGGCGCCGCTCACCGGGCCCGTCGCGTACACGGCGACGGAGAGCGGAACGGCCGGGAAGTTGTGGATGACCGCGTTGAGCGGGCTCACCTGGGAGTCGATGGTGTCGTTGAGGAGGCCGTCGCCGTCCTGGTCCACGAAGACCTTGACGTTCGTCACGTCCGACGCCTTGTTGTTGAGCGCGAGCAGCGGGTTGTAGGGGCCGCCGCTGAGCAACGTCGAGGGAACCCAGCGGTCGAGCTTGAGGCCCGCCCACTCGGCGGCGCCGGAGTTCACGCGCAAGGTGATCTTCGCGACGGGCTGATTCTTGTCGTTCTGCGAGACCTTGGACGGGATCGCGTCGGTCGCGACGGTGTTGCTGCTGCCCTGGCGGTTCCAGTCCGTCAGGTTCACCTGGTCCGGCGTCGCGAGGATGACGACCTGATTCGAGGCGATCGGCGAGAACGTCTTGACGACGCCGTTGCCGGGGAGCGGGACGATGTTCGCGTTCGAGAGGCTGAGGCCGTGCGTCTGTCCGGGCTCGGCCGACGCGTCGTAGTCGTACACGATGAAGTACGTCCGCGTGGTGACATCGACCGTGCCGTTGACGCCGTTCGGGCTCGGGATATTGATCGCGGCGAGGCGCGTCTCGCCGGGCGGGAAAGTCGCCTCGGCGACCAGGCGGTCGATCGAGAAGTTGAAGATTCCGTCGCCGGGCGTCGTCGTCTGGTTCGACTGCGTATCGAGGTACAGTTTGACCTTGCTGATCGCGGTGTCGAGGCCGGTGCCGCTGTGGTTGACCGTGATCTTCGAGAGCGCGCCGGTGAAGCCGTCCGTCCATATCTGGAGCTTCATCACGCCGACGTTCGACGTTCCCTGGTTCACGTAGTTATAAGAAGAGAGGGTCAAGGTCGGCGGCTGCCACCACGCGTTGATGTCGTAGTCGGAGGTGTTGGCGGTCAGGACGTTGATCTGCGCGGGCTCGCGCTCGACGGACGACGTCGACGTCTTGATCGGGAAGTTGTTGGCCGCGATGCCGACCTGCGAGGTCGGATCGAGCGTGATGTTATTCGGGTTCGGGATCTCGAGGCCGAAGCTCGCCGGCAGCTCGCCGTTGGCGTAGCCGTAGGACGAGACGCGGACCGTCACGAACAGGAACTTGCTCTGCGCGCTGTTGATCGTCATGTTTCCGAGCACGGGCGGCGGCAGAACGTTCAGCGCGGTCTGACCGAAGAGCGGCGAGCCGAAGAACCAGGTGCCCGCGTTGTTGTAGGCGGCCGAGGCCACGAACATGTCGGTGACGGGGTCGAATCGGCCGTTCTGGGCCGACGGGTCGTCGAGCCACAGGGCGACCTCGGTGATCTTGTTGTTGTCGAAGTTCCCCTCGGTCCGGCTCTGCACGCGCAGGCTCGAGAGCTCGGCGATCAGCGGCTGCCCCGCGGGGAAGACGCGCATGTCCAGGCGCAGCATCGCGATCGGATCCTGCGACGTCGGGACGTTGCCGTCGCCCTGGTTCAGCGTGCGCTTCGTGACGCCGAAAGACACCTTAGCGGACGGAATCGGCCCGTTCGGCGGCGGGTTCGATTCGGGCGCGAAGTCGGTCGGCGTGACGAGCACGCCGGCCAACACCACGTCGCCGTCCGAGCGCAGCAGCGGGCTCACCGGAAGCCCCGAGCGGACGCCGTCGTTCGTGAAGCCGAACAGGCTCGACGTATGATAGTCGGTCGCCGTGACCTTCAGGGTCTCGATGACGGTGTCCACGAGACCGAGGTTCTGGAACGAGCCGGCCTCGGCGGGCGTGAACATGTGGTACGTGCCCGAGTTCGTCAGGTCGATCAAGGTCACCGTCGCCGTGGATCCGCTCGAGCCGAAATTCACCGTTCCCGCGTAGGTGTTGCCGTTGAGCGGATCGCCAGCCGCCACGTTGCCGAAGAGGTCGCGCGCCTTGACCGTGAGCTGGCCGGGGACGCCGACCTTGAGCGGGTTCGTCGCGTTGTACGGGTGGTTGACGGTGAGGTAAGTCGCCTGGCCGGGGGTGATCTGATGGATCTGCGTGATCAGCGGGAAGATCGGCGAGCCGCCGAACTGAGCCTGAGCCTGGATCGTGGCGCCTCCCGCGAGGCGGCCCCACAGGTAGAACGGCGCCTGCGACAGGCCGGCGCCGCCGGGGATGATGACGTCGACCTGGTTGCCGAACAGCGGCGTCCAGAAGCCCGACGGCGAGGTCGCGACGATGACGGCCGTCGGGTCGATGCCGGCGTAGACGTCCTGCGTGAGGACCGTGTTATAGCGGATGATGAACGTCGACGAGGTCGACGTGACGTTGCCGAACTGATCGAGCAGCTGGGCCGCGACGACGGTGTTCGTCGGCACGCCGGCCACGTACTGGATCGTGGTGCCGGCGATCAAAGTGCGCGGCGGCGTGGCCCAGCCGATCTGCGCGGGCGGGCCGGGGTTGACGCCGTACGTCGCGTAGCCGACCTCCCAGGTCGGATAGGTGATGCCCGACGCGCTCAAGGTGTGCGAGGAGCCGCCCAGGGTCAGCAAGGTGTCGATCAGGTAGAAGGAGGTCGCCGCCTGGTTGACGGGCAGGTAGACGACGGCCGACGAGCCCCCGAAGTGGCCCGTCGCGCCGTAGGTCGAGAACTTGACCTGGCCCGCGGAGTTGGTGTTGAGCGCGAGCTGGACGTAGCCGAGGCCGAAGTCCGAGCCGGGCCGCACCGGCGAGGTGTTGCCGTAGAAGTCGCGGGTCTCCATGAAGAACGCCTGCGAGGTCGCGCCGGCGAGCAAGGTCTGGCCCGCGCCGGTCGAGATCGCGACGCGGTCGATGCCGTCGGGCACGATGAACACTCCCTGCTGGCTCGAGAAGAGGCCCGTGGCGCTCAGCTGGATGACCGGCTTCGTGCCGCCGACGAGCGAGTAGTTCGTCGTCGCGGTCGTGTCGATATAGTAGAAGGTCGCCTGGTACTGGCCGAGCGGGATGTCCACGGTCTTCGTGGAGGCCAGGAAGAACGGCGCGGTCACGCGCGAGCCCGAGGTCGAGTCGCTCGAGCGTGCGAACGCGACGTAGTCGTTGTAGCGCGACGCGACGCGCGTGATCGTCGTCAGGTTGACGACGTAGGTCTGCGTCGCGACGACGGGGTTCGCGAAGATGTCCTGCAGCTGGGGCGTGAACTTGCCTACGGTCGCGGAGAAGTCCACGACCTTGCCGGCGACCTCGGTGCGCTGCGGGTTTCCGAAGCCGACCGTGCGCACGACGTCGGGGTCCATGCGCACGGTGTTCGTCAGCGCGAGCGACGGGCCCGGCAGGAATATCTGCACGGTCCACTTGCCCGGGCGCCCGTCCTCCGCCGTATTCACGGCCGGCGAGGCGCCCGAGTACGAGCTCATGCGGCTGTGGAAGCGGAACGGCGTCTCCGCGCCCGTGAAGCCGTCGAAGATCGTGAACCCGGTGATGAAGCTCGTGTTCGACGCGTCGCGGAAGCCGTAGTCGCCCGTGGGCCCGGCCACGCCGAGCGTATAGCCCTTGCCGGCCTGGATGAGCTTCTCGGCCGCGGGCACGTCGAGGATGACGGGCGTGTCGTTCTGGCGCGTGACGTTGTTGAAGTCGTCAAGACGCTGGATCACGTACTGGCCGCCGGCGCCGGCCACGTCGTTGACGCCGACCGTCGCGGCAGCCGGGGTCGAAACGAACACGAGCTGGCTCGGCAGGCCGCCGGTCGTGGTCATAGCACCCGTCACGTTCTTCTTCGCGCCGATGTTCAGCGCGAGGTTGGAGACCGTCGTCGTGCCGACCCAGACCCGGGCGTAGTCCCCGGCCTTCGTCGACACGTAATAGAAGATCTGCGGCACCACGCCGACACGCCCGAGTGCGTCACTGACGACGGCCGTGGACGCGCCGACGTTGATTTCGCCCGCGCCGAAGTCGAGTGTGATCGTGCCGGTCGAGCCGAACACGCTGACGACCTGGAGGTACACGCTTGTGCCCGCGGTGATCGGGTTGTCGAACGCGTCCGTCAGCTGTCCGGTGATCGCCTTCTTGCCCGGAGTGCTGAGCTGGCCGGCCGAGACGTCCACGTCGTTGAGCGGGGCCGCCTTCATCGACTCGGGCGCGGCGGGCACGACCGTGATCGTCGTCGGCGTCGTGAAGCCCGCGACCTCGCTGTTCACGGTCAGGTTCGCGGTCTCCTGGGCCAGCAAGGTGCGCACGCCCGCCTTCTTGAGCTGCGCGAAGCTGGTCAGGACCTTCACGCCCTGATCGGTCGCCGAGGAGAAGGTCACGTTGCTCGTCGGCAGGAACGCGGGATCCTGGTTGCCGCCGAACATCTCGGCGACGAAGGTCACGTTGCTCTTGTACGCGTTCGGACCGGTCGAAAGCACGTTGTGGAACTGATCGTGGACCGTCAGCACGCCGCTGAACGCCGCGCCCGCGACGACCGAGGCCGGCAGGCCGGACCAGTGCATGTGGTGCGACGCGCCGGGATGCACGGGGAACGGCGCGGACGGCGCCGCGATCCACGTCGAGGCGGAGGCCGCCGTCGTCGCCGCGACGACCGTGTACCCCGTCGCGGCCGTCAGCGGCGTGAAGTTGAACTGGCGGTTGCCCAGGATCAGAGCGGCCGAGGGCGGGACGCCGGCCGCCGTGTCGAACGGGAAGCCGACGCGGACCGTCGGCATCACGGCCGGCGGGTTGGTGTCCTGGTTCGGGCCGACCGCGAGGTCGCTGACGGGGTTGTAGAACTGGTCGACGAGCCAGACGTCGCCGGTCATCGCCGGCGAGGTCACGATGTACTGGTTCGGCGTGCCGTCCTTGCCCGGAAGGCCCTCGGTCGGACCCAGCAGGCGGCAGACCACGCTCGGCAGGTAGTCGCACTTCCCGGGCTGCTGCGTCTCGCCGGGCAAGGTCACCTGCAGCGTGAAAGCCGTGGACGCGAACACGTGGAACGGCGCGGACACCGCAGCCGGCGCCAGCGCTAGACAGAGGTTCGACGGGCCGTTGGCCGTGCAGACTTGGTCGGGGACGGTCGCCTGCGGGTTCACCCGGACCACCGCGCCGGTCGTCTTCGTCACGAGCGTCATGTTCACCGGCAGGGTGCCGCTGATAAGGGCCGAGGTCGCAGGATCGATGTCGTACTGGTCGTTCGTGTTGACGTACACGAGCGGCCGCGCGCCGGACGGGGAAAGGTTCATGTACCGGTCCACGAGGTTGACGTTGGCGACGAGCAACGCGCCGGCAGTCGGCGTCGAGATCGTGCCGGTCACGCCGCCGTTCGGGTAGTTGCCCGAGCCGGGCACCGCGGTCTGCCCGGGCAGCAGCAGCTGGAGGCCGTACGGGGCGGCGGGCAGGACCGTGAACGTCGAGGACTGCGGGTCGCTCGAGAGTCCGGACGCGCCGTAGTCGGAGGAGGCGAGGTAGTGGCCCGTCGTCGCGCGACGCAGGCTCACCGTCATCGGCGGCGTGAAACCCGCCGCGGTGTTGATCGCGACCGTGGATACGGGAGCGGCGTACGGGTCGGACGGGACGGAGACGAGCACGTCCGCCGGCCGGCCCGGGACGAGGTTGAAGAACGTGTCCACGACGCCGACCTGGACGCTGAAGTTGCCGCCCGCGGTCTGCGAGACCGGGGTGCCGCCCTTGCCGGTCGGGGAGCCCTGGCTGAATGTCTCGCCGGGGAGAACGGTCAGTAGCCGCGACGGCGTGCCGGGAAGAACGGTGATCGCCGTCGAGCTGTCCTGGGACACCGACGGGGTCGACAACGTGTCCACCATCTCGGCGCGCAGGATCGTCGAGCCGGCGCGCTTCAGCGTGACCTGGTACACCGCGGAGCCCGTGATGACCTGCGTCGTCGGCACGATCACCGCGAACGGATCGTCGGCGACGAGACGGATCTGTTGGGTGACGCTCGGCGTCAGGTTCCAGAACGCGTCGGCGATGTCCACCGTCGCGTTGAACACGAAGCCGGCCTGCGCGGTATGCGCCGGGCCCGAGCGGCCGTTCGTGACGGAGCCGGAG
>JBBQVX010000022.1:0-34199 GCA_038211115.1 Elusimicrobiota bacterium | reverse complement strand
CCCCTCGCTGCCGTAGTCGTCGTAGAACTTGTAGGTCATCTGCGCGCCGTTGCCATCGGAGGCCGCGCGGGCCGCGAGCGAGACGGAGGCGCCCGCGCCGAAGCCCGGGAGCTTGTCGCGCAGCGCGATCAGCGCGAAGTCGGCGTCGAGGCCCACGAACTGCGCGAACTGGTCGGGCGCGAGGGCATGGGGCTCGACGCCCGCGGACGGCACGGCTCCTTCATAGACGCGGGCGGTGAAGTCCTGGGCGCCGCCGAGGAAGCTCGAGAAGTCGACGTAGATCAGCGCGCCGGGGACGGCGAACGTGTACTTCCACTGCGCGCCGTCGCGGACGGGCAGGGAGGCGGTCGCCTCGACGAAGCGCACGTCGGACGCGGCCACGCCGCGCTCGGCGGCGATTTCAGTCGCCCTCTTCAGGGCCTGCGCGTAGCTCTCGTTGGCATGGGAAAGGCCGCGGCGCGAATGGCCGAGCATGCCGGCCATGCCGAGCGTCGTCGCGCCGAGGAAGAACATCCCGTCCTGGCCGGCCGCCGAGTCGCGCCAACTGCGGACGGCGTCCTCGCCCATGCGGACCATGTCGACGAACGCGTGCGCGAACGCGTACCAGCCGAGCGCGGCCGCGCCGATGATCAGGCCGAGCTGGATGTAGGTACCGCCGCGGTCCGCATCGTCTCCGTTGGAGACGCGCCGCGCCTTCGACGCGACGGACTCGAGAACCTTCTGCGTGACCTCGGGGCCGTGGCCCGCGAGCGCCCAGCCGTTGGGCGTGCGCGGATCCATCGCCGCGCCGACGCCGAGCGCCAACACGCCAGGCAGGTTTTTCGTCATGTTGCGGTCGGTCTCGTTGCCGGTCTTCGCCTGCGGGCGGCCGGACAGGCGCTCGCCGAGCCGGGACATCCAGCCGGCCTTCTTCGCCTCGCGCGGGATGAACATCGCGTCGCCGATCACGAGCGCGTCTTTCGGCCCGATCTTGAGGGCTCCCGCGATGAACGCCGCGGCGTCGGCCTTCGTGATGATCGAGAACGTCGCGTAGGGCGGGTTCTCCGGGCTCTTCGCGAAGCGGGGCTGGACCTCGACCTCGAGGCCGCGCTTGGACAGCTCTTCGTTTAGAATCTTCGCGACGCCCTTGACGGCCTCGTTCGAGGAGCCCGGCTTGAGCATGATCGCGTAGCCGTACGTGTTCAGCGACTCGGCGGGGTTCTTCCCGTCGCCGACGTGCTGGACCGCGCCGGCCTCGGACAAGCGGGCCTTCGTGGCCTCGGCGGCTTCCTTGATGATCGCGTTTTGCGCGTCGGTCAGACCGGCCGCCTCGTGGACCTTCTGCGGCACTCCCTGGGCGTCGTAGAGGTAGACCTTCCCGCCGCTATTGGCCGCGACGTACATGCCGGCGCGTTCCAAGGCCGGGATCGACTCGAGCGACTCGAACACGGTCAGCTGCGTACCGCGCTTCGTGTCGCTGCGGTCGCTGATGACGGCGAAGTGCTTGCCGGCGGCGCGGATCTTGCGTACCGCCTCCACCTTCTCGGCGGGAAGCACTTCGTTGTAGCCCGCCAAAGTGTCGTCGAAGTCGGAGAGCACAAGCGACTTGTCCGCAGCGGAGGCGATGATCTTCGCGGTGAGGGCGGCTCCGGCCTGCGGCAAGGTGAACACCGCGCCGGTGAGCACGGCGACGGCCTTCAGCGCGAGGCGATGGACGCTATACGAGGAAGCGGAAGAGATCGACTTGAACGGAGCCGGGGTCACGGCGGGCACTTCCGGAGTCTTGGAGGCATCGGCCGAGGCCGAGGCGGCTGCGAGCGAAGGAGTCAGGGCCGAGGGGACGCCGCCGACGGCGTCCGCGGTTTCCCCCGCGGTCTGGGCGGACTTCGAACCGGTCAGGATATTTTCGAGGTCGCGGCCCGCGACGCTCGCGGCGGAGCCGCTCGTCTCGGGCTTGGCCAGCGCCTGGAGCGCGGGCGCGCTCGCTATGATCTTCTCGGCGATCACGGCGGCAGGCGTCACGGCCTTCAGCGCGATGGGCGCGGCGGCGACGGGGACAATCCCCGGGGCGAGCGTGAACGCGGAGGGCGCCGACAGCATGGGCGCGGACAGGGAGAGGACGGGCGGCGACATCGAAATCCCGGGAGTGTTCGTGACCCCGAGGCCCACTTGCGGCGTCGGAGAAACCGTGACGGCGCGGCCGGAGAACGTCTGGGCGGCGGCCTGCTGCGCGTCGAAGCCGGCGGATAACGAGACGAGCGTTGCGGAAAGAACGACGGAAACGAGGCGGCTGAGGCGTCTGGCCATGCGAGGTTTTCTCCCTGCGTCTGGTCTGGCGTCGACTTATATTGTACCGGACCTCCGCCCCCGCGTCCTGGGCCGGAAGGGAATCGCGCCCCGGCATACGGTCTAGGCCCGCCGATTTACTCTCTAGGTCTTTGGGCCCAGAGCGATATGGGTCTCATGGCCCAGCCATAGGCCCAAAGACCCGGATACTATTAGGTCCATGAGCCCCCTCCGATCCCTCCCTGCCCTGTTCCTGACTCTCCTCCTCGCCGCGTCCGCCCGGGCTCAGTTCTGCCCGCTCGACGCCGGTGAGACCATTCACAAGATCGTGGCCTGCAAGCCCGGGGTGCCGACCGCCGAGTGCCGCAGGCTCGCGCAGAGCGTGGGTTGCGCGGTCGTCCGCGAGCTGCCGTCGATCAACGCGATCGTCATCGAGCTTCCGGCGTTCCGCGCCGACGGCGCCGAGGCCAAGCTCAAAGCGACGTTCCAAGTGGACTTAGTCGAGACCGACAAGAGGATCAACTGGCTCAAGGCCTCGGCGGCGCCCATCGCCGCGCCCCGCTTCGAGTTCGGCGACGCGGCCCGCGATATCCTCAAGAAGATCGGCACGCTCAAGCCCGTCGCCGCGGATCCCGAGCAGCCGTGGGGCATCCGCCGCGTGAACGCCGCCGCCTCCTGGACCACCCCTGCCGGACAGGGCCAGGGCGCCTCCGTCGCGATCATCGACACCGGCATCTCCCGCACCCACCCGGACTTAGCCGGCGTCGTCATCGGCGGCTTCAACGCGCTCGACCCGAAGAACCCCGGCGCGTGGGACGACGACGAGGGCCACGGCTCCCACGTCGCCGGCACGATCGCGGGCAAGCGTGATGGGAAAGGCGTCGTCGGCGTCGCTCCGCTCGCCAAGCTCTACGCGGTCAAGGTCCTCGACAAGGACGGCAACGGCGGCTTCTCCGACGTCATCGCGGGCATCGAATGGGCCGCGAGTCACGGCATCAAGGTCGCGAACATGAGCCTCGGCGCCGACGAGGGCAGCGAGGCGCTCAAGCGCGCCGTCACGGCCGCGACCAAGGCCGGGCTGACGATCGTCGCGGCCGCCGGCAACTCGGGCGGCCCCGTCGGCTTCCCCGCGAGCTACCCGGAGACCATCGCCGTCGCCGCGTCCGACATCAAGGACGGCGTCGCCGAGTTCTCGAGCCGCGGGCCCGAGGTCGACTTCATAGCGCCCGGCGTGGACGTCAAGTCCGTGAAGATGGGCGGCGGCTGGACGGAGCTCTCGGGCACGTCGATGGCCACGCCGCACGTCGCGGGCTTGGCCGCCCTCGCGGTCGCGCGCGGCGCCGGTAGCCCCGCCGCGGTGCGCGCGATGCTCCTGAAGGCCGCGACGCCGCTGCCGGGCCTGACGCCTGCCCTGCAGGGCGCCGGCATGATCGACGCGGCCAAGCTGAAGTAGCGAAATCGATTTAGGCGGGCGCCGATCCGCGGGGCTTTACCCCAAGTTCCCGCGGACAACCGGCGCCCGTCTTCGTTTAGTCGGTGTCAGGCTTGCCGGATTCCAGTATTTCCTCGATCCTGCCCTAGTGAAATACTGGAATCCGGCAAGCCTGACACCCATTAGGCCCGCGCAGGCACGGGTCCTTTACGCGCCGATCCTGGGCCGAAGGGCACAGGCGTCCCTCGCCGCGTTCCCCTATAATGGAGTCCGATGCGGCTTCCGCTGATCTGCGCCTTCGTCCTGCTGTCCACCCTGGCGAACGCCGGCGTCGTCTCACCCTTCGTCCAGCTCGGCCCGCGCCTGCCGCTGTCTTTGCTCGCGACGCCCGCCGGGAACTGGAACGCGTCGATCGATCCGGCGCTGACGAGCCTCGGCCTGCGCATGCCGGGAACGAGCCTCTCACCGGTGCTCCGCGCGCTCGAGATCAAGGGCCTGACTCCCGAAGCCTTCATGGCCCAGCCCCAGGCCGCCCGCGCGGTCGCGGTCGCCGAGGCCGTCCAGGCGCTCCGCGTCGAGGGAATGGCCGAGACCGAGAAAGTCCTCGCCGACGAGACGAAGGCCGATCCCTCGTCGCCCGAGTACGCGGTCTTCGCCGCGCGCCTCGGCTGGCTCGCCGGGCCCGCGGGCGAGTTCGTGCCCGAGGAGCGCCGCGCCTTGATCATCGCCGCCTACGAGCGCGCCGCCGCCCGGCTCGCGGCCGAAAAACGCGCCGAGCTCGAAGGCTACCTCAAGGCCGCCGAGCTTTCGTTCCCGAAGCCCGCGGCCCTCGCCTTCACGCCTGTCGAGGCGATGGCGGCACAGCTGACCAACACCCCCTCGCGCCTCATGACCCCGGGCGCCGACCGCCTGACGGCCGCCAGCGCCCACGGCCGGGAAGTCCCCCTCCCGGCGATCCCGACCGGCCCCGCGTTCCGCGCGAAAGTGGGCTGGCTTAAGGCGAAGTTCCTCGTGAAGGCGGCCGTCGCCAAAGTCTTCTTCCGGCCCGCGCTGAATTTCTTCCGGACCGTGATGACGCACGGCGGCGAGCTGTGGCGCAAGTACATGACCGGCCAGCCGCAGGGCAAGCACGATTGGCGCTGGTCGGTGCTCGAGGGCCTGCACAAGGAAGGCGACTTCCGCGGCTCGTTCGGCCACGCCGTCTACGACGGCCAGCCCGAGGTCGCCTCGCCTGTGATCTTCCCCCAGCCCAACCTCGAGAAGATCCGCGTCTCGAAGCACCGGATCGGGAACATCGAAATGTCGGCGATGGCGGGAATTTCCGGCATGAGCTTCCCGCAGCTCTCCGCGCAGTCGCACCTGTCCCTGCTCTATATCCACCTGAAGCTCGCGAAGGAGACGGGCGCGCGCGCTCTCTACAACACCGGCGAGGGCGGGCCCGGCTTCGCGCTCGCCGTGCTCGAGGGCGACGCCGACAAGGCCAAGCGCGAGCTGATCGCGTGGAATCTCGCGAACAACCAGTTCAAGGAAGGCGATAAGGCCGAGGCCGAGATCGTGATGCTCGTCGACGCGCTGATGAAGAAGCGCGACAAGCTCTTCGCCGAGTTCACGCCCGAGGACCTCGCGAAGGCGCAGGTCGTCGCTCAATATGGCTCCGCTCTTAACGGGATTCGCGGCGTCGACTCACTCGTCGACTTCGACAAGCTCCGCAAAACCGCCGCGTCGCCGTTCGTCGCGATGACGCAGTTCAAGCTCAAGCAGGCGGCCAAGCGCGGCGCGAAGGTCGACCCGAAGAAGGTCGACAGCATCGTCGCGGCTCTGCGCGAGATCCGGCGCGACCAGCCGTTCAAGTCCCCGGAGATCGTTCCCGACCTCGACAGCTACGAGTCGATCGCGGCTTTGATCAAGGCGGCGCGCGTCGTCACGAAGAAGCCCGTCTCGCTCAAGTTCGGCGTCGGCGACGCCGAGGACCTGCTCGCGTTCCTGAAATTCCTGAAGGGCGCCGACGCGCTGCCCGACCACATCCAGCTCGACGGGCGCGGCGACGACTTCTCCCCGGGCTCCGGCAACGCGCCGCCCGGCGCGAACACGAGCCTGCCCGGCAACGAGGCGATCATCGTGGCCGACGCGATCCTCAAGAAGCTCGGGATTCGCGACCGCGTCTTTCTCGAGGCCACGGGCGACCTGATGCTCCCGACCGAAGGCATCGAGAAGCTGGCGCTCGGCGCCGACGGCATCTCCGGCGCGCGCCTGTGGCTGGGCATGGGCCTCGGGTGCGCGAAGGTCAAGGCGTGCGCGAACGGCAACTGCCCGTACGGCATCGCCTCCAAATCGAACAGCCTCGTCGGGCTCGGCCTCGACCCCGAGGTCGTGGCGCCGAAGGGCGCCGCGGCCGCCGCGAACTGGCACAAGACCTTCGTGCAGCAGCTGGCGGAGGCGGGGCTCGAGGATTGGCGCGACGCGCGCGGCCAGCTCGGCCTCGGCACCGGCTCGGCCCGCGTCCGCATCAAGAGCGGACCGAAAACCGTCCCCCTCGACCGGTTCTACTCCCCCGAGTACGTAAGCGACCTGCTGCGCGGCGCGCTCACGCGCGCCGAGGTCGACCGTCTCGTGTTCGGCCGGAAGTAGTCACCGCTTCGGCGGCCGCGTGAGAGCGCGCGCGATCTGGAACAGCGCGAGAGCGCCCATCACGACGAGCACGAAGCTGAAGGCCTTCGCGACGAGGAGCCGGCTGCTCTGCGTGGTGAGAAACACCTGCAGGACCGGATACAGCATCGAGGCGATCACGCCGAGCGTGATGACGATGACGGCCGGCGAGACGGGCCGGCGCGGAAGCTCCTCCTCGTCGTCGTTCACGCGAGCCTCGCCCGGACGAACAGCATGAAAGAGACCGGCTCGCGGCCGTACGCGGGCCGAAGTGCAGCGGGCAAGACGTAGGCGCTGGCCGCGGCGCCGGCGCCCCAGACGGACCGCTTCCAGCGCGCGAAGTCGTAGCGGTAGCCGAGCGTCAGCTTTCCGACCGCGAAGGCGTCCGCGTGAAGGGGCGCCCCCTCCTCGAACAGCTCGTCCTTCTCGACGCGCTCGGCGCGACCGAAGACCGTGTGCTTCTCCGCCCAGCGGGCCGACGCCTCCAGAAGATACGCGTCGAGGACGCGCCCCGGGGCGTTGTCCGCGCGCCCGTAGGCGAACGTCGTCTGCTGCAGCCCGCCCCCTAGATGCGTGTTCACACTCGCCGAGGCGGTGAAGCGGCGCTGGTCGCCGCCGGGCGTCAGGCCCTCGGGGCTGTGGATGCGTCCGAAGCTCGCCTGCAGGGACCAGTCGCTGCCGGGATTCCAGGACAGCCGGCCCGAGTGCGAGTCGAGCCGCGGATTCTCGATGTCCCAGCGGTATTGATCGGGCTCGCGGCCGCGGAACGCCGAGCCCTCGAGCCTCCACGCGCCGCGAGAGACGCCGAGCGTCGTCACGCCCTCGGCGATATGCGTCGAATCGAGCCAATGGTGCGAGATCGGCGCTTCGGGGATCTCCGCGCCGGAGAACCGGTGCATGAACGCCGGCGGGCCGAGCGCGGGCTCCCCCGGCAGGCCCGCGTAGACGAACACGGAGGACTCATCGCCGACGTTCAAGCTATAGGAACCCGCCAGTTCCATGAAGAAGTCATGCGGGTGCTGACGGTCCGTCAGGTGCTCGCGGCCGTTCGCCGTCTCGCCGGTCTGCAGCAGCAGCGGATAGCCCGACGGCCCCATCGCGGGATCGATCGAGAGCATCGCGCGAAGGCCGAGGACGCCGGGGCCGAGCGGCCGGCGCGCCATCCCCATCAGCATGCCCGCCGCGAAGTTCTTTTCGCCGCCGCGCGGCCCGCCTTGGCGATCGTAGACGAGATCGAGTGAGCCGTGCGCCATCAGCATCCATCCGCCGCGGTGAAGGTGGAGGCCTTCGTGCGGCGTGGAATCGGGCTGCCAGCTCGTGCCCGAGGCCTCGCGCGTCATCGCGTGCGGGCCGTATAGGCCGGGCATCGCCGCGGCGGCGGGCGACGAGCACAAAAAGGCGAGCGCGAGCGTCCGGATCATGCGGGCTCACTCTAACAAGCTCCATCGTGGATTACAACCGGGATTATTGTTGTAGAATGCCCCGCGTGAAACAAGGAGCTCCCAAGAGCGCCGCTCTCGCCCTCATCGCCGGAGTTTCCTTCGGCGGCTGGGTCGCCGTTCGCGCCCTGCACGCCACACGCGCCCGCCACGTGAGCGAGTGCCGCGCCCTGACGAAGGCCCTCGACAAGACCATCCGCGCCCGGTCCCCCCGCTTCCTCGAGGGCATCGTCGAGCACCGTTACGACCGCGACAAGGAGCGCTGCCTCGCCGCGCTCGAGTACCACTATAAGCCCTGCGACGAGGTCCTGCTGAAGCGAACGCCCGATCTGTGCACCGGCCCCGACGCGGATATCGCGGTCTACACCTTCCTCAATCTCGAGGCCCACCCGCTGTTTATCTGCGAGCGGACTTACGCGACGGGCGTCGACAGCTGCACGGAGTCCGTCTACGGCACCGATGGGAGCCTCCTGTCCAGCCGCGAATTCCCCGCGGACCAGTTCCCCGCCATGAAGGCGGAGCTGATCAATCCGAAGCGCTAAACGACTTAAAGCCTGGCACCGTCCGATTGACGCCGGTCAATGACTCATCCTCGCATAGGCATGGTAGAATAACTCAATGGATCAGAAAAACTCACTCGATTTTCACGGTTCCGGCCTCTGGGCCGTCATCCTCGGCGGGTCCTCCGGCTTCGGCCTGGCCACGGCTAAAAGGCTGGCACGCGCCGGCTTCAACATCCTGATCGGCCACAAGGACAAGGAAGGCACCGTCGAGACGGTGATCAAGCCCCATTTCGACGAGATCCGGGCGACCGGGGTCAAGCTCGTCACCCACAACATCAACCTGTTCGACGAGGACGGCCGCGGAGAGTTGTTCGAGAGCATCCAGACCAACTGCGGCCCCGGCAAGGTCCACCTGTTCATGCAGTCGATCGCGGCCGGCTCCTGCCGCCTCATGATCGAGGACAAGACCCCCGACTTTCGCGGCAAGGCGATCAAGGGCCTCGCCGACGCGCTCGGGCTGCCGCCCGAGAAGGTCAAGGCCGCGGTCAACACGGCGTTCCACGACAAGGGCTGCGACGCGTTACATACTCTTGCCGATTCGCGGATTCCGTACCGGGAAGAGCTCCTGACTCAAGAGGATCTCGAGAAGACGATCTTCATGATGGGCTACGACTACCTGCTGTGGGGCCGCGAGCTCTGCAAGGAAGGGCTGCTCTCCAAGGACGCGCGCCTCGTCGCGATGACGTCCGAGGGCAACGAGGTCGCGTGGAAGGGCTACGCCGCGGTCTCCGCCGCGAAGACCGCGCTCGAGGCCTCGTGCCGCGCGATGGCCGTCGAGCTGGCACCCTACGGCGTCTCCTCCTACATCATGCAGGCCGGCATCACCGACACGCCCGCCGGCAACGCGATCCCCAACTTCGACCTGATGAAGGCGCAGGCGCGCATCCGCAACCCGTTCCACCGCCTGACGACGCCCGAGGATATCGCCGAGACCATCCTCGGCATCTGCGGCCCGACCTTGCGCTGGGCCAACGGCACGATCATCCGCGCGGACGGCGGCGAGGCGATCTCCGGCCTGTGAGCAACCCTTTCAACATCCTCGGAATGGGCTGGGCCCTTCCGAAAACCGAGATCGACAACGACTTCCTGCACAAGGAGGTCGGGCTCAAGAAGACGCCCGACTGGTGCATGTCGCGCCTCGGCATCCAGAAGCGCTACTCGGTGCTCTCCAAGGAATACATCGTCAAGACGAAGAACAAGGACCCCATGGCCGCGATCGTCCACGCCCGCGCCAACGGCGAGACGCCGGTGACGCTCGCGGTGCGCGCCGCCCAGAAGGCGATGGCGCACTGCGGCGTGAAGCCCTCGCAGATCGGCATGGTCGTGTGCAACTGCGACCTCCCGTTTGATTTGGTGCCCTCGACCGCGTCTTATATCGCCAAAGCCCTGGGCATCGGCCCCGGCCCGCACATGGACATGAACACCGCGTGCTCTTCATTCGCGCGCCACATGATGTACCTGGGCGACTTGAGCGACAAGGCCTGGCCCGAGTTCGTGCTGACCGTCCAGACCGGCGCCTACACGACGCGCACCGATTATTCGGCCGAAAGCTTCGACGGCTACATCTGGGGCGACGGCGCCGCCGCCCAGATCGCCTCGCTCAAGCACAAGGGCCGGATCAAGGCCGAGCCGATCATGTTCGCGACCGACCCGCAGGGCGCCGACGACGTGAAAGTCGACGCGACGCGCCATTTCTGGCAGGACGGCGCGAAGGTGCGCGAGTTCTCCATCCGCCGCACCGTCGAGATGTTCGAGACCGTCGCCGCCGCGAAGAAGCTGTTCGCCGAGGACGTGTACACGGTCACGCACCAAGCCAATTTCATCATGCAGGAAAGCATCATCGGCCATTTAAATCTGCCGAAGGAGCACCACATCAGCAACGTCCAGGCGCAAGGCAACATCGCCTCCGCCGGCATGCCCTCCGCGATCGCGCAAAAGCTGGATAAATTAAAAAAAGGCGATCAAATCGTCTACGCCGTCTTAGGCGCGGGGCTCGCGTGGGGCGGCGGATACATGGAGGTGCAGTAATGGATATTGCCATCGTCACCGGCGCGTCGGGCGGGATCGGGGCTGCCATCGCGAAAATCATCCATGCGAAGTCCGAAGGACAATTAAAACTTTGTCTTCACTACAACGGGAACAAATCGGCTGTCGATGCCCTCTCCAAAGAAATCCCCGATTCGTTCTCCGTTCAAGCCAATTTGGCAACGGCCGAAGGCCGTAAGGCTTTGCTCGAGGCCGTGCTCGCCAAGGGAAATCCGTACTGCCTGATCAACAACGCCGGCATCGACAAGCCCCACGAGCCCGCCCTCATGATCAGCGAGGAGTCCTTCGACAAGCTGATCTCAACCAACCTGTCCGCCCCTCTCTTCTTGATGCGCGACTTCGCGAAGGAGATGGCCCGCAACGAGTCCGGCGTAATCGTCAACATCTCCTCGATCCTCGCGCAAAAAGCCGTCGTCGGCTCCGCCGTCTACGGCGCCACGAAGGCGGCTCTCGAGGCCCTCACCCGCCAGTTCGCCTTCGAGCTCGGCCCGAAAGGCGTCCGCGTCGTCGCCGTCGCGCCGGGCTTCATCGAAACCGCCATGACGTCCGGCATCCCCGAAGAGCAGCGCGCGGGCATCAAGAAGGACGTGGCCCTCGGCGCCTTCGGCGCTCCCGAGGCGATCGCCGAGACGGTCTGGCACGCGATCGAGAACCAGTACCTGACCGGGGCCGTCATCGCCGTCGACGGGGGCATGGCTCTTTAACATGAGCGACCTCACCGCCGCCGAGGTGCTGAAGCTGGTCCCCCAGCGGCCGCCCATGCGCTTCATCGACCAGATCCTCGAGATCGATAGAGAGCACGTCCTCTCGAAATACACGTGGAAGGACGCGGACTGCGAGGGGCATTTCCCCGGCAACCCCGTCGTGCCGGGCGTGAAGATGGTCGAGATGGCCGTGCAGACGTCCGTCGTCGCCTGGGCGATCTACCTGATGGGCGCGAAGGCCGGCCCCGAGAGCCTCGCGAACCTCGTCAACCTCTTCACGCACGTCGACAAGGGCTCGTTCAAGAAGATGGTGCGCCCCGGCGACACGCTCGTCTGCCGCGCGCAGTTCGGCAAGGACGGATTTTTCCGCGACGGCAAGCTCGTCGCCGAGGCCGAGATCAAGTTCCTCGGCGGGCCCAAGGATGGCGAGGCCAGCTTCACCGGAATCGTCTCCGGGCTGTGGATTCCCAAGGATTCGGAGAAACTGAAATGAGCCGCTTCCCCAAACGAATCGTCGTCACCGGCATCGGCGCCGTCGCCCCGAACGGGCTGGGCATCGCCGACTACAGCGCGGCCCTGGCCGCGGGCAAGTCCGGCATCGCGCACCATGAGGACCTCGCCGCGCTCAAGTTCTCCTGCCAGATCGGCGGCAAGCCGCCCGTCGGCCCCGACGAGGCCGAGGCGCTGCTCTCCGGCCCCGACCTCGCGAAGCTCAATGAGGCGATGGTGTACGCGACGATGGCCGCCGTCGAGGCCGCCCGCATGTCCGGCGTGAGCGTCGATCTCAAGAAGGGCTACAACGACACGCCCGTCGACTGGGACACCGGCGCCATCATCGGCTGCGGCATCGGCGGGATGGACACGATGTGCGACGAGCTCGGCCCCGTGCTGGCCGCCGCCGCCGATCAGGACCCGGGCATGGGCGTGCGGCCCATGGGCACGGACATCGTCCCCAAGATCATGGAGAGCTCGGTCTCGGTCGCCGTCGGCAAGTTCCTCGGCCTCGGCGGCCAGACGACGACGAACTCCTCGGCGTGCAACACCGGCACCGAGGCGATCTTCGAGGCCTTCAAACACATCCAGATGGGCTACTCCGAATCCATGTACGCCGGCGGCGCGGAAGGCACGCACCCCGGAACGTGGTCCGGCTTCGACGCGATGCGCGACGTGCTGTGCTCGAAGTTCAACGACCGCCCAGAGAAAGGCTCCCAGCCGATGGGCGCGGGCGCCTGCGGCTTCGTGCCGTCGGGCGGCGCCGGCGTTTTGCGCCTGGAAACTCTTGAACACGCCCAGAAGCGCGGCGCGAAGATTCTGTGTGAAGTCGTCGCGGCTTACTCGAACTCGGGCGGGCAGCGCGACGGCGGCACGATGACGTTCCCGAACCCGGACGGAGTGATGCGATGCATACGCCGGGTCATCATGGACGGCGAGCTAGATCCCAAGCGCATCTCGCTCATCAACGGCCATTTGACGTCGACCGGCGCCGACCCCCGGGAAGTCGGGAGCTGGATCAAGGCGCTCGAGCTTCCGCTCGAGAAGTTCCCCCTCATCCAGTCCACGAAGTCGATGATCGGGCATTCGCTCGGCGCGGCCGGCGCGCTCGAGTGCGTCGCCGTCGTGGATCAGATAGTCAAAGGCTACGTCCACCCCTCGATCAACAGCGAGGACGTGCACCCGCAGATCCCGATCGGAAACAGCATCCCGCATCAGATGGTGAAGAAGGAGCTCGAGTACGTCATCAAGGCCTCGTTCGGCTTCGGCGACGTCAACGGCTGCGTGCTCTTCAAACGCTGGGACGGAAAGTAATAGAATCACCTAAGACTCGGAGGAACGAAGACAATGGCATTCATGAGAAAGCAGGCGGTCGTCGAAGCGGTCGACGTGAACACGCTCACCCCGGAAGACACGGAGAAGCGCATCACGGCCGGCGTCAAGAAGTACGCCACTAACGAGGCGAACTTCGCCGCGGCCGACGCGAACACCCCCTATCTCGGCCACATCGTGGGCATGGGCATCGAGTCCTCGAACCTCGCCGACATCACGATGTCCATCGAGCGCCAGTTCCTCACGAAGATGACGACCAAGACGCCGGTCTCCGAGGGTTCGGCGGAGTTCAAGCTGACCGCGGGCGAGCTCGGCAAGCTTCGCATCCTCGACGGCCAGGACGCGCTCGCCGCGACCCCGGGCCTGTCGGTCAAGATGCTCATGGACTTGGGCCACATGCCGAAGAACGACGCGTATCTCGAGAAGGTCATGTCCTTCGCCTACGTGATGGCCACCGGCGACGGCTGGAAGATGGCCGACGCGCTCAAGAAGATGGCCGGCAAGGCCGAGAAGCTCGCGGACGCCGAGCGCGGCGAGGCCCTCGTGAACCTCAAGACGCTCGTGGCCCAGGCGAAGGAGTACGATGCCCTGCTCGCCGACGCGGCCAAGCTCGCGGCCTCCAAGACGAAGGCCTACGTCAACGACAAGGCCGGCTTCGACGCGCTGACCAGCGAGCTGAACCTGACCCTCGACAAGATCAAGGGCGTCTCGGCCGGCGGCGACGCCGGCGCGCTCGCGAAGCTCCGCGGCGAGGAAGCCGAAATCCGCACGCGTCTTAAGATGAGCGCCGCGAAACTGCGCGTGTCTCAGGAAGTCTCCGAGGCCGCGGGCAAGCGCCGCGCGATCGAGGACGCGAAGGTGGCGCTCGTCCGCAAGGCCCTCCAGGAGTCCGTCGCGCTCGCCGAGAAGCTCTCTTAAAAATGCCGCTGGAGGCGGAGGAAGTCGACGCCCTCCGCCTTCAGTGGCGCTTGAGCCGCGCGCTCGTGGTGATCGTGTCCTTGGTGGTCACCGCGGTCGCGCGGTTTCATTTCCGGTACCGGCTCGACGACGACATCGACGCCCTGCGCGCCGACATCTGGGCCAAGCTCGACGCGCACGACGGCCCCGTCATCTGGGCCGCCAACCACCTGACGCTCATCGACAGCTTCCTCGTCTACTGGGCGGTGTTCCCCGTCGGCCGCCTGCTCGAGGACCGGCGCATCCCGTGGTCCACGCCCGAGTACACGAACTACTACAAGCTCGGCGGCCCCGTTCAGAGCGCGCTCATCCGCGGCCTGCTCTACCTGTGCCGTTGCATCCCGTTCCTGCGCGGCGGCGAGGACGCGGCGAGCGAGAGCTGGCGGCAGAAGGCCTTCGACAAATGCGTCTGGGTGCTCAAGGAGGGCGGCGCCGTGTTCGTCTACCCCGAGGCCGGCCGCTCGCGCTCGGGCTGGCTCGAGCCCAAGCGGCCGAAGGATTTCCTCGGCAAGTTGGCGCTCGAGGTCCCCTCCTCCAAGTTCCTCTGCGTGTACCTGCGCTCCGAGCGGCAGATCGCGACGACCGCCTGCCCGCCGAAAGGCGACCGCCTGCGCGTCGTCGCCGATCTCATCGACGGAGTCCTTCCAGGCGAGACCAACGCGCGCGACATCAGCCAGCGCCTCTTCGACCGGCTGGCCGCGCTGCAGCAGGACTGGTGGAAGGGCTCGGATATGGCGCGCAACTGCGCGGGCAACGACGTCGTCGATCTGAAGGGCACGCTGCTGCGTGAGAACTTCTCCGACGACCTGACCGAGGCGGACCAGGAGTGGCTCGAGCGGCACCTGACCAAGCGCGAGCTCGCCTATCTCGCCTCGCTCGGGCCCGCGGCCCTGTTCCGGACTTTCTGGAAGTTCTTCTGCGCGAAGGAGGCCTGCCACAAGGCGCTCGGGCGCGCCGTCATCGTGGTCCCCAACGGTGCCTTCCACGAAATCGAGATCGACCTGTTCCGGCGTAAGGCGGGCCACATCCCGACCGGCCTCCAGCTCGATATCCGCTTCACCGACGACGACGAAGAGAAGCTCCATTGCGTCGCGGTGCTGCGCGGCGGCTGGATCGGCGACGAGGAGTCCGAGGGCGACGTCCTCTGGAAAGTCGGCGCGGTCCCGCCCGGAACCGCCCCCGGCGCGTTCGTGCGCGACTTAGCGCTCGACCTCATCGCGTCAAGCAATGACGAGATCGGCTCCCCGGCGCGCCTGGCGCTGACCGAGAACAGCGGGTTGCCCGGCGTGCTGTGGCGCGGGGCGCCGCAGGATTGGAGCCTGTCGCTGACGCACTCCGGCCGCTTCGCGGCCGCGAGCTTCATGATCTCCTAGGGAAAAGGGACTAAAATCGCCTTGACGCCCGCCGGGGCGGAGGCTACACTGGCCCCATGCGCTCCCCCCTCGCGCTTGCCGTCGCCTTAGCGCTCTTCGCCGTCCGCGCTGCGGCCGAGGAGAACTGCCCGACAAAATCGGCGGCTCCCGGCCTCCTCTCCGCTCAATGCGCGACGGCGGACATGAAAAAAGCATGCCAGATCTATGTCAGCACGGTCCTGATCGCATGCGGTTCCGCCGCCGTCGACGCGGCGAACGTGCTCGCCCAATTGAAAATGAAGCCCGTTGCGCTCACTGCCCAGGAAGCGGCGCGCGCCGCGAAGGCGCAAAGCGACTACAAGGAGTTCATGTTTCGTCAGGAGGAGTTCGAAAAAACCGCGACCGAGATGACGCACTCCGGGAAAACCGGCACGCTCGAGCAAGCGCTGGACGATTATAAGCCGAAGTATCCGGGAGCGAACCCGGAGGCTATTTTTCTCGTTTTTTTGACCGAGTCGATCAAAGCGCACGACGCGCTCACCACGGCGAACGAAACGCAGCCCGAGACGACCACGGAATCGGATACGGGCCCGGGCGACCCGAAGCCCGATGACTCGCCGACCGTCGCAGGAGGCGGCGCTCTCAATTTAGGCGCCCTCCTCGCCGGCGCCGCCGTGACAGCTGAAAAAAACATTCCGCCGGATCCGGTTTCTGCGGCCAAGGTGAGGGCCAATGCCGGCGGCCTTTATCTCGCCGGCGGAGACTCGAAAAACGCCACGCGACTCGGCAGGGACCTGGTCAAATTCTCACCCTCCGACCCCGCCGGACCTTCGCTGCTCGCTCGCGCCGCCCTCAAGGAAGATCACCCGGAAGAAGCGGCTCAGTGGGCACGCAAGGCGCTCGCGCTCGACCCGAAGAACAAGGAGGCGCGCAACGCCCTCGCCTTCGCCGAAGCGAGCCTCTCTAAATCCCGCCTCAAGGGCCCGGGAGCCAAGCCCGGCTTCGATGTGCCCGCAGCGGACGGCGACGCCGCCGGCGGAGGCGGCGTCTTCGCCAAGAGAATGGGAACGACAACCGCGGGCGTGCCCGGCGGCGTCGTCTCCCCGGTCGCACCGGAGGAAATCCTGCCCGTGCCGCCGCACCTGCAGTTGGCGCAGCGCACGGCCGCCGCCGGCGACCTCGCGGGCGCGCTCGGCTACCTGACCTTGGCGCTCGACCAGAACCCCGACGACGACACGGCGCGGATCATGCGCGCGGAGATCTCGCTCGCGCTCAATAACCCCGATGCGGCGCTCGCCGACGCCGACCGGCTCATCGCGAAGCACCCGGACGATCCGCGCGCGCTGCGCGCGAAGGCCTCGGCCTTGCTGCAGCTCGGACGCCTGGAGGAGGCGCTGACGACGATCGAGCGGGCGGTGGCGCTCGCGCCGCTCAACGCCGCCGGGCACCTGACGCGCGCGATGATCCTCGAGAAGCTCGGCCGCGCCGCCGACGCCGTCACGGAGTACCGCGAGGCCGCACGCCTCGATCCCGCGCTGAAGCCGGTCGCCGCGGAGGCGTTGCGCCGCCTCGGCTTCGCCCCCGACGGGGCGCAACTGTCCCCGTTGCGAGGGAGGCTCGTGCGCGGCGCAATGGTCGCGCTGTCGGGCGCGCTGCTGCTCGCCGTGCTGCTCGGAGCGTCCAAGCGGCGCGTCGGCGCCGCCGTGACGACGCGCCCGCCGACGCGCGGGACCTCGACGCGGACGATCGGCACCGGCGACCTCGTCGGCGGCCAGTACCGCGTCGCGCGGGAGCTCGGCCGCGGCGGGATGGGCGTCGTCTACGAGGCGATCGACGAGACGCTCAAGCGCTCCGTCGCGCTCAAGCAGATGCACGCCGACCTGATGACCGCCGAGGACGCCGCCCGGTTCCTGCAGGAAGCGCGCCTCGTCGCCCAGCTCAAGCACTCGAACATCGCCGCGATCCTCTCCGCGGTCGAGGACGGCGGGCTCTTCCTCGTCTTCGAGCTCATCGACGGACGCCCGCTCGATAAGGTCCTCGCGCAAGGCGGAACCATGTCTCCCGTCGACGTGCGGCGCGTGGTCGGAGATCTGTGCGAGGCGCTGGCCTGCGCGCACGAGAACCGCATCATCCATCGCGATCTCAAGCCGTCGAACGTGATGTACAGCGCGGGCAAGCGCAGCAAGATCATGGACTTCGGGATCGCCCACCAAGCGCGCGGCGCCGCGGAGACGCGGACGTCGGCCAGCGGCACGCCCCCGTACATGGCCCCGGAGCAGGCGATGGGGTCGGTCCTGCCGGCCTCCGATCTGTACGCGCTCGGCGTGATGACCTACGAGTTGCTCGCCGGCGTGCGGCCTTTCCCCGGCCCGGACTTCCTCGGCCCGAAGATGCGCGCCGAGTACGAGCCGATCAGCCGCCGGCGGCCGACCCTGCCGCCGTCGCTCGACGCCTTCTTCGCCTCCGCGCTCTCGGCCGACCCGCGGGGCCGTCCGCAGGACGCGACCGCGTTCCGCAAGGCCTTCGACGCCTGCTGGGACGGCGATCTCGCCAGGACCGTGGTTTAGGTATGATGCGGGTCCCATGAGCGAGCTTCCCTCTCCGTCCTTCCGTTCCGTCCCGCGCACCGGCGTCATCTTCGTGATGGCCGAGGCCGCGAAGCTCGGCTACAAGTCCGGCTCCGCGGCCTGGGCGAACCTGGGGCAAGGGATGCCCGAGACCGGACCGCTTCCGGGCGGCCCGGCGCGACGCGGCGCCATCGAGATCGACCCCGCCGACCACGAGTACGCGCCCGTCGCCGGCGTGCTCGAACTGCGCGAGGCGGTGGCGGCGCTATACAACGCGCGCTACCGTAAAGGCATGAAGAGCCGCTACACGGCCGAGAACGTGTCGATCGCGGGAGGCGGCCGCGCCGCGCTCACGCGCGTCGCCGCGAGCCTGGGCCAGGTCAACCTCGGCCACTTCCTGCCCGACTACACGGCGTACGAGGAACTGCTCGACATCTTCCGCTCGTTCGCCTCGATCCCGATCCTGCTCGAGCCGGAGACGTCCTACGCGTTCGGCCAGGACGCGCTGCGCCGCGAGATCGAGGGCCGGGGGCTCGGCGCACTGTTGCTCTCGAACCCGTCGAACCCCACCGGCAAGGTGCTCGCGGGCCCCGAGCTCGGACGCTGGGTCGAGACCGCGCGCAAGCTCGACTGCGCGATGATCTTCGACGAGTTCTACTCGCACTACGTCTGGAGCGGCGACGGCTCCCCGGTCAGCGCGGCGCCCTTCGTCGAGGACGTCGACAAGGACCCCGTGATCCTGCTCGACGGCTTGACGAAGAACTGGCGCTACCCCGGCTGGCGCGTGAGCTGGATCGTGGGGCCCAAGCCCGTGATCGAGTCCGTCAGCTCCGCGGGCTCCTTCCTGGACGGAGGCGGCTCGCGCCCGCTGCAGCGCGCCGCGGCCGAGCTCCTAGGAGAGAAGAGCGCCGCGGCCGAGGCCGCGTCGCTGCAGTCCGCGTTCCGCGCGAAGCGCGACCTCATGCGCGCGAAGCTGGCCGAGATGGGCGTTCTGCTCGACGGCCCCGGAGACGGCACCTTTTATTGTTGGGGGTCGGTTGAAAAGCTTCAACGTCCCCTCAATACCGGCATGGGCTTCTTCAAGAAGGCGCTCGAGGCGAAGGTCATCGTCGTCCCCGGCGAGTTCTTCGACGTGAACCCGGGCAAGCGACGCGCGGGCCGATCCTCGCGCTTCCGCTCGCACGTGCGCTTCTCGTTCGGGCCCTCCGAAAAGTGCGTGCGCGAGGGCCTCGACCGACTGCAGGCCCTCGTCGCAGCCTCGAAATAGCGACTAGAATCGCCTTGACGCCTCCCGGGGAGGCGGCTACACTGGATTCCATGCGCTCCCCCCTCGCGCTCCTCGTCGCGGCGCTCCTGCTCGGCGCGTCTTCGGCACGCGCGGTCGAGTGCAGCGGCGCGGCGCTTCAGCCGGCGCAGCTCGATCCCGCCTGCGGGGCTCCGAAATCGGCCGCGGACTGCAAAGCCTATCAGCACGCCTTCATCGCCGCGTGCATGGACAAAATGGACGCGGCGCAGGACGCGCTTCAGCCGCTCAGTGGGCTCCCCACGCCCACGCCCGACCAGCAGAAAGAGATCGCGAGGCTGAACAAGACCGTCTCGGACGTGAACGCGATCTACAAGGAAGCGGTCAAGACGTCCGAGGAAGCCCAGAAGCTCCCACCCGGCGACTCCGGCATACAGCGCTTCGGCGCGACGGAACGCGACAACATGAGCAGCATCCCCAATCTCGCGCAGGCGATCGTCAACTCCCACGTCATGACCAATGAGGAAAGGAACGACGAGGAAACGGAGAAACCGCCCAATAAGAGCGTCGAGAATTCCGTCAACGCCGGGAATTCGATCGAGCACGAGGCGATGAGCGGGCCGGCCCCGGACGTGAAGCGGCTCGCGCTCGCCGGGAAGGTCCTCGCAGGCGCCGGGGAAGGCGCCGGAGTGAACCGGGTCGCGCAGGAGATCATCAAGGCGGCTCCCGGCGATCCTCACGGCCCCAACCTCGCCGCGCGCGCGGCGATGATGAACAACCGCCCCGATGAAGCCGCCGACTGGGCGCGCAAGGCGCTCGCGCTCGATCCCGCCAACGACGAGGCGCGCCGCATGCTCGGCTACTCCGCGTCGCTTCTCTCCAAGTCGCGGCTGAAGGGCCCGGCGGCCAAGCCCGGCTTCGACGAATCGGCGGGCGCCGGCTCCGGATTCGGCGGCAGGCCCGGGGCGGGCCAGGGCCCCGGCGGCGGCGCGCCCGCGCCGGCCTCGCCGGCGGGCCCTGGGACGGCGGCGGCGCCCGCGCCCCGGCACTTGACCGGCGCCCAGGAAAAGGCCGCCGTCGGTGATTTCGCCGGGGCCTACGACGACCTGACGCGCGCGCTCACGTTGTACCCCGACGACGACGCGGCGAGGATCATGCGCGCCGAGGACGCGCTCGCGATGGGCAACCCCGTCGCGGCGCTCGCCGACGCCGATCAACTGCTGGCCAAGCACCCGCACGACGCCCGCGCGATGCGCGCGAGGGCCTCCGCGCTGCTCCAGCTCGGCCGCCTCGACGAGGCGCTGGCGACCGTCGATCGCGCGATCCTGCTCGAGGTCATGGCGGCCTCCGGGCACCTGATCCGCGCCCAGATTCTCGAGAAGCTCGGACGGCCCGTCGACGCGGCCGCGGAATACCGCGAGGCCGCCCGCCTCGATCCCGCGCTGACGCCCGTGGCCCAGGAGGCCCTGCGCCGTCTCGGCTTCGGGGCCGCGGCCCCTTCGGGCGGCGCCGGCGACAGCAGGAAGCTCATCCTGCGCGGAGTCTTCATCGCAATCGCCCTGGCCCTCCTGCTCGCGGGATTGCTCGGCGGCGCGGCCAAGCTCCGGACGCAGCGCCCCCTCACGACCACGAGCTCGAAATAGGCGCCGGCGCGAAATAACCCGGAAATAATAAGATCTTATCCTAGGCTAAAGCATGAAGAAACCGGCCTTGCTCGCGCTGGCGTCCCTGCTGCTCGCAGCAGCGCGAGCCTCGGCGGCGCCCGCCGAGCCGGAGCTTCATCCGTTCACGCCGGCCGAGCGCACGGCGCCGCCCCCCCGCCGCGCTCCTCCCCGGGCCGCGGCCCCGGCGCCGGAGGCGCCCCCGCCCCGGCGCGACGAGGTCCGAGAGACGATCAGCAAAGGCCCGCCGCGGCGCGCCTACGTGACGATCCGCACGCGCGCGTGGATCGCGCAGGGCTCCGTGGACACTCGCTATTCGGTCCAAATCCCGCGCGACCAGATCGATCCGCCGGCCGACGTCTTCTACGGCGAGACCGACGAGCGCGAGGCCTCCGGCACACTGCTGATCCATGGCGTCGAGGTGGCGCCGCTGACCTGGCTCTCGGCCGAGCTGGAGTACGGCGAGGACAAGAGCGCACATGGCACTTACACGGACCGCCTCTGGCTCCACTCCCCCGAATCCGACCAGCTGACCAACCTCTCGAACGGCGCCGTCTGGCACAACCCGGACCACGAGGACGACCGCGTCTACAAGGCCGACAACACCTCGCGCCGGGACTGGCTGGCGGTGAACGTTTTTTTTCGAGTGCACGAGGGGCGCCTGACCGGCTCCGACGAAACGGAGATCCGGCATACTCTCGACGTGTCCATCGGAGCGCATCGCTTCCGGCAGGACTCGCGCTTCACCAACCTCGCGCGCACGCAAAGCACCGGGAAGCTCTACGCGCTGGCGCCCGTAGGGCCGATCCCCGGCTTCAACGGGACTTATTCCGCGGCGTGGCGCGGCCCGCACGTCGGCTTCCGGGAGGAAATCTTCGTCCCGATGGGATTCTCATTCGACGCGCTGCTGCTGTGGTCGCCGGTCATGGAATTCCACGGGGACGGGTACGACAATCTCGACGGGAGCCTGCGCTCGTCCACGCCGAACTACACGGACCGCGCCCACGGCTCGGCGCTCCACTTCCGCCTGGGCGCCGCCTGGAACTGGTCCATCGTGCGCCTCGAGGCGGGGTTCATGCGCCTGTCCTTCACCGCGAAACAGGGAGCGCGGCGCTACTACAACTCCGACGGCACCACCTTCGACCGGGGGCTCGAGTACAACAGAACGGAGGTCTCCGGGCTCTACGCCGGAGGCGCCGTGCGCTTCTGAGATCAGGACGCTGCGCCGGAAAAAAAGCTACCCTCGTTTCATGAGCGCAATCGCGTGCGTGCTGTTCGCCGGCCAGTCCGTGCAGGAAGCGGGGATGGGCGTCGAGCTCCTGAAAAATCCGGCCGCCCGGGCCGTCATCGACCGCCTGAAGCCGTCCCTCGGCGCCGATCTCGAGACGCTGCTGACGACGACGCCGGACGAGACGCTCGCGCTGACCTTCAACGCCCAGCGCGCGATCCACGCGTCGCACGTCGCGCACTGGCTCGCCTACAAGGCGGCGCGTCCCAGGCTCACGCTTGACGGGGCGATCGGGCATTCGATGGGCATCGTCGCAGCACTCGTCGCGGCCGAGGCGCTGACGGTCGAGGACAGCGGCCGCTTCATCGCCGCACGCGCCAAGGCGTTCTCCGACTGCTGCAAGGCGTTCACCGAGCCGATGGGCCTGGCGGCCGCGTCCGCGGATGATTTCCAGGACGTCGCGGACTCGGTCTCCGAGGTGCCCGGCGTTTGCGTCGCGCTGTGGAACACGGCGACGAAGGGGACGCTCGGCGGCACGACCGCGGCTCTCGAGGCCTACGCGGCCAAGGCGCGAGCCGAGGACTGGCCCGTGAAGGTGAAGGTCCTCAAGGTCGAGGGCCCGTATCACACCTCGGCTTTCTTCCCGGCGAAGGCGGCGCTGATCGAAGCTCTCGCGTCGATCGAGATCAAGCCGCCCAAGGTCCCGGTGTACATGGGAACTTCCGGCAAGGCCGAGAGCGAGCCCGCGCGCATCAAGGAGCTCCTCGCCGAGCAGACCGTCGCCTGCGAGCGGCATCTCGACGCGGTCCGCGCCGCGCACGCCGCGGGCTGCAGGGACTTCGTCGAGGTCTCCTTCAAGCCCCAGCCGGTCACATGGCTGTCCGATCAGCTCGAAGCCGGCTCCTACAAGGGCTACGCGGTCCCGACCGCGGAAATCACGGCGCCCGCGTAGCGCCGCGCAGGCTTTCCCGGCGCGCCGCGAGCAGAGTCTCGCGCAGCGGATCGGGCTCCGGCCCGGTCTTCGCGGCCAGCCCCCGGTCGTAGACCTTCACGGCCTCCGCGCGGCGTCCATGCGCTACGTGCACGGCGCCCAGCGTCAAGTAGAACTGGAGCGCTTCGGGTTTGAGGCGGATCGCCTTCTCGAGATCGTCGAGCGCGCCGGAGGCATCGCCTTTCAAATGCCGGCAGAGCCCGCGGTCGCCGAGCAGCTCGGCGCCGGACGGGTCGCGCGCGATGAGGCCGTCGAGGATGGCGACGGCGCGGCCGTACTCGGCCAGGTCCTGGTACGCGAGCGCGATGGCGTGACGCTGCTCCGCCGAGGGCGCGAGGCGCTCGGCCCGGAGAAGCTGTCCGCGCGCGGCGGCCTTCTCCCCGAGAAGGATGGAGACGGACGCCTTCTCGAGCGCCAGCTCCGCGTTCTCGGCCTTGACCCCCTCCAGCGCCGAGAGCGCGCGGCGGTAGTCCTTGAGGCCGCGGTAGAGCGAGGCGGCCAGCCGCCGCTGCCCGTCGTCGAGGCCCGAGGCCGCGGCCAGCTTGGACAGAACCCTGGAAGCCCGTCTCGGCTCCCCCAGCTTCGCGTAGAGCGCGGCGGCCCGCCCCAGCCGCGCGTCGTCGAGGCCCAGGCTCTCGGCGCGGTCCGCCGCTCGCAGAGCGACGGGCCGCTCGCCGAGCTGCTCCGCGGCCTCCGCCATCTCGATCAAGAGCCCGGCGTCGTCGGGGAAGCGGCGCGCGAGCGGCTCCAGGAGCGCGTATTCGCGGCGAGGCTCCTTCAGCTTCCGGTAGAGCGCGGCGGCCGCCCGCCGCTGCTCGTCGTCGAGCCCGATGGCCTCCGCCCGGGACGCCGCCTCGAGCGCCGCGGCGCGTTCGCCGAGCTGGGCCGACGTTTCCCCCAGCTCGAGCCGGAGCCCGGCGTCGCCGGGGAAGCGCCGGACGAGCGCGTCCAGGACTGCCTGCGCGCGGCGATCGTCCGGGATCTTCCGGTAGATACCGACGAGACGGCGGCGATCGTCGACGCCGGGATCCAGGCGCTCGGCCTCGAGCGCGGACGCGAGGGCCTCCTCGCGCGCTCCGGCCGACGCCGCGAGCTCGGCGCGCTCGAGACGGAAGCGGACGTCCCGGGGGCGGCGACGGATGAGGCCGTCCAGCGCGGCGAACGCGCGCGCGGTCGAGCCGAGCTTGCCGTGGAGCTCCGCGAGGCGCAGCTGCTCGTCGTCGTTCGGCTTGAAGCCCCCGGCCTTCGCCAGCGCTGCGAGCGCCTCCTCCCGCCGTCCGGCCCGCTCCGCGAGCTCGGCCCGCTCGATCCAGACTTGGCTCGACGCCGGGAAGAGCTTCGACAGCGCCTCGTTCAGCGCGGCCTTCTCGACGGGCGGGCGCTCCCCCTGAAGCAGCGAGCAGTTCAGCGAGAATCCCGCGTCCGACGTACGCAGCCGCTTGAGCACCTCGACCTCGTGCTCACCCTGGGGGCCGCGGACGACGATGTCCCGCTCCTTGAACAGCTTAAAGGCCGCCTTCAAGGGGGCCGCAGCTTTCGCGGCCTGCCCCAGGTGGATGTACGCGCAGGCCCGGAGGACCGCCGCGTCGATCTCGAGCTGGGCGCCGTCGTTGACGTTCAGCTCGCCGTGCTCCGGCCGCCAGCTCAGCAGCGGGGCGGGGTCGCCGAGAAGCGCCCGGGCCCAGGCCAGCTGAAGGCGGACCCTGGAATCGCCCGGCTCGAGGGCCGACGCGGCCCCGAGATCGAGAACCGCCGCCCGGACGTCCCCGCGAGCAAGCCGCTCGAGCCCGCGTTCTCGCAGCAGCCAGACGTCGCCGGGATTAGCGTCGAGCGCCCGGCTGAAATCGGCGTCGTCCGGCTGCCGTCCGGAGCGGACCAGCGTCGCGTAGGAGGCGACGATCCAATTCGCATACAGGCCGAGGAGCAGGACGAGGGCCAGGACGCCGCCGGCGGCGAGCGCGGCCAGGCGGTACTCGGGGGCGTTCGGGGCGAGCGGCGCCTTCGCGCGGAAGCCGGCGAGAAGCGCCGCGGCCTGAACGGCGAGCAGCGGCCACAGCGGGAGGAAGTAGCGCGGCTCGACCGACATCAGGCAGTGCACGCCGAGAAAATAGGCCGAGAGAACGCCGAGCTCCCGGAATTCCGGCCTCTTGCGGAAGACCCAGGCCGACACGAGCGCGAGAAGGAACAGGAGCGGCTGCAAAGAGAACGCGTACGCCGCCCGCCGGACGCACGAATGAGCGTAGCGCAGCGGATGGCGGAGAATCTCCCGCGCGGCCCAGCCGAGCACCTCGCCTGAGCGGTTCAAGTCGATCGGCTCGTCGACGAGCGTGGTCAGGTCGCCTTCCGTGTCCCCGACCGTTCCCAGCGCGCCGGTCATGATGTTGGCGCTCGCGGCGTCCTTCTCGAACGGGATGACCTTGCGGTGGATCGTCCAGTTCATGCCGGTCCACGGAAGCAGGAACAGGTAGGGGACCAGGCACAGGATCGCGAGATGCCTCCAGTAGGCGCGCAGCGCGAACCGGCGAGCCGCGAGCTCGTAGAGCGCCAGGACGGGCGGGAAGAGGAGCAGCGGCGAGCGGAAGAGCAGCGTCGCGCCGACGGCCGCGGCCAGCAGGACGGAGCGCGCCGGAGTCGGCGCGCGCGCGCGCCAGGCCGTGAGGCACGCCGCGAGCAGCACGAGCAGAGTGTAGCCGGAGTCCGGATAGACGTGAACTCCGAGGCTCGGCATCGCGGCCAAGACCGCGGCGCCCGTGAACAAGGCCCCGAGCGGATGCAGCAGGCAGCCGAGGGCGAACATCAAGAGCACGAGCAGCCCCTGGTTGAGGACCATGAGCTCGCCCGCGGAGAGTGCTGAGTGGTATTGGAGCTTCGCCGAGGCGATCGTCGCGAGCGGCATCCGGTACGAGACGACGTTTGCGCGCGCGCGGATGCCGTGCACGAGCAGCTCCCCCATGTACGCGTACGAGGTCAGCTGCTTTCCCCCGGGGTAGGCGCGAGCGTCGCTCATGGCGCCGGCGCAATACCACCAGGCGACCGCGGCGAAGCAGACGGCTCCGGCGGCTCTCGTCCGTCTCATCTCGCCGGCGCGCCGCGAAGGCCGTCGCGCCGCTCGGCGCACTTGCTGCAGCGGCCGCACGGCCGGACGCCGCGCGGGCGCAGGCATGAGAAGGTCAGCTCGAGCGGAAAGCGCGCGGCGAGCCTCGCCGCGAGGCGCGCGACCTGCGCCTTGCCGAGCTTGGCGTACGGCGCCGCGACCGCCAGACGCGAGCGCAGCGCGTCGTTGATCGCCGACTCCATGTCCTTGAGGAAGCGCGGCTTCGAATCCGCGAACGGGTTGCCGCGCAGCACCCCGAGAACGATGAGCGGGATTCCGCGCGTCGCCGCGTAGACGCCCGCCTGGCTCAGCAGCAGGAGGTTTCGGCCCGGCAGGTAGACGGAATCCCACGCGGCGAGAGACGACGGCACGCCCTTGCCCGTCAGGCTCCAGTGCCCGCCCATGATCCAGCGCATCGGCGTCTCGGCGACCGTCAGCGGCTTAAGCCGCGGGCACGCGCTCGTGGCGAGAAAGCGCTTGAGCCAGTGCAGCTCCGCTTTTTCCCAGTAGAAGCCCGAGCTCACGTAGAACGGATGGACTTCATGGCCGCGCTCGAGCAGGTCCGCGATCAGCACGCAGCTGTCGAAGCCGCCGCTCGCGAGCACGCAGACCTTCTTCACCCTCCGCAATGAGCCCACAGGGCCTCCCCGTCGAACGACAGCTCGCTCACGCGGCGGTCCAGCAGGAAGAGTGCCAGCTGGGACGCCGACGGCGTGAAGACGGCCGCGATGTCGCAGCGCGCGAACAGCGGCCAGCGCGGCGGGCTCGCTAGCACCAAAGACCAGCCGACCTCGCGGAGCACCATCGAGTCCACGGGGCACAGCGCGGCGAAGTCGGCGATCACCTTGTCCAGCGCGGGCTCCCCGAAGAGCCCCGCCTTGAAGCGCACGCGCCGCCCGGGCGCGGCGGGCGAGAACGGCGCGCCGCCGATCGGCCGTCCGGTCGTCAAATCCCACGTCGCGTCGAGGCGCGGCGCCCCGCGACGCGCCGGCTGGAAGCGCAGCCCAGCGGCCGTCAGCTCTCCTCCGCGCACGGAGGCCTCCCAGCGGCCCTCCTCCGCGACGGCCGCGCACGCGGAGCTCATCGCGCCGGTCGTCAGGTTCGGGAAGCAGGCGCCGAGCGCCTTGAGCCACTCGTCGCGCTCCTTGACGTTCATGCCGCCTCCTTGGCCGCGGGCGCGTCGTCTTCCTTCGGAGCGAGGAACGCCGCCCGGCGGACCTTGTCGACGTGCTCCGCGCTCTTGTGGTAGCCGGTGTCCCCGAGCGCGTGCTTGCGCCGGTGCGCGGCGGCGACGGCGGCCTGCTCCTCGAGCAACGCCGGCGGGAACCACAGGATCGCGTGTCGGAGGAGCTCGGTCTCGCTCCACATCCCCATCACGAAGCGGCGGCCGAATTCCGTGAAGGCGCCGTACCCCGTCAGCGCCTTGAGCGCCGCCTCGACCTGATTGAGGCGCAGCGCGACGTTGACCATGAGCTCGATGTGCTGGGCCTCCGGAAAGGTCTCGCGCGAGAGCGACGTCGCGAGGTAGCGCGCGACGTTGAGGAACGCGTGCGCGCCGAGCAGCAGGCCGCGCAGGCGGCGCGCGTCGGCGCGCCACGGCGAATAGAAGACCTGGCCGCCCTGCCCGGGCAGGAGGACGGGATCGACGACGAGAAGCTGGTTCATCTTCTGGTGGCAGAACTCGTGGATCAAGGTCTCCGCCTGCAGGACCGGGTCCTCGGCGTGAGACAGCGCGATCGCCCCGCGCAGATTCACGTACGAGGAGCTCACGCTGCCGTGCTCGACCGGATTCTTCAGCGGCACGAGGGAGAACACCATGTCCCGCATCTCGGCGTGCAACCCCGGATCGCGCTCGGCGAGATCGCGGAACGCCTGGTTGAGGACCGCGCCGAAGCGCTCGCGTTCGGCCTCGCTCAAGCCGACGAGGCCGTGCATCGTCACGCCGTGGACCATCAGCCAGCCGCGGTCGTCTGCGACGATCCCCGGCACGGCCTCCGCGAGCGTCTCAAAGCGTGCGGGCTTGCCGTTCACCGCGAGCTTGCCGCCCGCGATCGCCAGCGATAGCTCCGCCCTCGGCGCGGCCTGCAGGAACTTCGGGGTGCCGTAGAAGAAGAAGCGCCCGTCGGGATCGGCCGTCGCGTCGAGGTCGAGCCGGTCGCCGCGCGCCAGCGCCAGCGCCGCGGGGAAGCTCTGGAACAGCCCGAACTGCAGGTGCCAGTCGCTCTCCTGCGCGGGCGCGCCGAAATGACGCGCGTGGAGGTCGAGCCAGTAGTCGAAGCACGGGTGCACGGCCAGGCGGTCTCGCTCCGGCGACTTCGTTTTCAGGAAATAGCGCATGCCCGCCGCGTAGCGACGCTTGCGGACGCCCGCAGGCGCCGCCTTCGCGTACTGCTTTTCGATGCGCGCGAGCGCCTCGAGCGCCAGCTCGCGGCGCCGCTTGACGACCCAGGCCCATTCCGGGCTCAGGCCGCCGCCGTAGATCCAGCGACGTTCATCGAGAGTCTTCAATAGAGGAACCTCAGCACGTGCCCTTCGAGAAGGCGCGTCAGGAAATAGCCCAGGAAAATCCAGTTGGCGAACGAGATCGTCGGCGCGAGCGGCACCGTCTCGAGGCCCTCCTCACGGCACCACGCGCGCAGCGCCTCGGCCTGCTCGCCGGTCAGCCCGTCGGCGTACAACGTCGAGAAGTGCTCCTCGCTGAGGTCGGGATCGGCCTCGATGCGCGCGACGAGCGCGGGGCCGAGCGTCATGAAGCGCTCGATGTGCGCGACCGGGACGCTCTGGTAGGACTCGGAGTCCCATATCTTCACGAAGATCAAGGCGAGACCGAAAAAGAGGCCCATGACCGCCCAGACGGCGAGCCCGGAAAAGTCGAACGCGGCGGCCCACGCGGGCGCGGAGGATGGCAGGTGCAGCGCGGGCGGGCGAGGCAGCTCCGGCAGGCCGATAAGGCTCAGCTTGCGAAACAACGTCTCCGCGACCGCCCAGACGGCGAAGAACATCGCTCGCCACGGGATCAACCCCGGCAGCATCATCATAAACGGCAGGAAGACCCAGCTCGTTTTTCCGGCGATGACCTTCAGCGCCAGCTGCATGCCGAGGAAGATGAACAGACTGAATACCGAGATGTGCCCGAAGATCACGGCGAGCGCGGGCAGATTCACGTTCGGATGGCGCCACAGGACGAGCGCGCACGCGCAGAACACCGTCGCGAGGGCCCACCGCGAGCCGATGAACAGGCAGAAGCGGCTCCAGGTGAACATCAGCGAGAAGCACACCAAAGTCTTGAGCACGTTCGAGGAGATCACGTCGTTGAGATAGTACGAGATCATCGACATGATTCCGATCATCGAGAGCCAGGACAGCGCGTCGCGCACGAACTGAAGCGGGCGCTCGCGGTAGCCCCGCAGCCAGCCCGCGATCTCCGACGACGCCGCGGCCCCGTACTCGCCCGCCTTGCCGCGGACGGCGGGCAGGTCGATCCAGGCGAACGGGTTGAGCCGAAGGCGCGACAGGTCCAGGCTCGGGAAGCGGAACTCCTTCCAGCGCAGGCGCGCGCGGTCGGTCGACTGGGCCTTGAAGTGGGCGAACCGCGTGCGCCAGAGATACTCACCGGCCGTGAGGAACAGGAAGGCGGCCGCGGGCACGAAGACGTTGATCAGGACCTCGAGGAAGAGCAGGCCGGAGCGGAACGAGCCGGGGATGCGCATCAGCGGGTAGCAGATCGCGAGCAGGACGAAGAGCTTCACGTCGCCGGCCGGCCAGATCCTCAGCCACCAGAGCGCGTAGGCCGCGGCGGCTGAAAGCGCCGCGTGCGCGGCGAGGGCGAGATAGTAGTCTCGCACGATGAAGACGCGGACGACGCCGAGCTCTCCGAGCAGGGACTGGACGAGGATCGCCGCATAGGCCGCCGAGAGGAGCTTGAGCCAGAACACGAGGTACTGGTTGCGGATCTTCTGCTGCTTCCAGTCCACCCAGCCCATCTGCGCCCAAGAGAAGAGAAAGACCCCCCATGCGTAGTACTGCGTGCCGCGGATCAGGGCGCCGGGGCCGTCCATCATCGGTCCGCCGGGGACGCGCCGGCCATCGTCAGCAGGTTCGAGATGTGCTGTTCCTGCTTGGCGGTCGGAGACAGCGTCTTCGCCCGCGCCAGGGCCGCGAGGCCGTCCTGCTTCCGCCCCAGCGACAGCGAAGCCTCCGCGCGCAGGATCCAGGTATCGATGTCCTCCGGATAGGCGGCCGCGAGCGCGTCGGCCAGCTCGAGGAACTTGGCCGGCTCGCCGAGCATCAGGTAGTACTGACCGATCGCGCGCAGCTGGTACGGCTGTGGGGACAATTCCCGCGCGCGGTCGAGCGCCGCCGTGCCTTCGGATTTTTTGCCGGCGGCGACCGCCGCCTCGGCCTTCTTGATCCAGGTCTCCGCGTCGGAGGCCGCGACGTCCGTCGCCTCTCCGAGGCCGAGCGCCTTGCCCGCCGCCACGGCGGAGGCGACGATCGCGCCGCCCTGCGGGTCTTCCGCGGACTTCGCCGTGGCCTCCTGCATCAGCTGGAGGCCGCGCTTCTTGTCGCCGCGCAGCGTCTCGGCGACCGCAAGGCTCAGGCGCGCCCAGGACAGCTTCGGATCGAGCGCGAGGGCCTTCTCGATGTCCTTGACGGCACCGGCGTAGTCCTTCTCCAGCATGCGGACCTCGCCGATGTACCAGTAGAAGCGGGGCAGAATGACTTCGTCGGCGGCCATCTCGATGCCGTACACCTGGGTCTGGGGATTGACCGCCCTCTTCATGAGCGCGCGAACGTCCTTGAACCACTCGGGGCGGTGCCGCCGGATCGACTGCAGGTAGAAGACCGCCACCGGCGCCAGCCGGCTGCGGTTCGGCCAGGACAGTTCCATCAGGACGTAGCTCAGGATGCGGAGGTCGTCGTCCGCGTTTCCGGGACCGCCGGGCTTCTCGCAGGAGGCCTTCAGCGCGCGGACGCGCGCGTCGTCCCAAGGCAGCGCGCCGAGCTTGGCGTCGGCGCGCGCGGAGTCGATGATCACCGACGCCATCAGGCAGTTGAACTGCGGCTTCCAGTGCATCCGGTCGTTGAACGTCTCCATGCCGGGGCTGCCCGGCATGGCCAGCTCGCGGAACATCCGGTCGGCCTCGACGAGAAATCCCCCCTCCTCGCCGGTCACGCGGCGGATGATGTCCTGGCACGTCTTGCCGCAGATCGCCGCGCGGTCGAACGCGGAAGCCTGCTCGAAGGACGCGCGCGCCTCGTCTGCCAGGCCCAGCTTCTCCTCGCTGCGCGCGATGAAACCCCAAGTGAAGGCCTTGGCTTCGCTCGACGTCGCCGCCGCGAGCGACTCCTTCCAGAAGTGCCGCGAAGCGGCGTAATCGCCATGAAGGAAGCTCAGCCAGCCGGGTATGAATTCCGCGTCGTAAAAGGTGCGTCCGAGCTCGACCGGCTCGCGGTAGTTGCGCGGCGGCACGACCACGGCGACCGAGACGCCGCGCTCCTTCGCGTGGCGGACGTTGGCGGAGAGGTTGCGGGTGAAGGTCGCGTCGCGAGCGTCGGCGACGGCGTCGCTGTGCTTGTGCTCCTCGAGGTTCTCGGGGTGGAGCGTCTTGACGAGGGTCCGGTACGCGGTGAGCCTGCTGAGCCGCTCCTGCGCGCGCATGACCCAGATCGGGATCGGCGCGGAAGCGATCCCTTCGTTATGGCCGGTCAGGAGAACGATCAAGTCCGGGGAGTACTCGAGGATCTCCTGCTCGACCATCGCCTCGCGAAAGCTCTCGTAGCCGGCCATGCCGCAATTGATGACCTCGACCTTCTTCGTCGGCAGGACGGCCTTCAGGGCCTGCGCGAGATCGCGCTTGTCGTCCGAGTGCTGCAGCAGGCCCGCGATCGAGCCGCCGATGACGAACACGCGGAACCCGTCCTTCGGCTTGACGGCGGCGAAGCGCGACGCCTTGGAGCCGGGCCGCTGATTGCGATAGAAGCCGGGATCCGCGGGGTCGAGGGCGAAGAACGGCTGGGTGATGTCCTCGTAGTAGTACTTTTGGGCCCGGGTGTCCGCCAGAGCCGCGGCGGGAACGAGCGCCAAAGCCGCGGAAAAAAGCAGGGTAGGAACGTCGGTTCTGCGCATCGCTGGGAACAGGATAAGTCAATAAATCAAGGACGTCAAGAGACGTGAAAATGGCTAGACTGTCCCCGGAAATGACGAAAAAGACAACTCCGCGCGGCGGAAAGTCGACCGGGATGGACGCGCTCGCCCGGGACCTGCGCCGGCGAGGCTACTTGCTCCAAGGCCTGCTCGGGGTTCTGCGGGACATCCGGCCGATGTGCCACTTCGGGGCGCCCGCCGGCGGCCCGGAGGACCGGAAAGCCTTCGCCACCTTCCTTCAGCAAGCCGGACTGCACGCGCTTCGCCGCGAGTCTCCGGACGGCTCCCTGCTGCTGACCGTCGGCCGCGACCGGGACGCGCTCGAGGAATTCGTCTCCTTGTCCGAACGAAAAGCCTCGTTGCGGGACACCGACGAGGCGATCGCGATGACGAGCCGCATGGGCGAGCTCCTCGGCTATCCGCCGTGCTGCACGCGCGCTTTCGTGGAGACGGAAAGGCTGACGTTGAGCCCGACGGCCCCGGCGCCGGCGAGCTTCCCTCGGCGGGCGCTCGAGCGCGCGGGGGCGGGCCCGTTCCCCTTCCCGGTGAACTTCCTCTACAACTTCCATTCGCGAAGCTCGGGGCCGTCGGGCGAGCTCGGGCTCCTGCTCCAAGGCGGCTACTCCGCGATGGACCGGCACCTCCTGCCGTGGATTCCCTGCGGGTTCCGCTGCGAGCCGAGCCGGAGCGCCGGCGCGAGGCTTTACGGGGCGCTCCAGGAGTGCGAGCCCGCGTTCGCGGAGGACGTGAAGCGGCATCTCGCGACGACGATCGTGGCGATGAGCGACTGGGCTTTCGTCCCCCTCCTCGGCGTGAGGCGGCGGGCGGAGGAATGGTATTATGGCGCGACGCTGCCGGTCCGGACTTTGGCGCCGCGCTCCACCGTCGAGCTTCTCGCCTCGGGAGACCGCCTCAGACGGGACGGCGGAGGGCTCGAGGTCCTGCGCGGCGAGGCTTTGCTCGGCCGGCTCGCGCCGTTGCACGTCGTGTACGATTTCGCGGACGAACCATGAAACCGCCCATGCCGCCCGACGGCCTCGCGGAGGAGCTCGGAAGGAACTTCTTCCTGGGCCGCTCGTCCGCTCACGTCCCCGAACGCCACGGCGTCCTGCACGAGAAGGAATACCGCGCGGCGCTGGACCGCTTCCCACGCGCCCCTTCGCCCGCGCTCCGCGCCATGCGCGGACGCCTGCTCCGCTTCCTCGGCGAGAAGGAGCGCGCCGGAGCCGAGTTCGACGCGGCGATCGCGGCCGACGCGGGCCTCGCGGCCGCCTACGCCTGGCGCTGGGAGCTGCGCGGCGCGCAGGAGGACATCGCGCGCGCCGCGGAGCTCGAGCCCGGCAACGGCTGGTGGCGGCTCTGGAGCGCGCTGGCGCAGCTAAACGCGGGACGCGAGGACGCGGCGCTCGCCGAGGCGCGGGCCGCGGCAGCACTCCTCCCGGAAGCGGCGCTGCCCCCGGCCGTCTGCGGCGTCATCCTCCTCAAGACGCTTCGCCGAACCGAGGCGATCCGAGCGCTCGACGAAGCCCTGAAGCTTGAGCCCGGGCTGGAATGGGCGTGGCGCCTGCGCGGAATCTGCAAATACGAGGCCGGCGACCACCAAGGCTGCCTTGCGGACTGCCTCGAGGCGATGCGCCTCGATGAGAACTCCGGGCTGCTGTTCGTCCTGCTCGGCCTGCATAAGCTCAAGACCGACGCGCGCCGAAGCATCGAGGCCGCCACTCGCCACATCGAGAAAAATCCCCGCGATTTCTGGGCGTACGTCTTCCGCGCCGACAACCGGAGAAGCCCGGAGATCGGCGAGAACCTCGGAGCCATCGAGGACCTGCGCCGCGCGGTCGAGCTGGAGCCGGAGCGCGGCGTCGTCTGGGCCTACCTGTCCCGCTGCCAGGTCACGCTCGGGGACTTCCGCGGCGCCGCGCAGTCGCTCGAGCGGGCGACGGCGCTCGAGCCCGGGTGCGGCTGGATCCAGGCCTGGCGCGGAGAATTCCTACGGCGCACCGGCGACGCGGCGGGCGCGGCCGAGGCCCTCGACCGGG
>JBBQVX010000021.1:0-34209 GCA_038211115.1 Elusimicrobiota bacterium | reverse complement strand
ATCGAACAGCTCGTGATGCAGTCCGGCCAGGTCTTGGATTCCGACCAGGGCGCGACGATCCTGGAGACGGGATCCTTCGACAAAATGATGGCCCGTCTCGAGGCCGCCGGGTTCGCGGCGGACGGCCGCGTAAACACGTTCGAAGCGTTCCAAAACGCGTGGACCGTCCACAACGCATTCATGAAGCCGGCCAATTTTCTCAGCCTGCTTAAATCGAGCTATAAGTCGCTGGTCGCTTCCGCGCGGCTTTATCGGAGCGCCAGCCTCGAAAAGAAGCCGCTAACGCTCAAGCGTCTGGGCGCGGCGCGTACGACGAACACGTCCGCGCGGAAAATCACCGTGCGTGTGCGGGAGCTCAGCCGCCGCGCCCTCGTCAAATCGACTCTCTGGCGGCTCGAGCACAATCTATACAGCGGCATGAGGATGGACGCGCAGCGCCATTACGACGGCGAAATGACCGTCACTCTCACTGTGCCGGAAAGAGTCGACCCCGAGGAGGCGATCAAGCGCATCGAGGGGTTCTTTCAGCGGCATCCCTTCGTCTTCGCGCTCGAGTCGATCACGCGCAACGACGGCGGCAGCGCGCCCCCGGTCACCGCGGTCGTCCAAACGCCGCCGATCGCCTCCGCCGGCGCGCTGACCTTGGGACTGCTGGACCGGTTTACAGCACTCGGCCCGCGCCCCTCCGAGCGCGGCGACGCGTTCCTGTACGCGCAAGGCGCGAAGACGGTGGCGCCGGAGCTCGAGGCCGCTTGGCGCAAGCAGAGTGAGAAGAACGTCAAAACCGGCGCCGATCCGATCCGAACGTCGCTCTTGCGCCGCAACGGCCGCACTTACATCCTGCAGGCGAGTCTCGATGACCAAGGGCGGGAGAAGATGCGCCCCATCACGATTCCCGACCACCTCGTTCAAGGCGTGGTGTCCGACACGCTCGTCGAGGTCTCGCTTGAGGGCGATTACGTGGTTTCGGTTCGGCCGATCGGCGCGTATGCGCAAGACGTCATGATCGGACGCGTCGTCAAACGCAACGGCTCGCTGGTTCTAGACGGCCTCTTCCGCGAAATGGGCCGGACTTCCTCGTTGTACTCGCCTCTACCGCTCGTCGGCGCGGCGGCCGAGGGCGCCATCGTGCAGGCCTTCGTGCGCCCGGGCCAGAACGGCTACGAGGCCTCGGTCTTAATCGACCTCGGAACGACGCTCACCCCGGAGATCGCCGCGCGCGAAATAGCGCTGCGTCGCGGCGCGCGCGCCTATTTCGACGAGGACGTCATTCTCCAAGCCGAGTCGGAAGGCCGCGCCGACGACCCCTTCGGCGCCTACAAGAAGCTGAAGAAAGAGCTCGCCGGCGGCGGCGGCGGCCGCATCATGGATCTGCGCGCTAAGCCGTTTATCACGATCGATCCTCCCGGCGCGGGCGATCTAGACGACGCATTCACCATCGAGAAGCACGCCGACGGGAGTTTCACCTGGGTGCTGGCGACCGCGGACGTCGCCCATTACGTCAAACCCGGCACGCCCGCTTTCCGCGCGGCGGCCCGCATCGGCAACACGTTCTATTCGATCGACAAAGACGGGGTTCCCGAATACCCGATGAACCATCCCGTCGTCTCAAAGCATCTCGCGAGCCTGCTCGACGGCAAGGACAGCCTGGCGATGATCACTCGGATGCAATTCGATGCCCAGGGCCAGTTCCTGCTCGACAAGTCCGAGGTCTTTCTCGGCTTGATCCACGTTCAAGGCCGCTATACGTACGATCAGGTCTCGGACGCCTGGCACGGTGAGTCCGGCCATGGCATTAAGCACATGGAGCAGGTGACTCTCGCCCGTGAACTCTCGGACAAGTTGACGCGCCACGATGGAAAACGCGGCAAGTTCGCGCTGACGCTCGATCAGGTCGAGTCGGCGAAAAAAGACGGCCGCTGGGGCGTGTACGGTAAGGTCGAGGACCCCCTCACGAGCGAATCCCACCGCTTGATCGAGGAGCTGAAGGTGTACGGCAATCGCGTGATCGCGGTGCGCCTCAACGGTATCAGCCGCGACAGCGGCGTTCCTCACATCAGTCGCGTCCACCCCGCGCAGGACGAAGCGATCAACGATCGCCTGCGCCGCGATCTCAAGGCGATCGGCGTTGCGTGGAAGAGCGGGACCATCTCCGAATACTTAACCGCGCTCCAGGCGCAAACGGACCTCGCTCCGGAGAAAAAACAGGTCGCACAATGGCTCGTGTTGACCAGCCGCAAATCCGCCGGCTACGCGGTCGATGACGCGCAGGGGCATGAAGGCCTGGCGCTAGAGGCCTCTTCCTACGATCATCCCTCCGCTCCGATTCGCCGTTTCTCCGACATGTACAACCGCGCGTTGCTCGAGGCGTCCCTCGCGGGCAAAGACCCGAAGGCCGTTCACGACGCGGTTCTTCGAGATCTCATGTCGCTGGGCTTCGCGAGCCTAGAAGACTACCTGCGCCATCTCAACGGCCGAGAGCAGGCGGCGCGCCAGATGGATTACGAGGTCGCGGATTTCATGTCCTTGGTGGAGCTCGCCAAGCCGGAGAACCACGGCCGGACCTTCCGCGGCTATGTCCGGCTCGCGTTCGGCGGCAAGTTTCCGCGCGTGACGATACAGCTGCAAGGCAGCGCGGCGACGGTCATGCTTAACGGCCCCGAGGCGGCGGCCTTCAAGCTACTTGACGACGTCGAAGTCGAAGTCCACGGCGTGAACCTCGATGAGCGCACGGCGGATTTGAAGGTTCGGCGCCTCGCTCAGGCCCGCCACTAGCTCGCCGACCTCTGGAAGCTGCTTCAGTCGGAGCCAGTACCAAGGTAAAACGACTGTGGTGATCACCTGCGATCACGGGCGTGGAAGGTGGGAACTTCGGCCATTTTGCCTTAAATGAGCGCGGGGCGCTTATTTGGGCGGACGCGCGCCGACCGGCCGGCCGAGGTGCTTGAAGAGCGCCGCGGCGGCGGCCTTGAGCTTGGCCTCGTCCACTCCCGGGTCGGAGCCCGCGGCCTTGAACGCCGAGACGAGGGACTCCGTCGCGACGTTGCCCGTGGCGCCGGGCGCGTAGGGGCACCCGCCCGCGCCGCCCGCGGACGCGTCATAGCCGGTGATGCCGAACGTCTTCCAGGCGACGATCGCGTTGGCGACCGCGCGGCCGAACGTGTTATGGAAGTGAAGGAAGATGCTCTCCTTCGGCACGGCCTTGCACAGCAGGAACAGGAGCTTGCGCACCTCGTCGGGCGAGGCTTTGCCGATCGTGTCGCCGATCGAGAACTCCTGCACGCCGATGCCGGAGAGCATCTTGACGACCTCGACGACTTTCTCGGGCTTCACTTGGCCCTCGAACGGGCACCAGAACGCGGTCGACACGTAGCCGCGCACGGGAAGCTTCGCCTGGCGGGTCGTCAGGACGACGGGGCGGAAGCGCTCGATGGATTCCTTGATGGACGCCTTGATGTTCTTCTGGTTGAACGTCTCGGACGCGGCCGTGAACACCGAGATCTTGTCGGCCTTGCAGGCGAGCGCCAGCTCGAGGCCCTTCTCGTTGGGCACCAGCGCGGAGTAGATCACGCCGGGCTTGCGCTTGATGCGAGCGAACACCTGCTCGGAGCTCGCCATCTGCGGGACGGACTTCGGGTTGACGAAGGAGCCGGCCTCGATCTCCTTGAGGCCCGTCTCGGACAGCGCGTCGATGAAGGCGACCTTCGCGTCGAGCGGGATGATCCCCTTCTCGTTCTGCAGGCCGTCGCGCGGACCGACCTCGACGAGCCGGGGCGCCGGGCGGACCGGAGGCTTTACCGGGTCCATTCGGGGGCGCGCTTCTCGAGGAACGCGGCGAGCCCTTCCTGGCCCTCGGCGGAGGAGCGCAGGCGGACGAGCGTGTCGACGGTCATGCCGACCTGCTGGTGGAGCCCCAGACGCTCGAGGCGCGGCAGCAGCGCCTTCGCGGCGCGGACCGCGTTCGGGCCGCACTTGAGGATGTTTGCCGCGATCGCGTCGGCCTTCGCATACAACTCCTCCGGCTTCACAGCCTCGTGGGCGAGTCCCATGTGCACGGCCTCCTTCGCGCCGAACACCTCGGCGGTGAAGTAGTAGCGCCGACAATTGGCCAGCCCGATTTTGGGCAGGACCCAGCTGGAGATGACGGCGGGCATGATGCCGAGGCGGCACTCGGAGAAGGACATCTTCACGTCCTCAGACAACACCGCGATGTCGCAGGCCGCGAGGAGCCCCAGGCCGCCGCCGAAGACGTTGCCCTGCGCGGCCACGATCACGGGCACGGGGCACTCGTCGACCGCCTTGAGCATGTCGGCCAGCAGCGCGGCGTCCTTCTTGCCCTCCTCGGGGGAGAGCTTGCCGGAAGCCTTCATCCAATTGATGTCCGCGCCGGCGCAGAAATCCTTGCCCCCGCCGGTCACGACGACGACACGGACGGCGGGGTCCTTCGAGATCGCCTTGAACACCTCGGTGAGCGAGCGCAAAGTCACGTCGCTCATCGCGTTGCGCAGGTCGGGGCGCGACAGCGTCACCTTCGTGACGGGACCGGCGTGAAGCTTCAGGTGCTGGTATTCCATAGTTACATCCGGAAGACGGGGCGGTGAAGCTCGCCGATCGGCGCGTGCGCGGCCGCCGCGAGCGCCATCGCGAGCACGCGGCGCGTGTCGGCGGGCGCGATGATGCCGTCGTCCCAGAGGCGCGCGGTGCCGAAGTACGGCTGGCCCTCGCTCTCGTACTGCGCGCGGATGGGCGCCTGGATCTTCGCCTCGTCCTCGGCGGAGAGCTCCTGCTTCGTGCGCTTGAGCTGCTCGCGCTTGATGATCGTCATGACGGTGGCGGCCTGGTCGGCGCCCATGACGGACACGCGCGAGTTCGGCCAGGTGAACAGGAAGCGCGCGCCGTACGCGCGGCCGCACATCGCGTAGTTGCCGGCGCCGTTGCTGGAGCCGACGATCACGGTGATCTTCGGGACGCGCGCCGTCGACACGGCCTGGACCAACTTGGCGCCGTGCTTGATGATGCCGGCCTGCTCGAAGTCCTTGCCGACCATGAAGCCGGTGATGTTCTGAAGAAACAACAAAGGTATTTTCCGTTGGTCGCACAACTCGATGAAATGCGCCCCTTTCAGGGCGGCTTCCGAGAACAGAACTCCTCGGTTGGCGAGAATACCGACGGGACGGCCATGAATCTTGGCGAAGCCCGTCGTCATGGTCAAACCGTATAATGCCTTGAACTCGTGGAAGCGGGAGCCGTCCACGATGCGGGCGATGACTTCCTTGGGATCGACGGGACGACGGAGATCACGGTTGACGAGGCCGTACAGATCGTCGGCCGGATAGAGCGGCGCTTCCCCCTCGCCGAGCTCGAACAACGGCGCGTTGAGATTCGCGACGATCGACCGCGCGATCTGAAGCGCGTGCTCGTCGTTGTCGGCCAGATGGTCCGTCACGCCGGAGACGCGGCTGTGCATGTCGCCGCCGCCGAGTTCCTCGGCCGTGGACTCCTCGCCGGTCGCGGCCTTGACCAGCGGCGGCCCGCCGAGGTAGATCGTGCCCTGGTTGCGCACGATCACGCACTCGTCGGCCATCGCGGGAACGTAGGCGCCGCCGGCGGTGCACATGCCCATGACGATCGCGATTTGCGGGATGCCGAGAGAGGACATCAAGGCCTGGTTGTAGAAGATGCGGCCGAAGTGCTCCTTGTCGGGGAAGACCTCGGCCTGTTTGGGCAGGAACACCCCGCCGGAGTCCACGAGGTAGACGCACGGCAGGCGGTTCTCGAGAGCCACTTCCTGGGCGCGCAGGTGCTTCTTGATCGTCTCGGCGTAGTACGTGCCGCCCTTGACGGTCGCGTCGTTGGCGACGATCACGCACAGGCGGCCGCTGATCACGCCGAGCCCGGAGATCATGCCCGCGGCGGGGACCTCGTCGTCGTACAGGCCCAGCGCCGCCAGGGCCGACAGCTCGAGGAACTCGGTGCCGTGGTCGAGCAGGCGCTCGACGCGCTCGCGCGCGGTCAGCTTGCCGCGCGAGCGGTGCAGCTCGACCGCCTTCGCCGAGCCCCCCGCGCGAACCTTCGAGAGCCGAGCGGAGAGGTCGGCGAGCAGCGACTCGTGGTGCTTGACGTTCGCTTGATATTCGGAGGAGTCGCGCGCGGCAATGGACGCGATCGGGGGCGTGTCGGCGTCGATCATGCAAGGATGATACTACATGCTCCGCCGGGTAAAAAATGGGTAAAGACTAGCGAGATGACTGGCGTTTCGGCGCTCCCGGGGCCACACTGGAACCATGGCCATCACGCCGGTCCCGTCCGCGACGCGCCGGGTCCACATCTACGAGGTGATCAACCGCACGCGCCTCGAAAGCCTCCTGGTGGTGACCGTCACGCCGACCGCCGAGGTGCTGTCGATGCTGCGGGTGGCGCCCCCTTCCGAGGCGGGCTTCTGGCAGCAGCACGACGACGTCGCCGTGGAGATCCTCGCCCAGCACATGAGCGAGACGTCCGCCGAGGAGTTCCTGAAGATGCACCTCGAGCACATGCAGCGCCGCACGTGGCGCTTCCGCGTCTGGCGCCCTTAGTCCCCCGTCAGGACACGATCGTCGGCCCGAGCTCCGCGTCCCAGCACGCCTCGAAGCGCTTACGAAACGTCTCCGCGTCGGCCGGCCGCCGCGACGGGTCGGGAGCGAGCGCCGACGCGAAGAACGCGTCGAGGCCCGCGGGCAGGCCCGGGCGTACGCCGCTGATCGGGGCGAACTCCCCGCGCATCTTCGGGCCCAGGAAGTCGGGGCCGCGGAACGGGCGGGCGCCCGACAGCAGCTCGTAGGTCATCACGCCGAGCGCGTACAGGTCGGAGGCGGGAAGGACCGTCCCCATGGCCTGCTCGGGCGCCATGTAGGGCGGGGTTCCGCTGGCCGAGGTCTGCGTGGAGGCGGCGGCGCCCCGCGCCTGGTGGGCGATCCCGAAATCCATGACCTTGTTCACGCCGCCCGCGGTGCGCATGACGTTCGCGGGCTTGAGGTCGCGGTGGATGATGCGCCGCGCGTGCGCACAGGACAGGGCGCCGCATAAGTCGGCGACGACGCGGCGCGCGTCGGAGGCCTTCAGCGCGCCGTCCGCGGCGAGCGCCTTGTCGAGCGACACGCCGTCGATGAGCTCGAAGACGAGGAACAGCCCGCCGTCGTCGACCGCAGCGTGGATCTCGGCGATGTTCGGGTGCTTGAGCTGGGCGACGAGCCGGGCTTCCTGCAGGAAGCGCGCGCCGTCCTCGGCGCTCACGCGGAACGCGGCCTGCATCTGCTTGAGGGCGACCGGCCGCTTGAGGGTCTCGTCGACGGCCTCGAACACGAGCCCCATGCCGCCGCGGCCGAGCTCGCGCGTGATGCGGTACTGGCCGCCGACGAGGTCGCCGTACGTGAAGGTGCGCTCGGTGTTCGGCGCGGAGGACGTCGCGGCGGACGTCGCGCGGCGCTGCGTGACCACGCGCGCTCCGCCGAGGAGGCCCAGCAGCACCAGGATCAAGGACCCGATGATGAGACCCCCGCGCATCAGCCGACGAGAGTCTCCGGGCGCCGCGGCTCCGGGGACCAGGCGCTTAAGCGCCGCCTCGGCGAGCACGGCGACCGCGGGATCGAGCGCGGCGGCGCGCTTGTACTGGGCGATCGCCTCGTCGACGCGTCCGAGCTTCTCCAGAATGCGCGCGCGCGCGTAGTTGCCGGCACCGTTCGCCGGATCAAGCGCCAACGCCTTGTCGATCGAGACCAGCGCCTCGGCGAAGCGCCCGAGGTCGAACAGGGCCGCGGCCTCGGCGCGGAGGGCGCGCGGATCGTTCGGGGCCTGAGCGACGGCGGCACGCGCGTCGAGCAGCGCCTCCGCGGCCTTGCCCAGGTGCAGCAGGATGTCCGAGCGCTCGAGGCGCGCGTCGAGGTCGCCCGGCTCCAGGTCGAGGCGGCGCGTGAAATGCTCGAGCGCGCCCATGTCGTCGCCGATGCGCCGCAGCTCAAGGCCCTTGCGCACGTCGGCCGACAGCGGCGCGCGGCCCTGCGCTGGCACGGCGCCCGCGACGGGCGCGGCGGCGGGAGCGGCGGCGCCGGGCGAAGGTCTCAAGCCAGGGCCGGCCTTTGACGGGCCGCCGTCCTCGGGGCTCTGATCGAAACCCGGACGCACGCCCGGGCGCTTGAGCGCGTCCTTGGAGAGCAGGGAGTGCGCGTAACCGTAAGTCTCGGTCGCGGAGCGGTTGCCCGGATCGCGGTCGAGGGCGCGCTTGGCCGCCGCGGCCGCCTCTGCCGGGCGCCCCATCGCCAGCTCCGTCTGGGCCAGAAGCGCGTGCCCTCGCGCGTCGTCGGGGACGGACTTGACCAGGTCCCGCGCGACGCGATCGGCGTCCTTCACGTCGCCGGCGGCGAGGTAGAGGTCCCCGGCATCGGCCTTCGTCTTGATCGCTTCGACCGGGTTGTTCGGCAGGTTCGCCTCATTGCTCTGCGCGAGTTTCTTAAGAAGGAGGCCGCCGGCGTTACGCCCGCTGCTGGGGTTAGAGCCGTTGGCGCCCGTCGACGCGATCGCGCTGTGGGAAACGGTCGCCACCGGCCGCTGATTATCGGCGGCCTTTACCGCATCTCCCACTTTCGTGGTCTCACTGTTGGTCACCGTGTTGATCGTTGTTTGATCGATCGCGGGGAATGCAAGCCCGCCCGCATCGTTTAACAGCATGAACTTATTTTTGAGCTTGTCCCGACGATCGACGATGACGTTGATTTTACGGTAGGCCTCGGCCATCAGGGCCTCGTCCTCGGCGCTGCGTGGCGGGCTCTTCTTTTTTACCGCGGTGATGACGCCGGTCTGAGAAAGCGCGTCGGCCGTGCAGTTGGTCAAAAAGGTCGTGAGGTAGTCGTTGCAGCCTTTCGCCTGCTGTTCTGGCCCGCATTTTTCCTCGAGCGGCACGGTATAGAGGGAGGCGTCCTCGCATTTTTGAGCGCGAGCCGGACCGGGGATAACAAGGAGGACGAGCAGGGCCCCGAAAGGGGCGTAGCGGCGCACCCGGCCAGTGTAGCCCGCCCGCTTGGCGCCGTCAAGGCAGAGAAACCGGAGGCCGCCGTCTTTAGTAGGATGTACCCGTGGAACGCCTTTTCCTCCTCCTGCTCCTCCTGCCGGCGGCCTGCCGCGACGAAGGGATCACGCATACTCGCGTCGCGAAGGAACAGGCTCCGTTCGTTGCGGCGCCCGCGGCGAGGCGCCGGAGCCTGCGCTGGACCTTGCCCGCCGGTTGGAAGGAAGCGCCCGGAAGCGGCATGCGGCTGGTGACCTTCACGCCGCCCGGCGGCCTCAAGACCGAGGGCACCGTCGTCGCCATCCCCGGCGAATCGGGCGGGGAGCTGGCCAACGTCAACCGCTGGCGCGGGCAGCTCGGCCTGCCGCCGACCGACGCCGCGGGCATGGCCGCCGCGCGCTCGGCGCTCGCGACGAAGGCGGGCACCGCGTCCGTCTACGATTTCACGAGCGCGGGCGCCGTCCGCACGCGCCTGATCGCCGCCGCCCTCGACGTCGGCGGCACCACCTGGTTCTTCAAGCTCATGGGCGACGCCGCAGCGACCGAGTCCGCGCGCGCGGGCTTCCTCGCTTTGGTCAAAGGACTGTCCACCGATGCCCCGAAAAAATGACCCGTTGAGCCGCCTGGTCGAGGGGCTGAGCTCGCTGAAGCTCACGATCGCGTGCTTGGCGCTGCTGATGATCCTCGTCGTCGCCTGCACCTTGGCGCAGGTCCAGCTCGGCACGCATCTCGCCGTCGAGCGTTACATCCGCGCTTTCATCGTCTGGTGGACGCCGGAAGGCTCCGGCGTCCGCGTGCCCGTCTTCCCGGGTGGGGGCCTGACCGGCGGGGTGCTGCTGCTCAACCTGATCTTCGCGCAGTTCCGCAAGCTCGAGCGTTCGTGGCGCAAGGCCGGCCTCTGGATCGTGCACATCGGCTTGGCCCTGCTCTTCATCGGTGAGTTCGCGACCGCCCTGACGCAGATCGAGAGCCACATGGCGATCGAGGAGGGCGCCACGCTCAGCTACAGTGAGGACTACCGGCGCATGGAGGTCGCCCTCGTCGACGGAACCGACGCGGCGTTCGACGACGAGTTCGGCGTCCCGGATTCCCTGCTCAAGTCGCGCCGCGAGATCGAGGATCCCGCCCTTCCATTCAAGCTGATCGTGCGCGCCTACCACGACAACGCGGCGCTGTCCATGCGCGCCGCCGGGAGCGAGCCGTCTCTCGCGACCGCGGGCGTCGGCGCGATGATGTCGTTCCGGCCCCTCCCGCCCGTGACCGGCGACAACGACGAGAACACGGCCGTCGCCGTCGTCGAGCCCGTCCTCAAGGACGGGACGAGCCTCGGCGTCTATCTGCTCTCAAACGGCCTCGGCGCGCCGCAGGGCTTCGTCCACGAGGGACGCGCCTGGAAGCTGTCCCTGCGCCCGCGCCGCTACCGGCATCCGTTCTCGCTCACGCTCAAGGATTTCCGCCACGACGTTTATCCCGGAACGGACATCCCCAAGAATTTCTCGAGCCTCGTGCGCCTCGTCGACCCGCGGACCGGCGACGACCGCGACGTGCTGATCTACATGAACTCCCCCCTGCGCCACGGCGGGTTGACGTTCTATCAGGCAAGCTTCGGCAAGAACGACACGCTGTCGGTCCTCCAGGTCGTGCGCAATCCCTCATGGACCCTGCCGTACCTGTCGTGCCTGCTCGTCGCGCTGGGCCTCCTGTGGCACTTCGGCGCGATGCTGCGCAAATCGCTCGGCGGGAGGCGCGCGTGAAGGCCCGCCGCCTCCAAGTCGCGGCATTCTTAGGCGCCCTGGCGCTCGCCGCCTGGCCGGCGCTGGCGCCCGCGCCCAAATCCGACTTCGACTACGAAGCCTTCGCCCGCCTGCCCGTCCTCGAGGGCGGCCGCGTCAAGCCGCTGGACAGCTTCGCTCGCAACGCCCTGCTCTTGCTGCGCGGCAAGCAGAGCGTACCGTGGAACGGCCGCACGATCGCCGCGACGCGATGGCTCCTCGACTCGGCGTTCAAGCCCGAGGACGCCGACACCTATCCCGCGTTCGTCGTCGACGATCCCGAGCTGCTGGGCCTTCTCGGCCTTCCTCAGGGCAAGAGCCGCTACTTCGCCTACTGGCAGCTCGAGCCCAAGCGCGACGAGGTCTTCGCGCAGGCCGGCGCCGCCGACCAGCAGTCGAGCGCGCGGCGCTCGCGGTTCCAGGACGCGCTGCTCAACCTCGACCGCCGCCTCACCTTGTACGAGCGCGTCAAGAATACCTTCATGCTGTCCGGGCAGGGCGACCCCGTGAGGGAAATGGCCGCGTTCACGATGATGCTCCCGGTCGCCCTGCATGGGATCCATTCGGCCAAGCCCTCGGTCGAGGAGCGCGTCGCGATCCGCGCGCTCGCGGAGATGCTCCAGCAGTACAAGTACATGGCGGGCTCGGCCGCGTTCAAGGCGCTGCCCCCGAGGGACGGAGCACCCGAGGATTCCTGGAGCAGCACCGGCGAGGCCATGTCCGACCCGACGGGCGGGCGCGATCCGCACCCCGGCCTTGCGTCGTTCGCGCTGATGGGGCGGGCCTACCGCGCCGGGGACGCCGCGGCGTTCAATGCCGCCCTCTCCGAGCACTCGGCCTGGGTCGCGCGAAGCCGCCCCGCCGCCGCGCGCTCGGCGCGAGCGGAGGCCGTGTTCAACAAAGCGGAGCCGTTCATCTCCGGCATGGCGCTGTATCTCGCGGCGTTGCTGCTCGTGTTCGCCGCCTGGGCCGCACGGCGCGAGGACGTCATGGCCGCCGCGCGCGCCGTCGCTTGGGCTGCCTTCGCGGTGCACACGACCGGCCTGCTCGCGCGCACCGTGCTTCAGGGCCGTCCACCGGTCACCAACCTCTACTCGTCAGCGGTGTTCGTGGGCTGGGCGAGCGCCCTGCTCGGGCTCGTCGCCGAGCGCGTCCACCGCCGCGGCTTCGCCGCCGCGGGCGCGTGCGCGGTCGGCTTCACGACGTTGTTGATCGCGCATCACCTGAGCGCCTCGGGCGACACGATGGAAATGATGCGCGCGGTCCTCGACTCGAACTTCTGGCTCGCGACGCACGTCGTCGCGATCACGATCGGCTACAGCTCGACGTATCTCGCCGGCATGCTGGGAATCGCGTGGGTCGTGCGCCGCCACCTGCCGTTCAAGCCCGACCCGGAGGCCTCGAAGGCGCTGGCGTCTCTGGCCTACGGCGTGATCGCGTTCAGCCTGCTCTTCAGCTTCGTCGGCACCGTGCTCGGCGGGATCTGGGCCGACCAGAGCTGGGGCCGGTTCTGGGGCTGGGACCCCAAGGAGAACGGCGCGCTCCTGATCGTGCTGTGGAACGCGCTGATCCTGCACGCGCGCCTCGGCGGCTACGTCCGCGAGCGCGGCTTCATGCTGATGACGGTCTTTGGCAACGTCATCGTCAGTCTGTCCTGGTTCGGGGTCAACATGCTCGGGATCGGCCTGCACTCCTACGGCTTCATGGACAAGGCCTTCCTGTGGCTTTCCGCGTTCTCGGCGCTGCAGCTGGCGCTGATCGGGCTCGGCGCGCTGCCTCCCCGCTTCTGGCGCGAGGCCCCGAGGGACTAGCGGCCGTTGAGGCGGGCGATGATGCGCCCGGCGACCGCCTCATCGATGAGGGTGAACGAGCCCAGCTCCGGCTCCCAGGCGTGGACGTCCGCCCCCGCGAGGTCGAACCACCAGGCGTGCAGGCGCAGGCGCCCCGCGGTCTCCGCCTCGCGCACGACGGCGTGCGATCTCAGGTGCTCGAGCTGGACGAGCGCGTGGGCCTGCGAGAGGCGGTCGTGCGCCGCGCGCTTTGGCGCGAGCTCGGGACGTCGCTCGAGCTCCTGACGGGAGTCCCCCGCCGCCCGCAGCCACGCCGCGAGCGGGCCGGAGTTCCCCTCGGAGCCGCTCGAGAGCGCCTTCATCGCCCCGCAGTCGGAGTGCCCGCAGACGATCGCATCGGTGACGCCGAGACGCGCGACGGCGAACTCAACGGCCGCCGCCGTGCCGGCCGCCGCGGGCGCCTTCGAGGCCTCCTCGCGAGGCACGATGTTCCCGACGTTGCGCACGACGAACAGGTCGCCGGGATCCGTCGAGGCGAAGGTGTTGGGCACCACACGGCTGTCGGAGCACGCGACGAACAACGTGTCGGGGTTCTGGTCGAGCGCCAGGTGCGAGAACTGTTCGCGGTACTCGGGCCGCATCTCGCGACGGAACTTCACGATGCCTTCGACGAGCTTTCTCATGGTCAGCCCCGATAGACGACGGAGTTATTCTCGGTCTCGATGAGCTTGACCTCGTGCAGCAGACCGGCGGGCAGGCGTTGCGCGAGCCGCCCCCAGATCGCCGCCGCGAGATTCTCTGCGGTCGGAATCACGCCCTTCAGCGCCGGCACGTCGAGATTCAGGTTCTTGTGGTCCAGCTCCCGCTCGATGACGTCGGTCATGGCCTCCTTCAGCTCACGGAGGTTGTAGACCATCCCGGTCCGCGCGTCGATCGGGCCGGCGACGGTGACCTCGACCGTGAAGTTGTGGCCGTGGCCGTTGGGGTTGCTGCACTTGCCGAACACGCGCTCGTTCTCCTCGGCGGACAGCGCGTCGCTGTGCAGGCGGTGGCCCGCGGAGAAGGTCATGCGGCGCGTGACGTAGGCTTTCGGGCTCATCGGTTCGTGTCGAGCGGGATGATGGCGCCGGACAACAGGTCCGGCGACGCGCTCTCCGCCAATTCTACCACGACGCGCGCGATGTCGGCGGGCACGGCGCCCGCCTTCAAGCCCGGCGCGGCGCGGCGCAGCATCGCCGTGTCCACCGCGCCCGGAGCCACTCAGAACACGGACACGCCGTGCGGGCGCGCCTCGACGGCCAGCGCCGCGGTCAGCCCGCTGATCCCGCATTTGCTGACGGTATAGGCCGACAGCCCCGGAAACTTCGCGGTCCCCTGCACGCCGCCGAGCGAGCCGATGTTGACGATCGCGCGCCCGCGCGAGGGCGCGCGGAGGAACTCGCGGCTGAAGAGGAACGGCGCGCGCAGGTTCGTGCGCATCGTCGCGTCCCACTCGGCGGCGCTCGTGTCAAGGAAGCTCTTCTTGACGAGCAGCGCGGCGTTGTTGACGAGGACGTCGACCGAGCCGAAGCGGCGACGCGCCGCCGAAAACGCTCGGCGCGCGAAGGCCTCGTCGCCGGCGTCGCCGGCGAGCGCCAGCACGCGCGCCGGATCGCCGAGCGCGTCCGCCGTCTTCCTCAGACGACTCACCGTTCGGCCGACGATCACGACCGGCCGGCCGCGGCGGAAGAATTCCGCCGCGCAAGCCGCGCCGATGCCGCTGCCGCCGCCGGTGATCAGGACCGCGCCGCTCACAGGTATTCCCGCTCCCACGGCGAGATCTCTTTCGGGTCGAAGCCGTGGCGGCGGTTGATCATGCGCACGGTCTCGAGGATGTCGGCCCGAAAGGAGGGCGACGAAGCGCCCGCGCCCGTCAGCGACAGGTTGCTCCCGTGGAGGCGGCGGTCGAAGACGGGCATATCCAGGACCGGGATCGAGATGGCCTTGAGCGCGCGAAAATGAAAGTCGCAGTCGGGCGCGGCCGGAAGCGATTCATCGTAGTAGCCGACGCGGTCGAACAGCTCGCGGCGGTACAGGTAGAGCGAGCACGAGACCGGGAAGAAGGAGCCGGCGCGGTAGAACGCGTCGGTCAGTCGGAACGGAAAGGAGCATTTGGCCGCCATCCGGGCGCGCACCTCGGCGACGACGGCTCCGCGCTCGTCGATCAGGCGCGACGGCAAGCCGCCGACCGCGCTCTCCGCGGGACGGGCGGACAGGTACTCGAGGCGCGCGGCCAGGGCGCCCGGAGCCATGACGTCGTCGGCGTCTAGGAACGTGACGTAGGGTGCCACGCTCGCCCGGACTCCCGCGTTGCGGGCGGCGGCCTCGCCTTTGTTGGCCTGGCGTACGATCCGCGCGGGAAGCCCCTTCAGGGCGTCGGAGCTTCCGTCCGTCGAGCCGTCGTCCACGACGACGATCTCGAGGCCGGGAAGCCCCTGGGCGAGCAGGCTCTCGACCGCCGTTTTAAGGAAGGAGCCGGCGTTGTAGGCGGGCACGACGACGGAAAGCTCGACCATGACCTACTTTAGCAATTGCGGAAAGGCGTTATTCCCCGGCGATCCGCCACGGGAGCTCGGGGACGCGGTCGTCCGGGCCGCCGGGCTCCAGAAGGCGCTTGACCTCCGCGCGAAGGAGCTCGACCTCGAACGGCTTCGTCACGTAAGAGCGCGCGCCGCACTCCAGAGCCTCGCGCGCCACCTCGAGATCCATCTCGCCGGTGAGCATGATGACGGCCATCGCGGGGCAGAGGGCGTGCGCCGCGCGCAGCACGGCGATGCCCCCCATCTCGGGCATCGCGACGTCGAGCAGGAGCGCGCGCGGCCGCTCGGTGCGGATTATCTCCAGCGCCTCGGGGCCGTTCGAGGCCTCCAGGACCTCGCAGAGGGGCTCGAGCGCGCAGCGGATGCTCTGGCGGAGGTCCGAGTCGTCATCGACTAGGAGTATTTTCTGGGGCATAGGTCCTCGTCGCCGCGTGGAGACGGCTTTCGACCATGGCCCAGTCCACGTTCTTGAAGAAAGCCTCGATGTAGTCCGGCCGCCCGGACGCGCCCCAATCGACCATGTAGGCGTGCTCCCAAACGTCCATCACCAGCAGCGGCGCGCAGCCGGCCGGATGCCCGTCCTCGTGGGAGGCGATCCAGGCGTTGGTGAGCGTCATCTTCCGCGGGTCCAGATAGAGGATCGCCCAGCCGGTCCCGCGCATCTTGCCGACGGCGGTGAACTCCTTCTTCCAAGCGTCGAAGCCGCCGTAGAATTTCTTGAGCAGCTTCGTCGTCGCCGGAGCCGCCGCGGGAGACGCCGCGCCCGCCTTCAGGGCCTCGAAGTAGTACTCATGGAGCAGCACGCCGTTGGCCTCGAAGCCCCAGCGGCGCTTGAGCTCCGTGAACTCCGGCCCGAAATTTTCCACCTTCGAGAGCATCGAGAGCTTCTCGCCGAGCGACGCGGCGTTCTTGACGTAGCCTTCGTACAAGGCCCAATGCTGGGCGATCTGATCCTCGCTGATCCCGTCGAGATTCCGAGGCCGGATATCGTTCCGTCCGTTGATGGCGCTGATCATACAGTCCTCCTTGTATCCACGGCTTCCGCTCACTCGTACCGGTTCGTCCAGAGAAGCGGCTCGCCGGACGGCTCCTCGACGGTCGCCGAGGGCTCCGCGGTCACGAAGAATTCGAAACGGCGCAGCTGCGTGACGGCCTTGAGCTCCCCGGTGCGGTCCTTGGCGACGCTGATCATCCCGACGTTCATCGCCGGCTCCTCGCGCGAGCCGCGTACCCAGGCGACGTAGGCCCAGGCCGGGGGGTCGAGCCGCTCCGGCTCCTTCATATGCTTGACCGCCAGATCGATGGCGACGTCGTTTCCAGAGACGCGCCGGAACCTCACTTCCCCCTCCGCTCCGGCGCTGCGGCGCGCGCTCTGCAGATGCCCGCCGAACGCGCCGCAGCCGGACAGCGCCCCCGCCGCGAACAGCGCCGCGGCGCCGAACATCCCGATACCGGCTTCTCGCAAGTTCATGACTCAGTATAGGTGCTCGCCGCGCGACGCGGCCACTGCGGCGCGGTCAACGTAATTCGACTTCGCGGTGACCTCACCCGTGACAAATCCGTTTCACTTCCACCATCGCAACGCGGGCGCCGAGGGACTACCCTGATGGAGCTTCGAGCGGAGAGGCCATGAACGAAAAGATCACCGTGCTGCTGGTCGTGAAAGATCCCCAGATCACGCAGCTCCTGCTGCTCCTGATGTCGGAGCCCGCGTGGCCGCAGCTGCCGTTCACCCTCGTGTGCGTGGACGGCCTCGACGCCGCGCGCGAGTCGCTGGCGGAGGACGACACGATCCAGGTCGTGCTCCTCGACCCCGCCGGCACCGGCTGCGGCCCGATCGAGGCGGTGCGTAAGATACGCGTTCATTCCCCCGAGACGCCCGTGGTCCTGTTGACGGAGCCCGGAGACGAGATCGCCGCGCTCGAGGCCGTCCGCGCGGGGGCACAGGACTATCAGGTGAAGGGCTCGCTCGACGGCCGCACGCTCAAGCGCACGCTGAACTGCGCCGTCGTCCGTGAGCGCCTCGCGCCGCGGCGCGGCGCGCGTCGGCGCTACGCCCACGCCGCGAGCTGAGCCCCGTTTTATAAACAAAACAGAGACATGAACATTACGCTCCCTCACTTCGCACGCGCCCTCAGCGGTGTTAACATGGCGCCACTATGACGACCACCAAGGAAAGGATTCTGATCATCGAAGACGAAAAAGACCTTGTCCGGTTGATTCGGCACAACCTGGAGAAGGAAAAGTATCGGGTCACGACGGCGAAGGACGCGGAAACCGGCCTCGAGCTGGCCCGCTCCTCCAAGCCCGACCTGATACTGCTCGACATCATGCTGCCCAAGATGGACGGGCTCGAGTTCCTAAAGATCATGCGCTCCGAGCTCGACATTCCGATCCTGCTGCTGACCGCCAAGCGCAGCGAGATGGACCGCATCCTGGGGCTCAAGCTCGGTGCCGACGATTATATCGTCAAGCCGTTCTCCTTGGGCGAGCTCCAGGCCCGCATCGCTGGCCATCTCCGCCGCGCCGCCCATCCGGAGGGCGCCGACACGAAGAAGCAGGTCTCGATCGGCAAGATCGACATCGACTTCGAGCGTCACGAGATCATGGTGAAGGGAGAGGTCGCTTACCTCGCGCCGAAGGAGTTCGCGATCCTCAAGCTGCTCGTCGAGGCGAAAGGCAAGGTCCTTTCGCGCGAGCAGATGCTCCAGCTGATCTGGGGCCACGATAAGGACATCGAGATCGACACCCGCACCGTCGACCAGCACATCGCCCGGCTGCGCCGGAAGCTGCGCACCGAGGCGGAGCACATCAAGACCGTCCCGAACTTCGGGTACCAAGTCTCGACGCGGTGACGCGTCGTCCGGCGCCGTCACAGAGACTTCCAATAATCGTTTCCGTTCCTCCGTGGGGTTGTCCGCTCGAGGGTTCTATAATCAGCCGAAGGAACAAGGAGACAGGCCATGGCCGCGACGACATTCAAAATCCTGCTGATCGAAGGCGATACGGACGAGACCTCCTTGGTCAAGCGCTACCTCGGCGGCGACGCCGGAGCGAGCGTCGGCTTCGAGGTCGTCGAGGCGGTCCGCGTCTCCAGCGCGTGCCGCGCGCTGGCGAATCAGAAGTTCGACGCGGTCGTTCTCGACCTCCAGGTCCCCCAAAACGCCGGACTCGACGGCTTCAACCGCATCCGCGCGCAGCGGCCGGAGCTGCCGATCGTCCTGCTCACGGGACTGCATGACGAAGCCCTCGCCGCGCAGGCGGTCCGCTGCGGGGCCCAGGATTACCTCGTCAAAGGCACGCTCGACTGCTGCCTGCTGCAGCGCGCGCTCCGCCACGCGATCGAGAAGAAGAAGCTCATGCTGCAGCTGGAGCGGCTCCTCGAGCAGGACGCCGCCCCGAAGCTCGTCGTCGACGGCGACGGCGCCGTGCTGTATGCCAACGCCGCGGCCTCCTCCATGACCGGCGCGTCCGTCTCGGCGATGGCCGGCAAGCCCTTCGCCTATCCGCGGGCGGCCGGGGCGCAAGCGAAGGGTTCCACCGCCTCATCCGAGATGAGCGTCGCCGCCTTCGACTGGAACGGCGCGCCCGCGCGGCTGATCTCCTTTCACGGGAAGCCCGCCCGAGAGGCGGTCGGGACGCGCGGCGCCGACGCCGCCGAGCTCCGCCGGCTCGACGACATCAAGAGCCAGTTCACCCGCCGCCTCGCGCACGAGATGCGCAACACGATGTCGACGGTCAAAACCGCGCTCTTCTGCCTCAAGGACCCCCAGACGGGGCCTCTCGCGCCGCGCCAGGGCCGGCTCGTCGACATGGTCTCCCGGAACGCCGATCGGCAGGTCCGCCTGTTCGACAAAATCATGGATCTCGGAGCGTTCCAGGCGGGGAAGCTTCCTTTCAACCTCCGCCCTCTCGAGATGTCCGAGGTCATCGACGAGTTCACGCGCGAAACCGAGTTCAAGAACCAGGACGTCCGCGTCGAGGCGTCGGTGTCCGGCGCGCTCCCCGCCGTCGACGGCGACGCGGACATGATCCTGCAGGTCCTGCGGCACCTGCTCGACAACGCGACCCGGCACGCACGGACGAAGGTCCTCCTCGAGGCCTCAGCCGACGAGGCGGGCGGCGTCCGGATCGCCGTCACCGACGACGGCGCGGGCATCCCTCAAGATCGCCTCGCCGACCTCTTCACGCCGTTCGGCCAGCTCGACAAGCGCAAGGGTGCCGCCGGCTTCAAGGGCGGCCTCGGCTTGACGATGAGCCGCGAGATCGTCGACGGGCACGGAGGCCGGATCTGGGCGGAAAGCGGGCACGGCGGGGGCCGCGTCGTCTTTACGCTGCCCGGCCTCTCCCCGGCCGGAGCGCTCTCGCGATGAAGACCGGGCAGGACGAACGCCTCGTCGTCGAGAACACGGGAGCTTCGCCCGGCGCCGCCTCCGCGGGTTACCACGCGACGATCATCGTCTCCGAGCCCGAGCATCTGCCAAGCGTCCAATGGGCGACGCGTGAGATCTGCCGCACGCTCGGCTACGACGAGGTCGGCGTCGACCGCGCCGTCGTCCAAGTGACGGACCTGGCGCGCCGACGGCTCGTCGCCGCCGGGTGCCCGGGCAAGCTGCACCTGACCGCAGTCAAGGCCCGGGGACGCCTGGCTCTGGAAGTCAGGGCTGAGTTCGAGGAAAGCGCGGCGTACCTGTAGCCCATTTTCAGCAAGGAGGGTCCGATGCTCGCGAAATACATACCGCTTCTGGCCGCGCTGCTCGGGCTCGCCGCCTGCCATCAACGCCTTCCCGACAACACCGACCTCAAGGGCGTCCCCCCGGTCGCCCATGAGGAGCTCAGCTGGGAATCCTTCTTCCACGAGCCCTGGCCGGATCCGTTGCATGAGAAATACGAGGAGCTGTTCAACGCGCCGTTCCCCAACCGCAGCCCGCAGCATTTCGCCGTCGCGCGGCCTTTCTCAGACGTGCAGAAGTACGACATCGCCTTCGACGCGACCGCCGTGCCCGGCGCCCGGACCGAAGTCGAATCCGGAGGCGGCAAGCACGCCGTCTCGATGCAGCTGCCCGACTCCGCCGGCAAGCCCGTGGAGGTCAGGACGGAGGACCACAGCGTCGTGCTCAGCGTCCGTCCCAAGGTGCCGGTGCGGCGCTACCGCATGTACAAGTCAGAGGAAAAGGTCATTCCGCTGCCGCCGGATGCGGATCCGGACTCGGCGCGCGTCGTGCGGGACGGGGACTGGGTCCGGATCCAGTTCAAGAGCAAGTCGCCGCCCAAACCGGTGAAACCCTGACGTCGGGCTCCCGGCCGTCCCGCGTGCGGCGTCTTACGCCGGAGGCCGCTGGTTCTCGTTGACGGGAGGCGGCATGCCGTCGTCGTCGGCGCGCAGCTGGGCCTTGACGTCTTGCGTCGTCACGGGAACGCGCGCGGGCTTCACGGGAGGATGCTTCACGGCCGGGCGCTTGCTCTTCTTAGTCTTCACGCGACCTCCGCCACCGGGATTTCCTTGGATTTGCGCTCGATGCTGAGCCAACGGTCGGTGCCGGCGAACTTCTGGTGCATCCGCGTGCGCGGTTCGCCGTCGAGCGAGGCCGTCTCGATGAGCTGCAGGTCCGCGAGGGCGTCGATGCCGCGGCGCTGGAAGCCGGTCAGCCACGTCTCGAGCGCCATGCCGGCCGAGCGGAACGCGAGCAAGGTGGAGAACTGCAGCGTATAGCCGAGCTCCCCGAGCTGGCGGTTGGTCAGCAGCTTGCCCTCGCGCTTCGCCTTGCCCCAGTGCAGGGACGGCGACAGGTTGAAGCCCAGCATCTGGTCGGGGTAGTGCTTGTGCACGCCCTCCGCGAAGAGGCGCGGGCCGTCGAGGTCGGTGTCGTTGAACTCCGGCCAGATCACGTCGACGCCGAGGGACGCCGCCTCGAGCGCGCGCTCGATCGCGTGCTCGACGCTGCCGCCGCGCCCGCCGGGCACGGATCCGTCGACGGCGTCGGTGCGCGCGATGATCACGAGCCCGCTGTCCGCGGCCTGCGCGGCCGCCTTCACCGCGATGAGCTTCTCGATCCACTTGTGCGTGGGGACGAGGACCTTCTCGCGCTTCACGCCGTGATGCGCGACGATGTGGCCGCACGTCCGCTCGGCGGGATCCTGGTCCTCGAGGTGCACGCCGGCGGCGCCCGCCCGGATCAGCTCGCGCGTGAGCGTAAACGTCTGCGTCGGGCCGCCGAAGCCGGCCTCGATATCCGCGAAGATCGGCGGGGTGTTCTTGATCTCGCCCTTGTTGTCGTAGAAGCTGCGGTCGCGCGCGCCCTCGATGCCGCGCGTGAGCTCGCGCACGAGGTCGACCATCTGGTGCGACGGATAGATGCCGATGTCGGGATACATGTTGTGCGCGACGGCCAACTGCCAGCCGCTCGCGTACACGGCCTCGAACCCGAGGTCGGTCAGGAGCGCCGCCGTCATCGCGTCGTACGCGCCGGCGGTGTGCAGGAAGCTGCGGGCCGGGTCCGTGCGTCGCGCGGCGAACTTGTGCCGCAGCAGAGCGCGCAGCTTGAGGGCGGGGCTCAGCTTCTCCGAAGGCGCGTACATCTTCGCGAAGTCCGCGTACGGGTAGGTCCAGGTCTTCCGGCCCTCGGGATTCGGCGTGTCGCGATTCATCGGATTTTCTCCTCGGTGTGCGGCGTTGACTGCATCAAAACGAGACGGCGACCCCGCCGTCGACTCTTCGCATGATGTACGACGGGGACTGGGAGTACTGCCCCCCCGCCGTCAGCGACACGCGGTCGAGGACGCGCAGGGCGGCGCCGCCGCGCACGGAGTGCACCGCGCGCGAGCCGCTCTCCTGGAAGCCGTAGCCGCCCTCGTACTGCAGCGTCGCGTCCGCGCGCCTCATGCCGGTGCGCGGATTGGGCTCGCCGAAGCTGCGGCTCAGCGTCACGATGCCGGAGTACTGGTTCAGGCGCCGCGGGGTGTAGTATTCGGGGGCGGAGAGGCTCGACTCGCCGCGGAAGTAGGCCGCGCCGAGAGAGACGGTGTCGTTGAAGCGCTTCGTCAGGCGCAGCCGGCCGCCGTGCTCGATGTTGCCGTCGTTGTAGCGGCTGCGGTCGTAGTCCGCGTTGACCTTCCAGTTCAGCGCGGGATCCCAGACGGCTCCTCCGCCGTCCGTGTGGAATTTCCGCCCGATGCGGATGCCCGCCGCCGTCTCGACGTTGCCCGCTCCGTCACGGACGGCGAGGCGCAGCGTGGGAAGGACCTGATAGGAGCCGGACACCGAGTAGACGTCGGCGTCGCCGCTCACGCCCTCGGTGAACCGCCGCCGCGTGTAGAAGCCGTCGAGCTCGCCGCTTTCGGCGAAGAACCAGCGCAGCGAGGCGCCGGCCTCGCGGCTGCGGATGCGCGGCAGGCCGGCGGTCGGGTTGCGCTTGTCGTCGTAGAGGCCCTCCCCGCCGAAGATCTGGGCGCGCACCTGCTTGATCGTCGCCGAGCCGCGCGCGAGGCCCTTGAAGAGCGAGTTCGTCTCGCTGTCCGTGAAGCGCTGGGCCTCCAGCGCGACCGACGGAGCCGCGGCGCGGGCCGAATGCTCGCGGAGCTTCGCGTAGCGCGCGCTCGCCGCGGTTTCCTTGTCCGGCGCCCCGTCGTCCGCCTTCGCGAACAGCGCCTGGGCCCGGAAGAGGTCGCCCGCCTTCTCGAACGAAGCCCCTTTATCCGCCCAGAGCTGGGGCTCGTCGATGCCCGCCTTCTCGAGCTCCGCGTAAGCCTCGGCGGCGCGCCCGAGTTGGTTCGCCTGCACCCACATCTGCGCCTCCACGAGCTTCGCCTGGACCCACGGCTCGCTCATCGCGAGATGGGCGGTCAGCTCCTCGGCGCTCATGTACTTGGGGACCTCGAAGCGGCGGAGGTCGGTCGGATTCGAGGTCACGGAGTTTATGCCGTACTGCTCCTGGACGAACGCGAGCCGGTAGTACTTCCGCACGAGGCTCTGGTTGATCGCGGTCGATTCCGGGTTGTTCGAATAGTCGTTCTGGCCGTAGTCGCCGTACGGATAGGCGAACGCGACGACGCGGCGCCCGCCCAGGATCGTCTCGACGCCCTGCCGCGCCTGCTTGTAGTCGGTTTCGACGCGCGCACGGAACTCGGGGACGGTCTCGACGCGGTTCTCCTCCGGGAGCCACATGCGGTTGGGCAGGAAATGCCCCTTGTGGCCCGCCGCGTCGAGCGTCATCGGATCGTGGGCCTGCGTGCCGTGCGCCTGCATCTCCCAGCGGCCCGTCGCCTCCCACGCGGAGATATCCTCCGGGCTCGCGTGGAAGTGCGCCTTGCGCAGCTTGGAGAGGTGGACGAACATCGTCGCGCGGAAGCCGACGTCCTTCAGGATCGGATCGGCGTTCTCGAAGGAGTCGGTGCGGCCGTCGTCGAACGTGATGACGAGCGGCTTGGCGGGCAGCGCCATCTTCCCCTGGAGGACGCGGTCGAGCTCGCCGACGGTGATGGTCCGGTAGCCCTTCTTCTTCAAAGCGATCATCTGCTCGCGGAAGCGATACTGCGGCAGCGAGTCGCCGCGATCGAAGGTGGAGATGCCGTGATACAGAAGGACCGGGATCGCGACCTGGCGCTCGGCCGTCACCTTCGAGAGCAGCTTCTGCGCCTGCGCGTAGCGCCCGGAGTCGGAGAGCAGCCGGGCCTCGCGGACCAGCAGGTACGGGGAATAGCTCGGTTTGATCTGCGCCGCGATGCGGTGGAGCGTCTTGATCGCGGGCTTGAACTCCTTCTGCGCCTCGAGCACGTACGCCAGTCCGTCGTAGCCGCGGAGGCTGTTCGGGTTGCGGCGGATGATCTCACGGTAGGCCTTGTTCGCGGCGGGCCAATCCGCCATGCGCTCGAGCGCCTCGGCCTTCAGGTAGTAGGCATTGATCGACTCGGGATCGACGGAGATCGCCTTTTCCGCGGCCATGAGGGCGGCCGGGTTCTGCTGCATCGAGGTGTAGATCTTCGACAGGCGCTCCCACGCGGCGGTGTCGTTGGGATCGATGTCGATGATCTTCTCCTGCCACTGGGCCGCCTCGAGCCACGCGCGCCGGTTGAACGCGTCGTCGCGCAGCCGCCGGATGGAGGCGACGTCTCCTCCGCCGAGCGACAGCTCCTCCCACTCCGCGACGCCGCGACGGAACTCGCCCTTGTCGTACAGCGCCGACGCACGGCTGAACTTGTACTTCACGTTGGCGGGGTCGGCCTTGATGAGGCGGTCGTAGTAGACGAGCGCCTCGTCGTACTTGCCCATCCTCGCCAGGAGCTCGGCCCAGTGGTACTGCACGCCCGGATGGTCGGGGAATTTAGCGATCAAGGTCTTGAGCACGGCCGAGGCCTCCTTCACGCGCTGCAGGCGGAAGAGGGCCTTCGACTGCGTCAGCATCGCGTCGCGGTCGCCGGGCTGGAGCTCGAGCGCCCTCTCCGAGAGTCGCAGCGCCTCGGGGTAGTTCATGGACTCGATCTCCATGTTCGCCATGAACCGTAGGAAGGTGGGATTCTTGTCGTCGAGCTTCAGCAGGAGGACGGCGATCTCGCGGGCACCCTCGATGTTCTTCTCGTGCCAATAGGTCCAGCCCAGGTTCAGCATCGAGTCCGCGTCGACCTGCTTGCGGGTCAGGCTGCGCCACTCCGCCTTCGCCTCCTCGGGCTGGCCTAGGTCCGACAGTATCTTCGCCCGCGTGCGGCGGTAGGCCGCGTTGCCCGGCTCCGCGGCGAGAAGGGTCTCGAGCGCCGCGAGCGCCTCCTTCTTGCGTCCCAGATCGGACAGGAAGGCGGCCTTGCGGAAGCGGATCGAGGCGTCGTCGGGATAGACGGCGGCCAGCTTGTCCAGCGTCGCGAGGGCTTCGGTCTCCCGCTTGCCCCGGAAAAGGGCCCGGGCCAGGACCATCGACGCGTTCTTGTCGTCCGGCGCCAGCTGCAAGGCGCGCTTCGTCAACTCGATCGCCCGCGGATAGTTCTTGCGTTCGATCTCCGTATTGGCGAGGAAGGTCATGAACGCGACGTTCTCCGGATCGAGCTTGACCAAAGTGGCGCCGACGTTCCACGCCTTGTCGATCTTGCGCGAGTGCCAGTACGCCCACCCGAGGTTCAGAAGGACCTCCGGAGACCCCGGGTTCGCGTGAGCTTCGCGCTCGAGCAGCTTGATCGCCTCGGGATAGCGCTTCTCGGTCATGAGCCGCACGCCGGCGTCGAACGAGGACGCGGCATGGGCGTACGCGACGGCGCAAAGCAGGGAGGCGGCGATCAGAAGGGTTTTCATGGTATGGAGGCGAACTCCTTGGGTGCGGCTTTGGGCGCCGGGGCGGGGACCGCGTCGAGCAACTCGTAGCCGGCGCGGGCGTTCGGCGACGGGCGCAGCACGCCGTCGACGGGCGGCGGCGCCTCGCCCGCGGGGCGCTCGGGGCCGTCGGCCGTGATCCAGACCTCGCGCCGCGCGGCGCGCAATTCCGCGCGCAGCCGGCCGAGGAAGCGCCGCGTCTCGGGACGCGCGAGCGCGTCCGCCCGCACGCGCAGGTTCACGCCGGCCGCGTCGAGCTCCCGCGCGGCCGCCTGCAGGCCGCCGAGCAGGCGGGAGGAGGCCGCCGGGTCGGACAGCACGGCGAGGCCGGACGGAAGCTCGGCCATGGGCACCAGCCGGCAGCCGTAGAAACCGGCGAGCGAACGGATCAAGGTCTCCTGCTCGCGGGCGATCACGACGCTCCCGTCCTTGCCGACCGTCAGCCAGCGCGGGGTTATCGCCCGGGCGTAGACGGCCTCCTCGCGCAGCGCGTCGAGGCGGGCCTCGTCGAAGCCGACCTGGGCGCCGCCGTCCTTGAACGCGACCCAGGTCTCCTTCACGGGGCCCGCCCGGACGTGGCTCAGCACGGCCAGCGCCGTGCGCGGCTTGACGTCGTAGACGCCGAACAGCACCCGCCCCCGGGCCACGCGGGGGTGGACGCGTAGCGAGCGCCCGAACAGCATGCGACCGTTGACGTGGACGATCGCGGAATCGTCCTTCAGGACGAAGCGCACGCGCGCCGGGCGGCCGTCCTCGATGAAGGGAGCGCGCGCGAGCATCGTCGGCAGGTTCTTCGGTCCGATCTTCTGCTCGACATACCAGAAGCCGCCGCGCACGCCGACGCGCACGTATCCGGCCTCGCCGCGGTAGCGCGCGTACGCCCAAAACTCCTTCTGGTGCCGGTTCAGGTCGAACTCAAGGACGACGTCGCGCCACTTGTCCGTGCCGCGAAGGAAGATGCCCGCGCCCGTCTGGCGGGGCAGCGGCAGCAGCGTCAGGCGGCCGTCGCCCTTCGAGACGACCCCCCAGCCCGGAATCCAGTCGGGATCGAAGTCCTTGGTCGAAAAATCGTCGGCGACCTCCGTCTTCCGCGTCCACGAGTTCTCGATGAGGCGCTCGTTGAGTTCACGCAGGCGGTCGGCGCGCACGGTCATGATGCGCAGGTCATGCGGATCGTCGCTTCCGTCGTTGAGCGCGAGCTCGGACGCGGCGAAGCGCAGCGGGTACGAGCCGACCGAGGGCCGCGGGCGCGCGCCGTCGTCGTCGAGCAGCGCCTTGAGCGGGCCGAGCTCGGGCACCGTCTCCGGGTTCGCCTGCGAGATCCAGCCGAACTCCCACGCGCCGCCGGCCTTCATCTCCGCGATCGCGTGGCGCGTCAGGAACATCCGCCGGTCGGCGCCGTCCTGGCTCGTCGTACGGGTCAGGAATACGTTGCCGCGCAGGCGGAGCTTCTTCAGCGCGCGGTCGGCGAGCATGATCCCGCGCGAGTCGTCCCCCGAGAACGCCAGCAGGACGGCCTTCGGCGGGAGCAGGCGCTTCCCCGCGTAGAACGCGGCGACGTCGTCCAGGCTGATCGAGACGTAGCCCTTCTTCTTCAAGGCGCCGAGCAGGTCGGCCAGCTCGGAGCGAGACATCGCGAACTTGCGCGCGCCGGGCGTGACGCGCGGGAACAGCAGCGCGATGAAGCGATCCTCGACGCGGCTCGCCTGCGGGATCGGCGGCGGATTGATCAGGTGGCGGCGCGTCCAGGACTCGCCGGCCGCGACCCAGCCGACGACCGCCAGCGCGAGCAGCCAGACGGCGAGCCACTGCTTCCGGAACGTCGGCTGCTTCACCGGGTACCCCAATGGTTCTTGCGCATGGTCAGCAGCGCGTAATAGGTCTGCGGCCCCGTGAGCACGAGAGAGCTCGCCATCCACAGCATGCCGAGGATCCAGTGCGGGCTCGGGCGCTTATAGAGGAAGTACAGAGACTGGAGGAACCCGATCAAGACGAGGCCGAGCATGTAGGAGACGAACACGGCGTCGTGCCCTTGCGCCTGGAGGAAGATGACCCGCAGCGCCATCGCCGGCGACATCAGGCTGAACAGCGACGCGGAGTAGAACGAGATGGCCGCCACCGGATGCTTGCGGTGCATGAAGCGCCCCGCGATCAGGGTCTCCCGCAGCCAGGACTTCTTCCACCGCACCTGCTGGCGCATGTACTGCTTCCAGTTCTCGGGCACCAAGGTCGAGGCGACCGCCTTGTCGTTGTAAATGACCCGGTACTTGCGCAGGATGAAGTTCGTGAGGCTTCGGTCGTCGCCGAACGTCGCCGGCGCCCCGAGAAACTTCTGGTGCAGCCAAGGCTGCAGGATCTCGAGCACGTACTTGCGGCGGTAGGCCGACAGGCAGCCCGGGCAGCACGTGACGCAGTCATACAGGCTCTCGGACGACTTCAGCAGGCGGTACGAGACGAAATAACGCACCTCCTGAAGGCCCGTCAGCGCGTTGACGCTCGCGTTCTCGACCTCCGTGTAGCCCGCGGAGGCCCCGAGCGTCGGATCCTCGAAGCCGCACACGATCTGGCGCAGCGCGTCGGGCATCAGGAACGTATCCGAGTCCACGAAGACGATGATCTCGCCGGTCGCCTTCAGCACGCCCTCCGCCATCGCCTGGCGCTTGCCGCTCGGGGGCAGGGTGCTGACCTTCAGGCTCGGGAACTTCACGCGCAGCTCCCGGAGAATGCGCGGCGTCGCGTCGCTCGAGCCGTCGTCCACGACCAGGACCTCCATCTGCTCCGGCGGGTAATCGGTCCGGTAGCAGGTCTCGACCGTGCGCGAGATCGCGGCCTCCTCGTTGCGCACGGAAATGATCACGCTGACCGTCGGGGTGTAGTTCGCCAGCTTCGGCGACGTGTGCCGCCACGACAGGTAGAAGCGCGAGACGAGATAGGTGAGCAAAGTGAGGCTGTAGACGAAGAAGAACGGCGTGTACCAGAAGTAATCCAGCGTCCTCCACTTGACCCAGATGACGGTGAGCAAGGTGAGGCCAACGAGCGCGCCGATCTTCCGTTGATAGGAGGCGACCACGCCGCGCAGCGCCTCGGACAGGGGCTTGTCCCAGGCGATGACGATCTCGTGCCCGGGCTGGCCCTTCGCCTTGCGATCGTCCACGACGCGGCCGGCGAGCTCGCACGGGAGGCCGCGGAAGAATTCGGAGAGGGAGCGCGGCAGGCGCAGCCGGATCCGGACCTCGGAGCCGACGGGCAGCGGCTTCGCGCTGCGCACGCAGACGCCGGCAGTGTCGTAGTCCTTGGCGACGCCGTCGATCTTCCTCGCGCCGAGCAGGCCGCGGGACGCGACCAGCGTCACCGCGAAGGGGTCGGCCACGCGCCGGTAGCGCCGTTTTTCCTTGATCATGGGAGCCGCGCTCGGAGCGATTTCTTCGGCCGTCGCGGGTCTCGGAACCATGACGGGAGTATAGCGGCATCGTCGCCGCGGAGAACATGCAGGCGCGGTGACTTCATTTCGCCATTTCCATGACGGCGCGGTAGCCCGCCGGGCGGCGACGGGCGAGGCCGAAGCGGTGGCGCAGGCTGCCGACGATGCGCTCGCTCGCACGACCGTCTCCGTAGATCCCGCTGCCTCTCGACATCCTCTTGTAGAACGCGGCGTCGTTCATGAGCCGGGACGCGACCCCCACGACGGTCCGCGCGTCCGTGCCGGCCAAAGTCGCGACGCCGGCGCTGACGGCCTCGGGGCGCTCGGTCACCTTGCGCAGGATGATCACCGGCTTCCCGAGCGCGGGCGCCTCCTCCTGAAGCCCTCCCGAGTCGGTGAGAACGAAGCGGCTGCGCCGCATGACGTGGATCAGGTCGAAGTACTCGAGCGCGGGAAGAAGGTGCGCTCGCGGATGCCGCACGATGCGGCGGACCGTCTTCTGGACCTTAGGGTTCATGTGCACCGGATAGAACAAATGGAGATCCGGATGCCGCTTGACCAAAGTCAGGAACGCTCCGCACAGCTCCTTGAGCGGGGCTCCGTGGTTCTCGCGGCGATGCGTCGTGACGAGGACGGCCTGGTCGGCGGCGCCCATCGACCGGAGCCCGGTGAGCAGAGCCGGCTCGATCACGCTGTGGGCCCGCTTGCCGCCCCAGCGCAGCGCGTCGACGACGGTGTTGCCGGTCTGCAGGATGGACAGCTCCGGGATTCCCTCCGCGCGCAGATTCCGCCCGGCGACCTCCGTCGGCGTGAAGTGCATGTCGCACAGCCGCGAGATCATCACGCGGTTGGTCTCCTCGGGGAACGGGTTCTCCCGGTCGAACGAGCGGAGTCCGGCCTCAACGTGGCCGACGGGGATCTTTTCGTAGAACGCGGCGAGCGCGGTGATGAACGCCGTGGTCGTGTCGCCCTGTACGAGGACGTAGTCGGGACGAACCCGGCGCAGCACCTCCTGTAGCCGGGGCAGCGCGCGCGCCGTGAAGCCCGAGAGATCCTGGTTCGCCTGCATCAGGTCGAGGTCGAAATCGGGGATCAGCTCGAAATTGCGCAGCATCAGGTCGAGCATCTCGCGATGCTGGGCCGTCACGCAGACGCGGGTCGAGAATTCCCCTCCGGCCCGAAGGGCCCGGACGACGGGAGCGAGCTTGATGACCTCGGGGCGGGTTCCGAAGACGACCAGGACGACGGGTTTTGCCATAAGTTCCTCTTATCCGCTGATTTTTCGATGACGTCCACGATGTTGCGCCGGCCGGCGAGCACCAATCGGTACGGGTGCGGCAGATTCGCGTCGAGCCAGGTCCGCATGCGCTTGTCGCCGGTGACGGCGGCTGCGACGACGACCGGACGCTGCCCGCCGTCGGCGACGACCATCAGGTGCTCGCGCGCCGCGGGCTCGGCGATGAGCTCGAGCGGGTTCCCGGGCAGGCCCTCGGGATCGAGGCGGCGCGTCTCGATCTTGAGCTGGGCGCCGAGCGTGACAACGAGGTCGTCCTCCGACACGAAGCCGAGGTCGACGAGGACGTCGCCGAGCAGGCGGCCGCTCTCCTTCTGGGCCTTGAGGCCCTCAGTCAGGTGCGATAGGGTCAGAAGCCTGCTCTCCAGCAGCAGGTCGCCGAGCTTCCGTTTGTAGCCCAGCAACTGCTCCTCGGTGGGGAAGGCGTGCGCGGTCTTGACCCAGACCGGCTTCTTTCCGGTGAGCGCCGTGCGCACGAAGATGTGCGTCGCCTTGGCCACGGCGAAAAAGTTGATCACGTTGCCCCAGATGATCCGCGGCAGGGACAAGACGGCCTGCCGGGGGCTCGAGATACGGGCGATCGACACGACGCGTTGGACGCAGCGGTTCACGAGCAGCGCCGCATCGACGATGATCACGTCCCAGACCCAGCTCCCCTCGGGGATCAGGATGGCGGGCCCGGACGACCACGCGCTCCCGACGTGCGAGGCCAGCGCCACGTCGAGAAGCAGCAGGTAGCCCAGCATATTCACGGAATTCGTGAGCAGGGTCTTCCGGTCGCGCCAGATCATGTAGCGCAGCGCGAGCCCCCCCTCCCAGCCGCGCTGCTGCCAGCCGTGGAACACGATCCCGAGCGTCCAGCGCGCCTTCTGGCGCACGGCGTCGTAGAAGTTGGACGGAAAATACTCGCGCGTGCCGACGAGCTGGCGCTCGATCTTCAGGACGCCGTCCGCGTTCGCGCTCGTACGCTCGACGTAGTACTGAAGCAGGATGGATTTCTCGCCGATCGCGTTGAGCCTGAAGGCCAGGTCGTAGTCCTCGGTGAAGGTCTGCACGTTGAAAATCTGGTTGTTGTGCTTGACCGCGAGGCGGTCCATCGCGTCTCGAGAAAAGCCCGTCCCGACGCCGGCCGACGGCACCATGCCGCTCAAGCGCTCCCGTACGACCATGTCCTTGATATGGGATTCCGCGAACTCGTCGAGGTAGGTTCCGGCCGTCATCTCCCTCGACGCCGATTCGAACGGGATCACGGGGAGCTGGACCATTGAGGCTCCCGGGATGAACGCGTTCATGAGCTTGAACGACAGCGGATGGACGAGATCCTCCGAGTCATGCAGCATGAAGATGTTCACGCGCTTGCCGGTCGCCTTGTCGTGCTGGCGGATGCCCGCGATGATCCAGTTGAGGCAGTCCGCCTTATTCGTCGGCCCGTCGTTCGGGCAGACGATGCGGTGGATCCGGGGGTCGCCCTCCGCGACCTCGGCGACCGCCATCATCGTCGCATCGTCGTTCGGGTAAGTGCCGACGAAGATGTCGAAGTTCGTGTACTCGACCGTTTTGATCGTGTTGCGGAGCATGTGCGCGATCACGGCGTCCTCGTGCCACGCCGGGATCATGATCGCTATCGACTGCTCGGGAAGCGCCCGAAGCTCGGCCTCGGTGATCTTCCGGTAGTCCGCGGGATGGAGGCGCCGGTACAGCTCGGTTCCGTAGTACCAGACGTCGATGAACAAGTCATCGAGACCGCTGATCAGGATGGAGACCGCGGTGAAGGCCGTCAGGCCCCGGACCGCCGTCTCGAAGGTCTCGCCTACCACCGGAATCTCCCGGCCCCGCCGGCCTCGACGGGGTTCGCCGGGGACGGGCGGCGGCGCTCCTTCGTGAACCGGACCGACCAGATCAGCATCACACGGAAGTCGTTGTACGCGCGCGAGTACGGATTGCGGTCGCGGCCTTGGATGCCCATGTAGAAGCCGCGCAGGTATTCCGCGCGCAGCTTGAAGTTCATCGCGCCCGTCGATGCGAGCTCAGAGCCGGCGCCGGCCTCGACGAAGTTGTTGAAGAAGTCGCGGTTGCCGTCCTTCGAGGCGTAGACAGGAACGTACAGGCTCGCTCGCGCACCGTCTCCGTCCCACGCGACGGCGCCGCCGCGCAGCTGCGCGTACGCGATGACGTTGTCGCGATAGCGGCTGTAGTACCCGAGACTCGCGCCTGCGTCGGCGAACAGCCTCCGGCGTTCCCAATACGCGTAGTCCCCGAGGACTACGCGCTTGTTCGTCTCGGCGCGATCCGGGTGCTCGGCGCTGCGGGTTAGGTTGCGCGTGGGGTCGACCTCCGCGGTCAGGTTCAGGTTCATGTTCTTCGGCTGAAGTTTGATCCCGGCGCCCAGCGAAGCCGCGTTGTCGGAATAGATCTCCGGGATGTCCCCGCTCCGCGACCGGGAGTCCTGCATGTAGCGCGCCGCGACGTAGAAGCTGACCGGCCACTCGGAGCGCGGCTTCCAGCCGGCCGCGGCCTCGAGGAAGGCGATCTTGTCCTGGAAGCGCGAGGTGAAGAGCGGAGCGGCGTAGATGTCGAGATAGAGGCTCGGATCGGCGGCTCGCAGCGTCTTCAGCGCCGCCGCCCCGGCGGAGCGCACCTTCTGGTCGGGGCACCACTGGGTGCTCGCGAAGGCCTTCTCCGCCTTCGCGTCGTTGTGCAGTCGGACGTAGATGTAGCCGAGCTCGAGCGCCCCGGCGCAGTCGTCCGGCGCGATGCGGCGGGCGCCCTCGAAGCTCTTCGCCGCCCCGACGAGGTCGCCCTCGTCCAGGCTCATGTAGCCGAGCTGCTTGTTGATGTCGGGGCGCTGCGGGTCGGCCTCCAGCGCGAGGCGGAACTTCTCCCGCGCGAGGCCGTTCTCGCCCTGGCGCAGGGCGTCGTAGCCCGCGTCGAGCAGGGAATCGCGCTGGACGGCGTTCATCTCCGTGCCGCCGTCCCGCAGGGACTTCAGGGCGGCGCTCGCCTGCTCCTGGAACTCGCCGGTCGAGCGCGACACCAGCTCGAAGTCGTCCGCGGCCGCGGAGAAGTTGCCCGACGCCTGCCGCGCGTAGCCGAGCTCCATGCGCGCGCGCATGTCCTCCGGATGAGCGCTCGCGACGCCGGAGAACGCCGTGACCGCCTCCTCGAGGCGTCCGCAGCGCAGCAGCTCGTAGGCCCGCGTCATCTCGCCGGAAGGGGCCCCGGGCGCCGACACCGGGCAGGCGGGCGGTGTTTTCCTCGCGCCGCCCGCGCAGCCCCCGAGGAGGGAGCTGATGACCAGCGCTTGTACCGTTTTCGTGATCGCGTCCGCGCGGGCCATGCAGCAAGATACCGCATGCGCCTCGACGGTCCAATGGCCAGGCTGTAACTTGATTGTTGAGGAGTTGTGCTCTCCTCGGAAAAACCCGCGGCCGGCCCGTGTCCGGGCCGGCCGCGGAGATTCTGACCGTCTGTTTTAGAGCGCGGGGTTCAGCGCGGCGACGGCCGCGTCGTGGATCTTCGCGTCCGTGCTTCCCGACGCGGCGGTGAACGCCTCGCGCGCCTCATCGCTCTTCTTCAGCTTCGCGTAGGTGTAGCCGAGCTGAAGCGCCGTGAAGCCGTCCTGCGGCTCGATGACGCGCGCCGCCTCGAAATTGCGCGCCGCCTCGGTCAGCTTGCCGTCCTCGTAGTTCAGGAAGCCGAGCTGCTTCAGCGCGCCCGAGTTCTTCGGGTCGGCCGCGACGGCCGCCGTGAAGCGCGCGCGCGCCGACGCCTTGTCCCCACGGCCGAGCGCCGCGTAGCCCTGCTCGAGCAGCTTGTGCGCCTTGAGCTCGGAAGCGGCCGGAGGCGCATTCTTCAGGTTCTCGAGCGCGGTCTGCGCCTGCGACTTCAGCTCCCCTTCCTGCGACGCGGCCTGGGCGAACTCGGCCGACGCGCCGTCGCGGTCTCCCGCGTTCTGCAGCGCGTAAGCGAGATCCAGGTGCAGCCGCTGGTCGCCGGGCTCCTGGACCGACGCCGCCTTG
>JBBQVX010000020.1:0-34526 GCA_038211115.1 Elusimicrobiota bacterium | reverse complement strand
CTGCGTGGCGCGCTCGATGACTTGGGGGATCAGGTTCATGGCGGCATTGTCGCGAATGCCCATGGCGCAAGCAAGCGCGGCGGCGTGACGTACTCTTGTCAGCGCTGCAGACGCTCGGCGTAGGAGCGGGCGAGGAGCCGGATGGTCGTGTCCGGCTCGCGCTGTGAGATGTCCTGCAGAGCGGTGCACACGCGCGTGCGGACGGACTGGCCGTCGGGAGACAGCCCGCTGAGCAGGAAGAGGACGCGCACGTACAGGTAGCGATAGTCGGTGGTCGAGTTCACGTACAGCGGGTCGACGTGCCCCTCGAGCGGGACGATCAGCTCCTGCTCGGCCCGCCGGCCCAGCGCGGCGTCGCGCCAGAAGACGCCGGCCCCGTTGCCGCCGAGAAAGTTATGGAGCAGGAGGATCGACACCATGCGCTCTTGGCCCGCCATGGAATCGCGCAGCGAGTCCAGCGCGACGCCGGCGACCGATTCGGCCAGGCTGTCGCCGCCGAACGGCAGGCTCTTCGCACAGTCCGCGAGGCCGTAGAGCGCCTGCGCGCGGAACGCGAAGCGGGAATCGCTCGCCGCGACGGACGCGGCGTCGACGAGCGCCTGGACCGCCTTCGTCTTCGCCGAGTCGTCGAACAGCCAGGGCATCATCTTGCCCAAGGTCCGGAGAGCCTTCGCGCGGACGGAAGCGTCCTTGAAAGAGGAGTCCGCGGCGGCCCGGACCGCCTCGACGACCCGGAACTGATCGGCCGAGGCGAGCCCGCCGGCGCGCTGCGCGAGCGTCTCGAGCGCCGCGAGCTGCTCGGCCGGCTCCTTCCCGTCGCGCAGGACGGCCAGGAGCGCGTCGAGCTCGGTGGCGGCGGCCGCGGCGGCCTGGACGCTCGCGGCCCGCTGGACGGCGGCGACGCGCTGGATCGAGTCCAGCTGGGCTTCGAAGGAGACGGACGCTTGGGACCACGCGGGCGCGGCGGCGACGACGAGGCAGAGAGTCGGTAGGATCATGTCCTCATTATGCGCCGGGGCGCCCGCCGGGAACAGTGTCGAATGGCCGTTTTCGCGTGGGTCTTAAGACCCGCGCCGTGGCGCCGGGCCGCGCGATTTCCTATCCTCCGTGCATGGACAACGCGGCCCTCCCCGGCTACCCCGGAACGCGGGGCATGAACTTCTGGGAAGCCGACGAGTCCCTGCGCGCCGTCGCGGGCGACATGCTGACGCCCCAGGGCCGGGCCCGCTGCTCGGAGTTCGGCGCGTACGCGGGCCGGACGCTCGACGCGCTCGTCGAGACCGCGCACAAGCCCGAGAACCTGCCCCGGCTCGTGGACGGAGAGGTGCGCTACTGCCCCGAGCAGATCGAGGCGCGGCGCGCGCTCGCCCGCGCGATCTACGGCGGGCCCGGCCCGCTGACTTTGACGGAGCGCATGACGCGCGCCGTGCTCGCCAACTACTGCGGGGAGGGCGGGATCACCTGCCCGCTCGCGATGACGGAGGGCCTGATCGGCCTGCTCGAGAAGCGCGGGACGGCGGCGCAGATGCGCGAGTTCCTCCCCCGCCTGCGCTCCGACGACGCGGTCTGGGCGCTGACCGCGGGCCAGTTCGTGACCGAGCGACAAGGCGGCTCGAACGTCGCGGCCAACGAGACGACGGCGACGCCGCGGGCCGACGGAGCCTGGTCGCTGAAAGGGATCAAGTGGTTCTGCTCGAATCCCGGGGAAGTCTGGGTCACGACCGCGAAGACGCCCGCGGGCGTCACGGCCCTCTTCCTCGTCGCGCGCAGGCTCCCCGACGGCGGCCTCAACGGCCACCGGATCCTGAGGCTCAAACCGATCGGAGGCACGCGCGGCAAGGCCACGGTCGAGGTCGAGTATCTGAGCGCGCGCGCCGAGTTGATCGGCAAGCCGCGCGAGGGGCTCGTCCTTCTCGTGAACGAGATCCTCTCCGTCTCGCGCCTGCACGTGGCGGCCGCGGCGCTGGGCTACGCGGGGCGGGCCGTCTTAGAAGCTCGAACTTTCGCGGATTGGCGCGTAGCCTACGGCGAGCCGCTCACCGCCATCCCCTCGGTCGCCTCGCGGCTCGAGTCGATGGAGGGAATGCACGCGGGCATGCTCACCGCGTTCTACCGCGGCCTGGCCGCGCTCGAGGCCGGCGAGGCCGACGCCGAGGCGCTCGTGCCCCTGCTCAAGACCGAGATCTCACGCCGCGGCAGCGAGCTCGTGCGCGAGGCGCAGCTGCTCATCGGCGGCCACGGCATCCTCGACGACTTCTCCCCGCTCAACCGCCTCGCCGACGACGCGCTCGTCAACGAGATATGGGAGGGCACGCACCCGGTGCTCGCGGGACACGCGGCGAAGAGCCTGCGCCGGCCGCGCGTCGGCGAGAGCTTCCTCGCGCGCGTCAGCGACGCCGAGCAGGCCGACCTCGACCGCTTCGTCGCGCTGCTCGAGGAGAGCCGGGGCTGGAGCGAAGAGGACCGGAGCCTCCGCGACGAGGAGCTGACCGCGGAAGCCTACCTCCTGCTGGCCGGCTTTCCGCTCTAAGATCTCCCCTGGCGCGGGGCGTTTTCCGGGGCTACACTCCGAGAGATGCGGCGCTTACCCCTCGCCCTCGCCGTCCTGCTGTGCGCCGCGGCCGCGCGCGCGGCCTCCCCCGCCGAGCTGATCGCCTGCTTCACTTCGCTCGAGGGCCCCGACGAGGACGGGCGTCCGCTCACGGAAGGGCGCGGCCAGGACCTCGGCCGCTGGGAGTGGGCGCCGCCGAAGTCGTACACGGCGATCGCGGTCCCCGAACGGCGCGGCGGGCGCGAGGGCTTCTACTTCTACGGATCGCAGACCGCGGAGTACGTCCATTTCGACACGCCGCGCATCCCGGACTACATGAAGACCGGCGCCTACCACTCGATCCCTCTCGAGCTGCGGCCGAAAGGCGAGGGCCGCGGCTACTTCCACTGCACGTTCCAGGCGGTGGACGTGAAAGGCTCCATCCCGAAGCTCGAGTGCGACTTCACGAACCGCGAGAAGAAATACTACGAGCCGGTCGTCCTCCCCCTCAAGGGCGACGAAACCGATTGGAACGCGCTCAAGGGGGCGGCGATGGAGCGGATCATGAGCGTGCACGCGGTCTTCGAGAGGCGGAGCGCGAAATACGGCGAGGGCCTCGCGCGCTGGCGCAAGCGCAACTCCGAGCCGCGGCCGGGCTGGGCGTCGGCGGCCGGCGTCGTCGGGGTGGATACGTCGTGGTATTTCGCGAAGCCGAGCGAGCCGTCGCGCGACGCGGCGAGCAAGGCGCTCAAGCCCTGCGCGGCGATCGACGACAACTGGCTGGGCTCGGCCGCGCGCACGGAGCAAACGCTCCTCGACAACCTGATCCTGCCGAAGCCCTAGGCTCCTAGGCTTCGACGACGCGGCCCAAGGTCATCAGCTCCTTGGTCAGCGCCTTCCAGCGGCGCTGCACGCTCGGGTCAGACGGCGACAGGCGGTAGGAGCGGGCCTTCTCCTCGACGGGCGCGTCCGTGCCGTCCTCGCCGCGCGCGACCGGCGCGATCTGATGCTCGACGCTCATGAGCCGGCCCTCGAGGCCGACGCGGTAGATCCAGACGTGGACCGTCCCCTTGCCGGTCTTGGGATTGATCTCCCAGCTTTCGCTCGTCGCCTCGAGATGCGAGAAATAGCGGCGCATCACGGCCTGGCGGAACATCGAGTCGCTCGGCGCCTCCGCGAGCTCGGCGGGAACCTCGACGAGATTGGCCTGCAGGTTCTTGAAGCGCCCCTGGGCGTCGGGCTTGCCGATGCGCGTGAAGACGTTGCCGATGCCGGCCTCCATGACGACCTGCTCGCCGTCTTTGACGAGGCGGTCGGTCAGCGCCTTGACCGGCTTGGGGTCCACGGCGGCGGGCGAGAGCTTCTTGCTCAGGGATTTCGCGGATTTCGACGCGGAGGCGATGTCGTCGGCCTGATCCGGCGAGACGAAGGTCTGGGCGGACACGGGCAAGGCGAGCACGAGCGCTAAAAGGGAGAGGGGGGCGTTCATGGAGGAAGGATAGGCCCCCCTCCCCGGGTCCGCGAGGGTCCCGGGACCTGGGGCGAACCGGGTCCGTCGGCCTAGGCCGTGCGCCCCCCCTGAAATCGTATAATCACCGCGTGACCGAAACCGGCTCGTTCGACCCCGAAGCCCACACCGCCGAATCCCGCGCCGTCTGGAACGAGGCCGCGGAACGCTACGAGAAGCTGTCGAACTCGCTGTTCGCCAAAACGGCGGAGGAATTCGTCGACTTTGCCGGCCTTCGTAAGAAGTGGCGCGTCCTCGACGTCGCCTGCGGCCCGGGCATAGCGAGCCGCGCCGCCGCGGCGAAGATCGACGAGAAGGGCGCGGTGCTCGCGGTCGACCTCTCGCCCGTGATGATCGGACGCGCCAAGGCCGCCCCCGTCGCCAAGCGCTCGGCCCCGATCGAGTACGCGGAGATGGACGTGCACGCGCTGCCGCTCGAGACCGCCTCCTTCGACGCGGCGATCTCCCAACTCGGCCTGATGCTGTTCGCCCGGCCGGATAAGGCGCTCGCGGAGATGACGCGCGTGACCAAGCCCGGCGGCGTCGTCGCGTGCCTCGTGCAGGGGCGTCGCGAGAAGATGCTGTTCACGTCGCTCATCCTCCACGCGATCGTCGAGTGCGAGCCCGACCTGCGCGCGCCCTACGGCGCCCCGACTTTGTTCACGTTCGGCCCCGACGGCGCGATCGACGCCGCGTTCGCGCGCGCCGGGCTCCTCGAGCTCTCGACGAAGCGCCTGACGGGCACCTTCCGCTTCGCCTCCCCCGAGGAGTATTGGACCGTGATGACCGAAGGCGCGGGCCGCACGGGCGCCATGCTCCGTAGCCTCGACGAGAAGGGCCAGGCATGGGTGAAGAAGACCGTGCTGCGCCGCGCCGCGAAGAACAAGTCCCGCTCGGGCGGCATCGAGATCCCGTATGAGTTCATGATGGCGCGCGGGTACAAGTCCGGACGATGAGCCGCTTCGAGGCGAACGTCTTCGCGCAGCCGGAGCTCGTCGGGGCCGCCCTTCGCGCGCCCTTGCCCGCGTGGATGAAGCCCCCGAAAGGCAAAAAGATTTTCTTCGTCGGCGTCGGCACGAATCATCACGCGGCGCGCATCGCCGCCTGGCTGTGGAGCGGCGCCGGCTACGACGCGTGCGCGGTCCACGCCTACGACTTCGTCTCGCGCCCATACCGGCTCTCGAAGGGCGACCTCGGCGTGTTCCTCTCCCACCGCGGCGGCGCCGCGTCCTACACCGTGAAGGCCGAGGCCGCGGCCCGGCGCGCGGGCGCGTCCACCGTCGCCGTCTGCGGCCAAGGGGCCGTTTGGAAAGGCCCGAAGCGGCGCCTCGAGACATGCCCGCTCGAGGACACCGGCGCCTTCACGAAATCCTTCACGACGACGATGGTCTGGCTCCTGCGCTGGGCGGGCAAGCCGGCGCTGCTGACCCCGTTTTCGCGCGTCGGCGCGAGCCTGAACTGGGGCCCCGATTCCCCGAAGGTCGCGGCGGACGCCGATCTCGTCCTCCTCGGAGACGGCCTGCGCGAGTGGGTCGCCTGCGAGGTCGCGCTGAAGCTGCTCGAGACCGCGCATCTGCGCGTGCGCGCCTACGGCCTCGAGGAGTTCCTGCACGGCCCGCATATCTCCGTGGGCCGCGGGTCGCTCGTCGTCGGCTTCTCGACGGTCCGCGAGACGCGCTGGGACGCCGCGCACCGGTATCTGGAGACGATCGGCGTGCCGTTTCTCGACGTCGCGAACGACGACTGGCTCGCGCAAATCCTGTGGGGCCACCGGTTCACGATCGACGCGTGCCGCGCGCTGGGGCTCAATCCGGACGCGCTGCGCTCCGACGAGCCCGCCTACAAGAAAGCCCTCGCCGGGCTTGCGCCGTAGCGCGGGCTTCCCCAAAAATAGCGAGGCCGAGCTCATCGACGGAGTCCCTTGCGGTCCTCCAGGCGTCCCATGCCCCCTCGGCACGGTTCACCGGTTCTCTTGCGAGTCCCTATTCGATTCGTTCGGCCAGGGTCGGTTCGATCGATGGCTCTGTCGAGTCCAGATTGAGATCTTAGCGATCTCTCTCTTTGATCTTGCCGGCACTCACAGTGTAGCCCCGCCCCCGGCGGGCGTCCAGTCAAATACTTTTCAATCCTGCCGCCGGGGGCGAGCCGCGCCGTCCTACTTCGCCGGAGCCTCGACCGCCGCCGGGGCGGCGTGCTTCGCGGCGCAGCACTTGCCCGCGGCGTAGCCGCCGATAGCGCCGACCGCGAGCAGCGCGAACGCCGCGAGCGCCTTGCCGCAGCACTTCTTCGTGCAGCACTCCTTACCGTCCTGGCCGTCCTTCTTTTCATCGTTCATGTTCGTTCTCCTTTTGAATAGTTCGACTTTCGAAATATTTACGGCAAAAAAATATCAGGCCGCCTTCTTCTCCGTCGTGATGCGATCCGAGATCTTGCGGAACAGGCCGAGCAGGGCGTCCTGCTCCTCGGCGTTGAGCCCCTTGAGGAGGCCGCGGGAGAACTCGACCGGTCCCGCCATCGCCTCTTCATGCAGCTCGCGGCCCTCGTCCGTGAGCACGACCTGCACGACGCGCCGATCCGCGCTCGAGCGGTCGCGCTTGATGAGCTTCTTGTCGACAAGGCGGTCGATGAGGCCGGTCGCGCTCGACAGCGAGAGGCAGATCGCGTCGGCGAGACCGCTCATCGTGCAGCCCTCCTGACGCCCGGCCGCGCGCAGGACGCGGATCTCCTGCCAGCTGAGCTTCTCGCGCACGGCGGAGTTCTTCTTGTCGACGCTCTCCGCCTCCTCCATCACCGTCTGGAGGTGGTCCGTGAGCTTGCGCGCGCGTTCTTCGAGGTTCATTGGTTCGATATCCGAATGCTTCGACTTTCGAAGTATATCACGCGTCCGCGCGGATGTCAAGGGCGGCGCGCGCCTCACGCGATTTCCCATCCGTTCCCGTTTACTGCCACTTTGGCAGTGAACGGGAACGGACCCAGCCTCCATGGGCCCTCGGACCCTTATCCGGACGAGCCGCGGTTGCTACCCTATGAGGGATGACGGCACGCAAGAAAATTCTGGCGGCTCTCCTGGCGACGCTCCAAGTCGCCTGGTCGTTCTCCTGGGGAGCCTACGAGGCCGTCGCCCAGGTCGTCCACGCGCCGACGACCGGCGTCCATGCCGGCGGCGCCCCGGTCATCCCCGTTTCCGGCCTGGGCGCGTTCACCTCGCTCGGCCAGACGTTCTCGCTGCCGCAGGCGTCGCTCACCGCGTCGTTCGTTCCCGCACTGACGCCGGTCCCGGCGCTCGCGCTGGCCGCCGCGCTCACGCCTCAGGCGCTCGCCTTGACGCCGCTCGCCCTCGCTCCCGCGCCGGCGATCGCGAGTCACGTTCCCGTCCCGACGTCTCCGATGAAGACGCCCGCGCTGACGCCCCTGCACGCCGCCGCCAAGGACGGCTCGCCCGCCGTCCTCCGCCGCGACGTCCCCACGGAAGACTCGAGCCGCTCAGGCGAGGAATCCTTCGCGCAGCTCTATCCCGAGGCGCTGATCGAGACGCGCCAAAAAACGCCTTCCCTCGACGTGCAGGTTCCGACGGCGAAGACCGTCCGCGCGTTCCCGTTCTTGAGCGCCGCCGCGAAGACGGAGAAGCCGCGCACCGAGCCGCCCGCGGCGAAGGCGCCCGCTCCGGCCCGGAGCGCCTGGAGCAAGCCCGTCGTCCGCATCGCACTCGGCGTCGCCGCCGCCGCCGCGATCGCCGTCGCGCTCCCGCTCCTCTCCGCGCACGTCGCCGCCGTCGCCGCGACGGGGAGCATCGTGCTCGGCGCCATCGGCATCCCGCAGATCGTGAAGAACTTCAAGTCGGGCCGCGAGGGCGTTAAGGATTTGGCCGTCGCGGGCCCTCTCATATGGTTCGCGGCCGCCGTCATGCTGTCCGTCGCCTCCATCGGTCACGGCTCGAGCATCTGGTGGAACGCCGTGAACGTGCTCGGCGTCGCCGAGAGCGCGATCGTCGCCGGGCAGATCAACTGGCACAAGCGCGACCGCAAGGAGCTCAAGGCGACGGCGCTGACGGCCTTGGCCTCGCTCGCCCCGTTGCCGCTGATCGCGGCCGGAATCTTCCTGCCGGTCACGACCTGGCTGACCGTCGCGTTCACCGCGGCGATGGTCCTGCTCGGCGTGCTGAACTGGCCGCAGATCCGCCGCAACCACGAGCTCTTCAAGGCGGAAGGCCGCGCGCCGAAGGGCATCGCGCCGCTGTATCCGATCCTCGTCGTCGCGGGAAGCCTCCTGCACCTCTACGCCGCCGTCATGGGCGCAGACATGCGCTGGGCCCTGAACGCCGTCCTCGGCATCCTCACGACGGCGGTCGTCCTCGGCCAGATTTACGCGCCGCGCGCGACCAACGCGCTGATCGGACCGGCCGTCCGCCTGATATCGCGCCTGCTGCCCGGCGCGAAGGCGCCGGACGCCGCCGCCCTGCAGGCGAAAGCGCGCGCGCTGGTAGCGCCGCTGCTGCCCGCCTCCTTGTCGCGGCACGCGGCCAAGGACGGCGGCGCGGGCCTTAAGGCCGCGCTCGAGAAGGCGAAGGCTCTGCCGGGACGCAGCGTCGTCTTCCTCGAGGCGCCGACCGCCGCCGGAAAGTCCACCTTGGCCGCCGGCCTGCACGCGACCCTCGGAGACCGCATCAAGGTCTTCCCGGTCGACCGATACTTCAAGCCGAAAGGCGAAGTTCCCATAGGCGCCGACGGCGAGCCCGACTTCGACCGTCCGGACTCGCTCTACCTCGACCGCGTCGCCGCCGACATCAAGACCTTGCTCGCGGGCGGGCGCGTCGAGCTGCCGCTCAACGACATGGCGACACAGACCACGCGCTTCGACAGCGGCGAGTTCCTGACGCTCGGAGCCGACGAGGTCCTCGTCGTCGACTCGATCTACGCCTCGCACGAGAAGTTGCTCGCCGCCGCCGACGGCCGCGCCACGCTGAACCTCTACCTCGACGCCCCCGCCGTCGTGCGCTTGGCGAGACGCCTGCGCCGCGACCGCCTCGAACGCGGCATTTCCGCGGAAACGAATCTCAAACGCTGGCCGGTCATCCTGCGCGACGAGAATGAGTTCATCCATCCACTGAAGCGCCGTGCCGACGCCGTGCTCAACTTGATCGAAGGCGCCGAGATCGCGAAGCTCGCCGACACGTACGCCGAGGTCCTCGCCGCCGAATGGGGCGCGCACGGCGAGGATCCCGCCCTCACCGCCCGCTTTCTCGAAGCCGTGCGCTCGTCGCTGGCCGCCGATCAGGCCGCCCGTCCGCTGCGCATCCTGATCACCGGCCCCCCCGGCTCGGGCAAGTCCACGCACGGCAAGAAGCTGGCCGAGGACTACGGCATGATCCACATCTCGGTCGGCGACCTGCTGCGGGCGCGGGCCTCCTCGGATCCCGAGCTGGCCGCGCTGATGGCCAAGGGCGAGCTCGTCGACTCCGCGCTCGTGCGCGGCCTCGTGCTCGAGCGCCTCGCGCGGCCCGACGTCGTCGCTAACGGCTTCATCCTCGACGGCTTCCCCCGCCGCCAGGAGGAGATCGGCGTCATCGACTCGTGGATCGCGGGCGGCGGCGTCCTCGACGCGATCGTGAACCTCGACGCGTCCGACGAGGAGCTGCGCGGGCGCATCCTCGCGCGCGGCCGCGCGGACGACACGCCCGAGGTCTTCCGCCGGCGCATGGAGATCTACCGCGAGCAGACCAAGCCCGTGCTCGAGCACTACCGCGGTTCCGTGCGCGTGCTCGAGGCCGAGGCGGGCGGCACCATCGAGTCGGCCTACGAAGGCGTGCGCGGGCTGATCGAAAGCGTCCTCGCCCAGCCTTAAGCCCGAGGAAAACCTCCGGACGATTTGATATCATGTCCGTCGCGGCGGGGTAGCTCAGTGGTAGAGCACCGGTCTGAAAAACCGGGTGTCGACAGTTCGATCCTGTCCCCCGCCACCATTTTTTGAAGCGCGCGCTCCCACTCGCCGTCGTCGCGGTTCTCGCGTCCTGGGCCTGGGCCCAAAACGCGCCCGCTCCCGTCGTCAAAACCGCCGCCCAGATCGATTGGAAGGCCTCCGGCAGCCTCCCCGCCGGCGCGGAGTACCACCTGATCTACGAAGACCCCAAGACGCACGCCGTGCAGACCCTCGCGCGCTTCCCCAAGGGCTACGGCCTGCCCGCGCACTCCCACACCGCCGACGAGACGATCCTCGTGGTCAAGGGCAAGCTCGTCATCGACATCGCGGGCAAGAGCGAGACCTTGGTCGCCGGCGCCTACGCCGTGATTCCCGCCGGCACGATGTTCTCGCTCAAGGCCGCCGGCTTCAGCGGCGCGGACTTCCTGGCCGCCTTCAACGGTCCTTACGACATGAAGGGCCCGTCCGCGTCCGCGAAGTAAGCGCCTAGCAGCGGAACGCGACGGCCTTCGGCAGCGCCTCGAACACGGCCGGCGCCGTCCCGTCGGAGTCCCCGTCGATGTTGAGCGGCAGGACCGCGTCCGAGCGGATCTCGATACGGCGCGCGCGCCGCAGTTCCACGCCGCGCCGGCCGACGTGGCCGCCCGAGTAGGCGCGCGGGAGCAGGGACATCAGCTCCGCGCGCGAGACGTCTCCGATCGTCACCAGGTCGAGCAGTCCGTCCTCGGCGTCGGCCTGAGGCGCCAGCTTCATCCCGCCGCCGAACGTGCTCGTGTTCGCCGCGGCGACCAGGTGGTAGGCCCCGGAGGGCTGCTCGACACCGTCGATCGTCAAGGTCATCGGCCGGGCCTTCGAGGTCAGGACGCCGAGCGCGCTCTCGAGCAGGTAGCTCAAGGTCCCGCCGAGCGCCTTGCCGCGCCGGTTGATCGCGACGCCGACGTCGCCGGGCAGCCCCAGGCACGCGACGTTGAGGAAGTGCCGCGAGCGCGGCGCGCCGTCCGCGCCGCGAAACGTCGCGCGGGCCGCGTCGATCCGGCGGCGCGAGCCGCCGGCCAAGGCCTTGGCCCACGCCTCCGGCTCGCGCGGCACGCCCATATGATTGGCGAAGTCGCAACCCGAGCCCGCCGGGTAGGTCGCGATGACCGTATTGCGCCGCGCCGCCTCGGGCACCGCCAGGTAGCCGTCGACGATTTCCCCCAAAGTGCCGTCGCCGCCGACGGCGACGACGAGCTCCGCGCCCGCCTCCGTCGCGATCTTCGCGAGCTCTCTTCCATGCCCCGCCCTCTCCGTCCAAACCAGCTCCATATCGGGATACATCTCTTTGGCGAGCGCCTGCGTCTTCTCCCAGCGCGCCCCCGCCCGCCCATGCCCCGCCGCTGGATTGACGATAAAAAGGGTTCTCATAAATTTACAGGCCTGACGCCATCGGCACCATCGTATAAAAGAACCGCCCCGACCGGGAGGGGTGCCGGTCGGGGCGGGTTCTTACGAAAGGAGTCTTTAGCGGGCGAGCTTGCCGGCGTCGATCATGCCGGTGCCCTGCATCTCGGCCGTCATGCCCGCCGTCGGCAGCAGCGTCGCCGCCTTTTTCAGCTGCGCGAACACGCCGTCCGGGCCGTTGAGCCCGACGTAGCCCTGGGCAACGGCCAGGGCGGCGAGTCCGGCGACGTGCGGGGAGGCCATCGAGGTGCCGGAGTAGGAGACGAAGCCTCCGCCCATCTTGACCGAGAGCACGTCCACGCCGGGAGCGATGAAGTCCACTTCCGGTCCGCGGCTGGAGAAGGAAGCGAGCTTGTCGTTGGAGTCGGACGCCGCGACCGCGATCGTGTCCTCGTAGGCGCCGGGGAAGCCGACCGAGCCGCCGGAGTTGCCGGCCGCCGCGACGATGACGACGCCCGAGCCGCGAGCGTAGCGCACCGCGCGCTTCATCGCCTCGCTGTCCACCGGGGCGCCGAGGGACATGTTGGCGACTTCCATGTGATTCTTCGCGGCCCAGACGATGCCGTCGACGACGTCGGACAGGTTGCCCGAGCCGTCCGCGTCGAGGACCTTGACCGCGTAGAGGCGGGCGCCCGGAGCGACGCCGACGACGCCCTTGCCGTCCTTGTGCGCCGCGATCGTGCCGGCGACGTGGGAGCCGTGGCCGTTGTCGTCCTGGTAGTCGGCCGGGTTCTCGGTCTTCGTGATCGCCGAGTAGCCGCCGTCCACGTTGCCCGCGAGCTCGGGGTGGGTGAAGTCGATGCCGGTGTCGATGACGGCGACTTTCACGCCCTTGCCGTCGGTGATCGGCCAGGCGGCGGAGGCATGGACGCGGGTGACGCCCCACGTCTCTTCCTTGCGCTGCGCGGTGATCTGGGACGCGAGCGGGTTCTGCACGAAGGCGCCGGCCTTCGGCATGCTCAAGCCCGCCATGACGCCGTTAAAGGAAGGCAGCGGAGCGGCCTGGAAGGAGACCTGCGCGGACTCGATCCACTTGACGCGGCGGTCGGCCTCGATCGAGACGATGCGGCGCGCCGCGAGGGAGCACTTCTGGGGGTCCTTGCAGAAAGCCTTGCCGATGCCGGTCTCGAGCGTCTGGCCGGCCGGGACTTCCACGAGTGCCACCGAGACTTCCGAGTCCGTGTCGCCGTTCGTCGCGATGTCCTTGGTCGCCTTGAGGTTCAGGGCGCCGAGCGCGGCGTCGCGATCGGCCTTCTTCGCCTTCGCGTCGAAGGTCACGATGTAGCGCTTGCCCTTCGCCGCGAGAGCGGGCGAGGCGGCGGCGGCCGAGAGAGCCGCGATCATCAGTCCGGTCAGAAGTTTCTTCACTTGTACTTTCCCCCTGCGCTCCGTTGAGGGGACCCGGAGCAGGTCTTTCGTCTGCACGTATTATGGGCGGAAGGCCCATATCCATCATGAGGCATAAGGCCCATATGCGTCTGGGCCTAAAGGCCTATGCCCTAGGCCCTCAGGCCCACAAGCCTAGGCCCTTCCCTAGGCCCCTACTTCACAAGCTTCGCCGCATCCACCACGCCGTAGCCCTGCTCGGACGACTTAAGGCCCGGAATCCGCGTGGCCGCACGACGCAGCGCCGCGCGGACCTCGTCGACGCCGTGTGCACCCCGGGCGACGGCGAGCGCGCCGAGCCCGGTCATGTGCGGCGTCGCCATCGACGTGCCGGCGAAGTTGTCGTAGCCGCCGTGCGGCACCGAGGATCTCACGTCCACGCCCGGCGCGATGAAGGCGACCTGATTGCCTCGGCTGGAGAACTTGGCGATCCCTTCGTCCGGCGTCAGCGCCGCGACCGCGATGGCCTCGGGATACGCGCCCGGATAGTTGACCGAGCCGCCGTCGTTGCCCGCAGCCGCGAAGACGGTCACGCCGCGCATCTGGGCGTACTTGAGGGCGGCACGCATGAAGATCGTGCCCATCGGGGCGCCGAGGCTCATGTTGGCGACGTCCATCTTGTTGTTGCCGCACCAGATCAGCCCTTTGATGATGGAGGTCAGGCCGCCCGAACCGTCCTTGTCGAGGACCTTGACCGCGTACAGGCGCGCCTTCGGGGCCACACCGACGACGCCTTTGCCGTCGAGGACGCCGGCGATCGTGCCCGCCACGTGCGTGCCGTGCTCGTTGTCGTCCATCGGCGACTTGTTCGAGTCGAGCGCGTTGTAGCCGCCCGCGTAGTTGGCCTTCAGATCCGGGTGGGTGAAGTCGATGCCCGTGTCGATGACGGCGACCTTCACACCCTCGCCCTTCGTGACGGACCAGGCGCCAGGAGCGTCCACGCGCGCGATGCCCCAGGGGACCTCGGCGGCGTTGACGCCGGCGGGAAGCGGATAGACGGGCCGCGCCGGAGGAGGAACGACGGCGGGCAAGGCGGCCTTGATGGACTCAAAGGAAGGGAAAGGAGCCCGGAAAACGGGGACCTCGAGAAGCCAGTTCCTATATACATCCTCCTGCACCTCGAGGACCTCCGGCATGGCGGCGGCCTTTTCGGCGAAGGCGGAGAACATCTTGGCCTCGGGCAGTTCGGCGACCAGCGCGTCGATCTCGGAGAGGTCGTCAGCCTGAGACGCGCCGAGCTCTTTGAGCGCGGCCGCGCGTTGGGCGGCGGTCGTGCCTTCCTTGAACGCGATCAGGTAGCGCTTGCCCCCCGCGGCGCGCGCGGAGACGGATGAGAACGCCGCGAGCAGCGACAAGACGATGAGTTTTTTCATGATTCCTCCGATGTCCGAAATCTAGCATAGTGCGGTCCGAAAGGCCTAGTGCAATTTAGGTCCAAGAGGTAGCTATTTTTAGGCCCTTGGACTGAGCCTCATTGACGGGCGCGCGGACGCGGTCTATACTGAGGCACATGATCCAGCGCCTCGCCGTGTTCCTGTTCCTCTGCACCGCCTCCGTCCTGCACGCCCAACCGGCCGTCGATCCGCCGCTGGTGGAGTCCGTAAAAGCGGGCGACGCCGCGGGTCTCAAAGCCCGCCTCGCCGCCGGCGCGGATCTCGCCGCGAAGGACCGCTACGGCTGGACCGCCGCGATGTGGGCCGCGGGCCACGCCGACGCGCCGATGCTCAAGGCGCTGCTCGACGCGGGCGGCGACCCCGCGCCCAAGGACGCGCCGGAGTATTCCGCGATCGTGGAGGCCGCGAAGGGCGGGAGGGCGGCCAACATTCCGCTGCTCGCGGCGAGAGGCCTCGACTGCTCGGCGAAGGACGCGACGGGCGTGCCGGCGCTCGCCTACGCGGCGACGGGCTCGACCGCGACGGTCAACGCGCTGCTCGCCTGCAAAGCCAAGGTCAACGCGCGCGACTCAAACGGCCTCACGGCGCTGATCCGCGCGGCGCAGCTCGGGCGTGGAGCCGCGATCAGCCGGCTGCTGACGGCCGGCGCCAAGATCGACGCGCACGACAAGCTCGGCTACACGGCCTTGATGTGGGCCGCGCACGACGGCTGGACGGACGCGGTCAAGATCCTGCTCGCGGCGAAGGCGGACCCGGCGCTGAAAGCCGGAGACGGCCTCTCGGCGGGCGACATGGCGCGCGCGCGCGGCCACGAAGACGCCGCGAAACTGCTGAAATAGCCGCATGACCCTACGGCTGGCGGCGGCGCTTCTCGCGGCTTCCTGCGCGATCGCCCGGGCCGCCCCCTCGACGCCGGCGATCGACGCGGCGGCCGCGGCCGTGCGCGCCGGGGACCGGAAGAAGGCCCGCGAGCTCCTAGCCGTGGCGAGCGCCGGCAAGCCCACGGCCGAGCAACGCGAGGCCGTGGCTCTGCTCTACGCGGAGCTTCAGGAGTACGGCGTCGCCGCGAAGCTCATGAGCGCGCTGATCCGCGAAGCGCCCGAGGACGCGCACCTGCGCCACAACCTCGCGACGGTTCTCGCCCGGGCCGGCGACCGCGGCGCGACCCTCGCGGCGCTCGGCGAGGCCCGCAAGCGGCATCCGGACGCCGTCTACCGCCAGCGCATGGCCTTCCTCTATCAGGACTTCAAGGACTACGGCCCGGCGCGCGAGCTGCTGGACGGCCTCGTGGCGGAGCGGCCGGACGACCTGAGCGTGCGCCTCGACCGCGCGTCGCTCGCGGCACAGATGGGCGACGCGGCGACGGGCCTCGAGCACCTCGCCAAGGCGGCCGCGCTGAAGCCGGGGCCCGGCGAGCGCCGCCGGATGGCCGCGTACTACCGGGACCTGCGCGAGTTCGGCCGCGCGCGCGCGCTGCTCGACGGCCTTATAAAGGAAGCGCCCGAAGACGCCGGCCTTCGGCTCGAGCTCGCCGCGCTCGCCGCCCGTACGGGAGACCGCGCGGGGGCTCTCACGAACCTCGCCGCGGCACGCGAGCGTACCAAGGACCATGAGGCGCTCAGCCGGATCGCGGCGTTGTACGAGGAGCAGCAGGACCACGCCGCGGCGCGCGCGATCCTCGCGGACGTCGTGCGGGCCTCGCCGCGCGACGCGCGCGCGCGGATCGACCTCGCCCGGCACGACGCCCGGCGAGGCGAGCGCGCTCCGGCCCTCGCCTCGCTCGCGGAGGCGGCGAAGCTGACGCCCGATCCGCAGGAGCGGCAGGCCATGGCGCTCGTCTACGAGGACCTCCATGAGTACAAGACGGCGCGCGGGCTGGTCGACCAGCTCATCAAGGAGGAGCCGCGCGACCCCCAGCTCTGGCTCGACCTCGCCTACTTCGCCGTCGACGCGGGCGACCGCAAGGCCGCGCTCGAGTTCCTCGCCGAGACCGGCCAGCGCTTTCCGGATCCCGACGACCGCCGCCGCATGGCGACGCTGTACGAAAGGCTCGGGGAAAAAGGCCCGCCGATTCCGCTACACTAAGGCATGCGTCCGAGCCGTTTCGCCGTCCTCCTGATCGCGCTCGCCGCGAGCCTCGGCCGGGTCGCCTTCATCGAGTCGCACTGGGACGAGGACGCCTGCGCGGCGATCGGCTGGCTCCTGTCGAAGGGCTGGCGGCTGTATTCCGGCGTCTTCACGCACCACACGCCGCTCGACTACCTCCCGGCGGACGCGGTCGCCTTCGTCTTTGGGCCTTCGCCGACGGCGATGCGCGCGTTCATGCTGGCGCTCTGGGCCGCCGTCGCCGCGGGCCTGTTCGCCGCGCTGCGCCGCCGCCCGGCCGGCGCGCGCACCGCGGCGCTATTCGCGGTCCTTTCCTCCCAATGGCTGACGTACTGGTACGGGCAGATGATGCTCGTCGAGAACTACTGGGCCTACGCGACGGTCTCGGCGCTGGCCCTGCTCGGCGGCCCGCTGGGGCTCGAGCCCGAGCCGACGCCGCGCCGCGCCGCGGTCATCGGGGCGCTGCTCGCCCTGATCCTGTCGGCTTCGCCGGTGTGCCTGCCGGTCGCTGCGTTGCTGGCGCTCTGGGCCGCGGCCGACGCGCGCTGGCGGAAATACGGGCGCTTCTTCGCGCTCGGAGCGACGGCGTGGCTCGCGGGTTTCGGCGCGTGGGCGGCGGCGCACGCCGACCTCGGCCTCCTCTGGGAGCACGCCGTGACGTTCAACCGCGACGTGTACGCGCGCTTCTACGGGCTCGAGGGCGGCGCGGTCGAGGGGTTTTGGGTCCGGGCGCTCGAGCACAACGCCGTGTATTTCTCGACGGCCTTGGACTGGGATAATCTCGAGCGCTACTTCGAGGGCTTGATCAAGCTCATCGCGCTCGGCTGGGCCGCGTGGAGCTTCGCCGAGCGGAAATGGGCGCAGGGCGCGTGGAAGCTCGCCTTCCTCCTCGCCGTGCATTCGCGCCCGGAGAAAGCGCCCGACGCGCCGCCGTTCCACGCCTCGCCCTTCTACCTCACCGCGACGATCGTGGCCGCCTCGGCGCTCGCGCGGACCTGGGGCGCGCTCGCGGGCCGGCGGCGGACCGTCTTCGCGTTGCTGGCGGCGGCGCTGCTGCTGCCGACCTTGCGCGCGACCTCTCTCGCGACCGCTTCACTGCGACCGCTCGCGAAAAAAGACGCCGCCTACGAAGGCCTCGTCGCCGCGGTCCGAAGCTGCACGGAGGCCTCGGACTTGGTGTCCGCGTTCCCGTTCTATCCGCGCTTCTACCTCGAGACGAACCGGCTGCCCGCCACGCCGAGCGTGTTCTACCTGCCGTGGCAGGACGCGTGGCCGCCTCAGCGCCGCGCGACGCTGGACGCGCTCGCGCGCAACCGGCCGAAAGTCGTGCTGATCCAGGACACCAAGGTCTGGGGAACGCCGTGGAGCGAATACGGCGCAGCGGTCACCGAGCGGCTCGATGCCGACGGCTACGCGCCGATACTCGAGATCTCGGGGCCCGGCTCCGTGAAGCTCCTGGTCCGCCCGGACGCGGCCGCCGCGTTCGCCGCCTGCGTCGAAAAAAGCCGTTGACGAAACCCGGAGCCGGGGCTATACTGCGAGCGAGGACGACATGAAGAAAACACTCGCGAAGTCGACCCGGCACCACAAAGGTTCTTCCCGGAAGACGAAGGGCGGCAAGGCGCTCGAGTTCGAGCAGGGCTGGAACGAACTCGAGGCGCAGCACGACCGCCTCAAGACTGACTGGATGAGCCTCTCGGTACAGCTCGGGATCGGCGGATCCGACAAAGCGGCGTACGACTAAACGTTTAAGGAATTTCCTTAACACGTTTGTGCCGGGCGCTCGCGCCCGGCCTAGAAGCTAGTCGTCGTCATCGACCTTGCGCTTCAAGCGCACCGTACGCTTATGCGTCCGATGACCGAACCGCGCGACCAGGGATTCCGCCATGGACAGCAGTTCTCCCGTCCAGCGATGCGCCTTGAGGCCCGCCAGCAGCGCGTGATCGTCTAGCTTCGCGACTTCGGGCCATAACGGCGTCTTCCGGGCTTCCGCCTCCAACTCCGCGTGCTTCTCGGCGTCCGCCGTCTTGGTCGGCAAATGCGTTTCGTCCTTGATCGCCACGGTCGCCTGGGCGCGCTCGCCGGCGACGACGGAGATGTCCGACTTCTCGGCCAGATCGGCGAGTTCGCCCTCGACTCGTTCACGCTCGGCCTCGACGACCTTCAAGTCGTCCTTCAGGCGCTTGCGGCGATCCTCGATCTCCGCGTAGCGCGCGACGAGCTTGACGGCCCCGTCCTTCGCGCGCTCCTCGGGCGGCAGCGCCGCGACGCGGTGCTCATCGCGGAAGATCGGGCAAAGGTCGCGGTACTCGCACCAGTCGCACAGCGCCGACTGCTTCGTCGGAAATTCGTGGTCGTGCTTGATCTCGGAGATCAGCGCCGTCACATCGGCGAGCAGCTTCGCGCGCGCGGCCTCGTCGCGGATCGAGACCAGGGTCTTGCCGTGGCGCACGTAGTGCCACTTGAGCCGGACCTCCTTCGTGTCCGGCCACTCGCGGCGCACCGCGAGCTCGTAGAGCGCGAGCTGCCAGTCCTCGTCCGCGTGCTCCTGGTTCGGCAGAGACTTGGCCGTCTTGTAGTCCACGATCTCGAACGCGCCGTCGGGCGCGAGCGCCAGGCGGTCCACGAAGCCCTCGATGCGGTACTCATGCCCGTCGACCGTGATCGGGAAGCCGACGCGCTTCTCGATCGCGACGGTCCGGTCCTCGGAAAAAGGATGATGGGCGTCGTAATACAGTTCGATGCAGTCCCGGCCGACCTTCTCCCAGTCCGCCCTCACAAACCGGGCGTCCTTCTCCACCACCGTCTCGTCCCACTCGGCCGCGAGCTCGCGCGCGTAGATCTCGTGGAGCTCGGCGAGCGCCGGCACCTTCCCCCCCGTCACGAGCGCGTACAGCTCCTCGAACGTCGAGTGCACCGCCACGCCGACGACGGTCTCGGGCGTCTTGCGGCGGCGCGAGATCTTGTCGACGTAGCGGTACTGGTAGCGCCGGGGGCAGTTCTGATAAACCCCGAGCTTCGACGGCGAGAACTTGGAGGAGCGGTCCTCCTCCAAGTGCGGCTCTTCCATGGCCTAGAGCATCTCCAGCAGCGCGAAGTGCAGATACTCGGTCTCCGGCATCGACAGCAGGATCGGATGATCGAGCGCCTGACCGCGCAGCGCGACGAAGCGCATCGGCCTCTCGGCCTTCGCCTGCGCGTTGCGCAGCATCAGCACGAAGTCCTCGCGCGAGACGTGGTGCGAGCACGTCGCGCTGACGAGGAGGCCGCCTTTGGGCAGCGCGCGCATCGCCTGAGCGTTGAGTTTCGTGTACAGGCGCAGCGCCTGCGGCAGGTGCTTCTTGGCCGGCACGAGGCTCGGGGGGTCCAGGATGATCATGTCCGGCTTGAAGGGCTGCTGGCCGCGCGCGAAGCTCTCGAGCACGACTTCCGCGTCGCCCTCGTCGGCCGAGACGACGCCGTCCACGCCGTTGAACTTCGCGTTCTCGCGCGCGAGCTGGATCGCGGGGCCCGAGCTGTCGAGCGCCAGCACCGACTTCGCCCCCGCCTTCGCCGCGGCGATCGCGAAGCCGCCGGTGTAGCAGTACAGGTCGAGGACCGCCCGGCCCTCGAAATAAGGGCGCAGGAACGCGCGATTCTCTCGCTGGTCGAAGTAATGGCCCGTCTTCTGGCCCTCGCCCAAAGGTGCTGCGAAGCGCAGCCCGTTCTCCATGATCGGAACGCGCTCGGGCACGGTTCCCGACAAGGTCCGACATTCGAGCGGCAGGCCCTCGAGCGCGCGCACCTTGTGGTCGTTCTTCAGGAAGATGCCCTTGGGCTTCACGAGCTCCTCGAGTGCCGCCTGAATCCACGGCATGCGGCGCTCGATGCCGGCGGACATCACCTGCAGCACGAGGTACTGGCCGTAGCGGTCCACGACGAGGCCGGGAAGGCCGTCGGACTCGCCGTAGCAGAGGCGGTAGGACGTCTCGCCGGGCAGCGCCTTCTCGCGGTACGCGATCGCGTCGGCGAGGCGGCGTCGGAAGAATTCGGCGTCGATGGGTTCTTTCGCGTCGCGGGTCAGCACGCGGCCGCCGATGAGGCTGTTCGGATTGTAGAACGCCATGCCGAGCGAGACTCCCGCCGCGCTCACGATGACGCCGAGGTCGCCCGGAAGCGGCGGATGATCGGAGAGCACTTCCTTGATCTCGTTCGAGAAGATCCAGAGATGCCCGGCCTTGACGCGCTTGTCGCGGTCCGGGTTCAGGATGATGCGCAGCGGCTTCGACTCGACGGCGGCTTCGGGCGCGGCTTTGGCGGCTTCGGACATGGTGTTTCTCCTTGCGTCAGGGTTCGGCTTTCGCCGCCCCTCTGGTGGTGTCAGGCCTCCCGTTGTTGCAGTATTCGAATACTGCAACAACGGGAGGCCTGACACCTATTTAAATCTTAGAGGCATCCGCCTCGCTTGAGAATTTCTCGCGCGGACGCGCCGTAAGGCTCCAGCGAGAAGCACGCGTCGAGTTCCTTGGCCGACAGGCGCTTGGACACGTCGGGATCGGCGGCCAAATGCTCGCGCAGCGGGCGGTTGTCCTTCCACGTCTTCATCGCGTTGCGCTGGACGAGGTCGTAGGCGTCAAGCCGTCCGAGGCCGGCGTCGATCAGGCGCAGGAGCACCTTCTGCGAGAACACGAGGCCGTTCATCTTGTCCAGGTTGCGCTTCATGTTCTCGGGGAACACGACGAGGCCGTCGAGCACCTGCTCCAGCCTATGAAGCATGAAATCCAAGGCGATGTGCGTGTCCGGGAGGATCATGCGCTCGTTCGAGGAGTGCGAGATGTCGCGCTCGTGCCACAGCGCGCAGTTCTCCGTCACCGCCGACTCGTACGTGCGGATGAGGCGCGCGAGGCCGCAGAGGTTCTCGCAGAGCACCGGGTTGCGCTTGTGCGGCATCGCGCTGGAGCCTTTCTGCCCGTCGGAGAACGGCTCCTCGAGCTCGAGGATCTCCGTCTTCTGCAGGTGCCGGATCTCGAGCGCGATGCGCTCGACGAAGCAGGCCGTCAGCACGAGCGAGTGGAAGTACTCGGCGTAGCGGTCGCGCGGCACGACCTGGGTCGAGACCGGCTCGGGGCGCAGGCCGAGCGCGTCGAGCACATGCGCCTCGACGTCGGGCGACAATTGAGAAAACGCGCCGACCGCCCCGGAGATCTTGCCGTAGGAAATAATCTCTCGTGCCGCGCGCAGGCGGCGCAGGCAGCGCAGGCCCTCGGCGTGCCAGCCGGCGACCTTGATGCCGAACGTGATCGGCTCGGCGTGCACGCCGTGCGTGCGTCCGACCATCCAGGTGCGCTCGTGCTTCCGCGCGAGCGCCTTCAGGCGCTTGAGCACGGACTCGACGTCGGCGACGAGAAGATCGGCCGCGTCGCGAAGCTGCAGCGCCATCGACGTGTCGAGCACGTCGGAGGAGGTCATCCCGTAGTGCAGGTAACGGTCGACCTTCGGGGCTTTGCTCTTGAGCTCGCTCGCGACGGCCGCGAGCATGCCGATGACCTCGTGGCCCGCGCTCGACTCCTTGCGGCGCGAGGCGTCGAGCATCGACTTCTCGAGCAGGCGGCGCAGCGCCTTGAGCTCGGAGGCGGGCACGCCCTTCTCGCCGGCGATCGCCTTGAGCAGCTCCTCCTCGACGCGCAGCATCGCGCGCAGACGGTTGTCGTCGGACCAAATTTCGCCCATCGCGGGGCGCGTGTAGCGGGAAATCATGATGCGGCCTCCTGTAAAATCAGACCTTCTTCCGAATACTCGAGCCGGCGGCCGAGGCGCCGGAAGCCCCAGCCCGCCGCGCCCGCGAGCGCGCCCGCGGCGAGCCACGGCGCGGGGGTGAGCCGCCCGCTGAAGTGCTCAAAGCCGAGGCCGCCGAACAGCGGGCCGAGCGCCTGACCGAGCGACTGCAGCAGGCCCTGAAATCCGAGATACCGGCCCTTGAGCCGGGCCGGGGCGAGATTGGCCGCGAGCGCCTCGAGGCTGGGCGAGACGATCACCTCGCCGGCCGTCACGATCACCATGCCGAGCGCCAACGCCGGGAAGCCGGCCGCGAAGCCGATCCACGACCAGCCCGCGAGATAGAACAGGCAGCCGAAGGCGGCGGCACGCGTCAGGGGATACCGCGAGACCGCGCGCGTCGCGGCCTTCTGAAACAGCACGACGAACGCGCCGTTGATCGCGAAGAGGAAACCGACCGAGGTCTCGGTGAGCCCGCCGTGCGCGGTCGCGTGGACCGACATCGGCGCCACGAGTTGCGCCATCGAGCATGCGATGACGAGGCTGATGATTCCGAGCTCGAGGAAGCGCGAGTCGCGCGCGGCGAGGAGCGCGCCGCTCCACGCGAAGCCATCCCCCGAGCGGGCGGCGGGCGCTGCGGGCACGAGGCCGATCAGCAGGCCCAGGCAGATCACGGCCGACGCCGACGTCGCCGCGAACATCAGCGCGTACGACAAGCCCGCCATGAAGCCGCCGATCGCCGGCCCGACGGCCCACGCCGCGTTCTGCGCCACGCGCAGCGACGCGTACGCGTGCGCGCGCTCGCCGGCCGGATGCTCGTGCGCGATCCACGCGCGCACCGCCGGCCCGTACAGGTTGCCCGCGAACGCGCCGAGGACATGCAGCGCGATGATCACGCCGACCGGCCAGGCTCCGGACACGGCCGCGGCCAGGAGCGCCGTGAAGATCGCGCGGAAGACGAGCGCCAGCGTCATCACCCGCTTGCAGCCCCACACGTCGGAGAGCTCGCCGCCGAGGGCCTGGCCCACGGCCGCGGCGGCGACGGCGCCGCTGACCGCGAAGCCCACGAGTCCCATCGGCAGGCCCCGCTTCTCGTGGTAGTACAACGTCAGGAACGGGAAAGACAGCGCGAGCCCCGCCACGAGGACGCCGTGGCACAGGAGAAGGGCGTTCAGCGCGGTCTTCGGCTTGGTCATTCGCCGTCGGATCCCAGCTCGATCTCGCGCTTGGCCGTCGACAGCGGCACGCCGGCGGCGCACTGCGGGCAGGTCTCGGGCGACGCGGCCTCGAGCGGGTAGCCGATCAGGCTACGGACGGGCACGCCGAGGCACAGCGGCGCCTGCGAGCGGTCCACCATCGCGGCGACGCCGACGACGCGCGCGCCGTAGGCCTGCGCGAGCGCCACGACCTCGCCGTTGCTGCGGCCCGTCGTGAGCACGTCCACGACGACGAGCGCGCGCTCGCCGCGCTCGAGGCGGAAATCGCGGCGGAAGGCCATCGAGCCGCCGACGCGCTCCGTGAAGATGGCGCGGCTCTTCTTCGCGCGCGCGACCTCCTGGCCGAGCACGACGGAGCTCATCCCGGTCGAGATCACGACGTCGACGGGCATGACGAACTTAGCCGCGATCGCCTTGGCGATCTTCTGGCCGACGTGCGGATACTGGAGGACCAAAGCGGGCTGGAGATAGACCGGCGTGTGAAGGCCCGACGCGAGCCGGAAATGCCCGCTCGCCACCGCGCCGTGCTCCTGCAGAAGGCCCAGCACGTCCATCTTGTTGAGTCGCGTCATGTCGCTCTCCTATTGAAACAGCGTCTGCAGCTTCTCGATCGCCTCGAAGCGCTTCTTGCCGCCGGCGCGGCCTTCCTCGAGCCTACGCTCAATCTCGTCCTCGGCGATTTTCTTGAAGCGCGGCTCGAGCTCGGGCTTGTTGAGGTCGCCTTTCACGCGGAAGCCGATGGCCGTATGGCCGCCCTCGTCCGTCCACCACTCCGGCAGGGTAGGACCGTTGTAGTTCGGCAGCCTCGTCAGGATGCTCATGTCCACCTGCTCGCGTCCGAAATCGGACGTGCCGGCCGCGAACGCCACGAGCTGGCTCGAGTCGACGTGGAAGTAGCGGATGTCCGCGACGCCCTTCGTGGCCGCGTACTCGGACTCGATGCGGTCGAAGTCGAGCGTCTTCGGATAGGCCGTCGCGGTGCTGAGGATCGAGAACTTATTCATCTTATGCATGTAGATGAACGGCAGGAAGATCACGCGCAGCAGCCTGTGCGAATCCTGCACGGCCGGAATATCGGCGACGCGGCCGGGCCCGAAGCGCATGCGCGCCTCGCCGCCGACCTTGTCGAGCGCCGGCGTCACGCCGCGGATCGACCACTGCAGGTCGAGGTCCTTGCACCAGAAATTCTCCTGCTTGACTTCGCCGACGCGCAGGTGCCCGACCGTGTCCGGGAAGCCGCGCGGGATGACGTACTTGAAGGTCCGCAGCCAGGGGCGGCTCTCGCGCTCGGCGTCGGAGATCGTGCGCGTTGAGAACGAGGTCTGGATGCCGGTCACCAGCCGCTGCGCGTCCTCCCACACCAGCTTGTCGAGGTTGCCGGAAAGCAGCACCTCCTTCGGCGCCGACAGCTTGTCGACGCGACCGCGCAGGCGAAGGTGCGACTCGCCCCAGCGCAAGGCCAGGTTCTCGAGACTCAAGGTCTGCTTGGCCACCGACAGCGTGACGTTCAACTCGTCGAAGACGTTGCCGTACGCGCGAACCGTCCCCTTCGTGACCGACGCCTTGACGGAGGCGAACTCGTCGGCGGCGAACGCGTCGAGATCGACGCCCTCGACGCGGCGGTCGCCCCAGACCATGGAGAAGCCGCGCAGGACGAGCACGGCCTCCTTGAGCTGCAGGGCGCCGAGCTTGCCCTCGATGGTCCCGCTCAAGGTCGCCTTGCCGTGCGGCGCGCGCGCGGCCCAGGACGGGTGCCAGTCCGCGAGCTTCTCGAGAACGGCGTCCCGCGCCGCGAACTGCGCCCGCAGCGCGACGGTGTCGGCGCTCAGGTCGAACACGGCGTTGCCGGTCGCGGTGCCGGCGGGGGTCTCGATCGAGAGCCGCTCGATGTCCCAGATCGGGGGCGACGACCAGCTCGCGCGCGCGCTCCACTTCGTCGCCGGCAGCGACACCTTGAGGTCGCGCCCGAGCCAGCGCGTCCAGCGCTCGGGCCCGAGCGCCGGCACGGACGCGTCGATCTCGAAGACGGGGCGCTGGAAGCCGGCGACCGAGCCCTTCCCCGAGACCTGCACGCCGTCCGCCTCGGCGGTGAACCGGTCCGCGCGCGCGGTCGCGCTCGACCACCTCAAGCCCGCGAGATCCATGCTGCCCTCGGCCGAGACGCTCGTCGTCAGCGTCCGCGTGCCGAACGTGACCGCGTTCACGAATGACAGGGCCAGCGGGAAGGGCTGATCCTGATCGAAGCCGTCGGCGCGCAGGGCCAGCTTCTCGAACGAGATCTTCCGCCCGCGCTTGCGGTCGTCGACCTTGAGCACGCCGTCGCTGATGATCGTCTCGGCCGCGGCGAGCGCCAGCGGCAGCGTGCCGCCGCGCGCGGTCTTCGTCGTCGTGAACAGGTCGGCGATGTCCCACGTCCCGTCCGCCTCGCGCGTGAGCCAGATCTGCGGCGACTCGAGGCGCACCGTGTCGAACTCGAGCCGGCGGCGCAGCAGCGGATGGAGCTTGACGGTGACGAGCGCCGTGTCGCAGACGAGCAGGTCGCCTTCCGCCGGATTGAGGCGGCGCACGCGCAGGCCCTTGAGCTTCAGGCCGCGGGGTGCTAGCACCATGCGCTCGATCGTGACCTCGCGGTGCAGCATGGCCTGCAGCTGCGTGACCGCCATGACGCGCGCGTCCTCGGGCCCGAATTTGTGGTAGGCGTACGCGGCGAACCCGGCGATGAGCATCACGAGGACGATGAAGGAGAGGCCGAAACCGCGCAGCACGGTCCGGAAGGCGGCAAAAAGGAGGCGAAGCGCCCGTTTAAAGGCGGCCATGGAACCTCATAAGGAATGATTTTACCTTATTAGGCTTTCGTAGACACCGAGCAGGGCCGAGGCGCCCCGGTCCCACGCGCAAGGCAAGGCGGCCTCGGGGCCGAGCGCGCCGACGCGCGCGCGCATTTGCGGCTCGGCGAGGGCGAGCATCGCGCGCTCGAGCGCCTCTCCGGAGGGGTCGGGAAGGACGAAATCGAGCGCCTCGCCCTTCAGCAGCTCGGCGGCTCCGACCGACGCGCCGGTGATCACGGGCAGGCCGCAGGCGAGGGCCTCCAGCACGCTCATGCCGAACTCCTCCCACTTCGCGGGATGCACGTAGACGTCGAGCGCGTGATAATAACGCCAGACTTCGGGGATCGGAGCGCGGAAGACGACCTTGCCGGCGACGCCCGACTCGCGCGCGAGCGCCAGGTAAGGCCCCGGCCGGGTCTCCTTGCCGACGACCAGGGCGCGTGCCGCCGGATTTTTCGCGGCGACGGCGGCGAAGGCGCGCAGGAACGCCTTCAGCCCGCGCTTCTCGAAATCCCCGGAGGTGACGAGGCCGTAGAGGATCTCGCCGGGCTTCACGCCGAGTTCCGCGCGCATCGCCGCGCCGAAGTCCTCGCGCCCCCCCGCGTTGAACCGGCAGGAGTCGAAGCCCGGATGAATGACCTTGATTTTTTCCGCGGGCACGCCGAAGCGCCGCGTCACGTCGTTCTTCATCAATGCGGAGTTCGCGACGAGAACGCGGAAGCGCCCGCCCGACAGCTGGAGCGCGTGCATGCGCCCGACGGCGTCGGAGTCGGGGAGCGGCGCGCCGTGGACGGCCTCGTGCGCCGCGTGCACGCAGTTGTGCAGGCTCAGCACGTCCTGGTCGAGCAGATCGCCGTGGCCGTGCACGAGCGTGAAGCCCTTCGTCATGCCTCCGGCGGCCGCGGCGAAGGCGCGGCGCTTCGCCCACGAGCCCCACGGCCAGCCCGGAACCCAGCGCGGCACGGCGCCGGCTTCCTTCAGCGCCTTCTTGTCGAGCTTCTCCGCGAAGACGTGCACTTCCCAGTCGTGGACGGCGAGCCGGCGCGCGTGCTCGATGATCATGCGCGCCGCGCCGGACAAACCTTCGACCCGCCGTGCGGCGACCGCGACCCGCTTGCTCATCGCGCCCCCATGAGACGGAGGACGGCGGCCGACGCGATCGGGATCATGAGATTGTCGTTGCACCACGGCGTCGTCGGCAGGAGCTCGGCGAGCGCGCCCGCGAGCGCCGCCGCGAACGCCGCGCCGGGCCGCACGCCGCACGCGAGCGCCGCCGCGAAGCCGACCGACAGGCCGGCGAGGCTTCCCTCGAGCGACTTCAAGCCGCCGAACAGCTTCGTCTTTCCGAACGCCTTGCCGGCCAGCGCGCTCGCCGAGTCGGCGAGCGCCAGCTGGAGGATCGCGGCGGAGACGATGACCGGATCGCCGCGCGCGATCAGCATCGCGGCCAGGCTCCCCGCCGTCGTATGGAAGATGCCGCTGAAGTGCCGGCGCTCGGACTCGCGCATGAGGCCGCCCATGAGGCCGAGGAGGAGGCGCTCGACCGCCGGGACCTTGAGCCGGGCGGTCTCGACGGCGAACACGACGACGAACCACGCGCCCGTGAGGACGGCGGCGCGCGGCCAGCCGAAATACCAGAACACCGCCAGGTAGACCAGCGACAGCTGATGAAACGCCTTGCGTCCGAATTCGCGGAGCAGCTCGCCCTTCACCACGCGAGCGCCCTCCGCTTGGCTTCGGTGAACGCGGGTTTGCTCCACAGCCAGGCCATGCTCCAAAAGCGCTTCGTGTACCGGCCCGCCTCGCGCAGGCGCTCGAGCAGAGGCACGGATTCCGGGAAAAGCCCCTTGAGCAGCAGCATCAGCATCAGCGCGTTGGCGATCGCGATCAGGACGACGGAGAACAGGACGCCGCCCGCCGCGTCGAGGTCCGGCTGGCGCGTTTGCGTCAGGGAATCCCACGTGAACAGCAGATGCCCGCCGAGCGCGCCGCCGAGCAGGAACAGGAAAAGGGCCTCGCCGCCGGCGTCGGGCTTCGCCCACAGAAGGATACGGTAGCCGAGCGCGACGGCCAGCGCGTAGAACGGCACGCAGTAGGGCGCGAGCGCTACGAACACGCTCGAGTGCGACAGGTCCACGTGGCCTTCCTTCTCGCCGACCTTGATCCCGTACACGCTGCCGCCCGTCGCCCAAGCCGCCATCGCGTGCGTGAGTTCGTGGCCCAGGACGTGGCTCCAGCGCGCGCCGCGCGCGGCCCAGCCCGCGGGCCCGACCGGATCGAGGATCAGCCAGCGGTGGATCGCCCACAGCGCGAACGCGATCCCGAGCCCGGAGCCGAAAGGCGCCGCCGTCGACGAGTGGACCGCGACGCCGGCGAGCGTCTTCGCCGCCGCCCACAGGAGCGTCGCCGACAACGGAAGGAGGAGAATCCCGACGAGCAGGCGCGCCATCCGCCTACTCCAGCATGTAGTCTTGGTACGGGATCTTCCGGGCGTCGAGCTCCTTCTTCCAGAGCGCCCGCGTCTCCGGCAGCTTCGCCCGCGCGAGCGCGCTCCAGCGGTTCTCGGGCGGGCTGAACAGCTCGGCGGCGGACTGATACCAGACGTAGGCGTACTTAATCGAGCTCTCGGCGACGGCCTGATCGCGCTCGAACTTCGCCAGGCTCGTCTTGCGCTCGTACGCGGCGCGGTCGAGCAGGCCCTTCGCCAGCTCGCGCGACAGCTCGCCCTCACGTTTGGTGAGCTCGGAGTCGAAGAAGGCCTTCTTGAGCTCGGGCTTGCGGCTCCACTCCATCCACTTCTCGCCCTCGAGATACGCGGAGCGGGAGCGGAGGAGCAGGTCGACGCGCGCCATCGCGTAGACGGCGGCGATGAGGCCGGCGGCGAGCAGAACCGCGCGACCCGCGCCCTTGTTCACGCCGTTCCGCCCGCGGCCTCGCCCAGGACGCGGCGGAGCGCCTCGACGAGCATGGCGGGACGCACGGGCTTCTGAAGGAATTCCTTCACGTTGCGCTCCGCGCGGACCAGCTCGATGCTCCGGGCGTCCATCATGCGGCCGGTCACGACGACGATCGGGATCCCGCCGTGGCCCCGCGCCTGGAGCTCGCGAAGGGCTTCGTAGCCGCCCATGCCCGGAAGCATGAAGTCGAGCACGACGGCGTCGGGCTGCAGCGCCGCGACTTTGGCCAGCGCCTCCTGACCGTCCATCGCGCGCTCGGTGCGGAAGCCTTCCTTCTTCACGACGTGGTCCATCAAGTCGAGCAGGGATTCGTCGTCGTCGACGAGCAGAACGAGCTTGCCGGCCGGGGACGCCGTCCCGCTCACGCGGCCTCGGGCGACCGGGGCTTCAGCAGGCGAGAGAGGGTGGCGCCGAACACGTTCGGCTTGAGCGGCTTCTCGAGGAAGTCCACCACGTTCGACTCCTGGCGGATCATCTCGGAGGTCGAGCGGTCGGTGTAGCGGCCCGTGACGACGACGATCGGAACCTTCTTGAGCTCTCCGCCCTGGAGCTGGCGCAGCACCTCGAAGCCGCCGTAGCGGGGCATCATGAGGTCGAGGATGATCAGATCGGGCTTGAGGCGCTCGGCCTTCATGTAGCCGTCCTCCCCGTCCACGGCGCTGTCCGCGCGAAATCCCTCTTTCTTGACGAGGAAAGTCAGCAGCTCGCGCACGCCCTCGTCGTCGTCGATGATCAGGATGAGTTTGGCGTTTTCGTCGGGTTCCGTCATGGTCCCATTTTACCGTATTTTTGCCGTCAGGATATGGCGTGCGGGCGGTTTCGGGGCTATACTGCGCCTAGAGAGGTAACACCATGCGCCGATCCCTCCGCCCCCGCTCCCTTTTCGCCGTCGCGCTGTGCGCCGCGTTCTTTTCGCAGTCCACCGGCGCCGCCGATTTCGCTCCGATGCTCGCGCGCGGCATGATGCTCCCGCCGCCCGGCGCCATGGGCGCGCTGCGCATGCCGATGCCGATGCCCAAGCCCGCGGCCGTTCCCCACCAGACCGTGAAGCCCGCCGGCGAGCCCTGGCTGGCGTCGGCGGTCATCGTGGCCCATTGGATCGCCGAGCGCATGACGGCGCCGCCCGCCGCCGTCACGGCGGCGCCCCGGCCGGAAGCGCTCGCCGCGTACGCGTCCGCCGCGCGCGACGAGGCCGCCGCGATCGCTTCGATGCCCGCGCCCGAGCCTCCCGCCGACCGCATGCTGATCGCGATGGAGGGCCGCCGCATCATCGCCTCCGGTCTCGCGGCCCAGCTCGCGTCCATCATGCAGTACCGCTCCGAGCTCAAGCCGATGCGCCCGCGCTTCATCGGCGAGTGGGTCGGCGAAGGGCCGGTGCGCGCGCACGTCGACTACCTGAACCCGTACGGCATCACGAAGGGCGAGGCCAAGGGCTTCCGCGTGACCTTGTCCGACGGCTACCAGCGCCTGCTCCCCCATCACGGCCTCATCCCGGAGTCCTTGATGAAGGACGTTCCGCTCTACTTCGCCGGTGACTCGGTCGACGTCGAAGTGACCGTTCTCAATTCCGGCTCGACTCCGCTGACGGATTTGCGCGTCGCGGCCGTCGAGGAGGAGCACACCGTCAACGGCGAGGCCGGCGCCCCCGTCGGAGCGCCCGTGATCAACGGCGTGGCGCGCCTGGCGCCGGGCGAGAGCACGGTCCTGCGCTGGCGCATCAAGCTGGCCTCGGGCGGCCAGGAGGCCGTCAACTTCGAGCAGACCCACCTCCGCGTGCTGGGCAAGGACGCGTCCGGCGGCGAAAAGGTCCTGCTCGACAAGAACCAGGCCGGCATCGTCGATCCACCGGCTCTGTGACGCCCTAGGTTGTTCTATAATGGCCGCGCATGGATTTCGATGAATTCCGCGGCCTCGTCGAGCAGCTCGACAAGCTCTCCGCCTCGGGCGACGATCGCGCGTTCCTCACGGCGCTGAGCCGGCTGTCGGCCTCCGACCTTCCCGACTTGGACCGCGCGCGCCTCTTGAGCCAGGCCGCGCAGGCCCACGAGCGCCTCGGGGAGCAGGCCCAGGCGCTCGCCGCCTACGACCGCGCCGCGGCGCTCGAAACCCCCCACCACCGCTTCCAGGCCGCCTTCCGCAAGTCCGACTACCTCATGCGCCTCGGCCGCAAGGACGAGAGCCGCGACATCCTCAAGTCCCTCCTCGAGCGCCCCGAGGCCACCCTGTCCGAGCGCCACTCCTTCGAAGCCCGCCTCAAGCTCCTGCGCCGCGTCGCGTAGCCCTAACGGGGCTGCGACTTCAGCGTCTTGTGCAGCGCCGCGAGGAACGCGGCCATCTTGACCGGCTTGGCGACGAACTCCACGACGTTCGCCTCCGCGCGGATCATCTTGATCGTCGAGTCGTCGAGCGCGCTTCCCGTGACGACGAAGATCGGGATGCGGCCGCTCGCCGAGCCCTGGAGCGAGCGCAGGAACTCATAGCCGCCGAGGCCGGGCATCATAAGGTCGGTGATGATGAGGTCCGGCGTCTGCGCCTCGAGCTTGGCCTTCGCGTCGATCCCGTCGACCGCCGTGAGCACGCGAAAGCCCTGGAGGCTCGCGCTCATCTCGAGGAAGCTCCGCACGGTCTCGTCGTCATCGACGACGAGGACGAGCTTCTCCCCCGGGGCCGCGAGCTTGGGCCCCGCCTCGGCCTCGGCCGCGGCGGGCGCCGCCGCCGGCGCGGGCTGCGGCGGAGCGGCGGCGAGCGCGGCGGCGGGCTTCGGCGGCGGAGCGGTCAGGACGATGCCGCTCGAGCTCGTCTCGAAGAGACCGGCCAAGTCCGGGAAGCCGGCCGCGGGCTTCCACGCGTCCGCGCCCGTAGCACCCTCCGGAAAGACCAAAGTGTCCTTCCTGAAGCCCGGGCGGGCGGCGAGCTGCGCGGCGTCGAAGGGCCCGAGCGTTTGGCCGCCCTCGTGGAGATAGTACGGCATACGCCGCAGTATACTCCCGAGAACCCGGCCGCGCCAGCCTCGCCGCGAAACGGTATCATGGGCGCATGACCTTGAGCCGCGGCGAGCGGGGCCTGCTCGCGCTGTGCGCCGTCTATCTGCTCTTCAGCGCGGGAATGAGCGCTTTGGCCCCCTGCGGAAGCTGGGACAACGTCGTCTTCGGCGCCAAGCTGTGGAACGAGGGCGATCCCGGCGGCTACTACATCCCGAGCGCGCACGAGCTGTACTCGTCCCACGGCCGTCTGCTGTATCCGGGGCATCCGGGGCTGACCTTGCAGATCATCCTGCACGCGATCCAAGCGGGCTATTTCGTCCTGCGCGCCCCGGCCGGCGCGGATTTTTCCGCCTTCATCGCGGCGCGGCTGCCGTTCGTGTTCCTCCTTTCAAAGGTCGCGATGACGTTAGTCCACCTCGCGTCATTCGGCCTGTTCCTCGCCTTCGCGCGGCGGCTGCTCAAGAACGAGCGCGCGGCCCTGTTCGCCGCGTTCGGCTACGCGACCTGCTGGCCCGTCGCGTATTACCTCTCGCGGATCTCCGTCGAGCCGCTGATGGTCGCGGCCTTCCTCGGGACCTTCCTGGCGGTCTGGCGGTACGAGGACGGCGGCCGGCCGGCGTGGGCGGCCCTGGCGGGATTCGCCGCCGTCTCGGGGCTGGCGACGAAGTTCCACCTCCTCTGGCCGCTGCCCCTGATCGGGCTCGCGATGCTGCGGCGGCGGCCGAAGGGGCTGCGCGCATTCGCGGCCGCGGCCGCGCTGTCCTTCGCGCTGTACTCGGCGCTGCTCGATTGGAAGGATTTCTTCGCGTATTGGGAGGTGCCGGCCGTCGTCGCGGGCGGCCCGCTGCGCAGGACTTTGCTCGGGCTCGCCCGGATGCCGCTCGCCAACTGGCTTCCGGGGCCGACGCGCTCGGGCCTGTTCCTGCTGTGCGAAGGGCCGTTGCTCGCGGCGGCGGTCTACGGCCTCGTCCGGTTCCTGCGCCGCCGCGACGCCGAGCGCGCGCGCATCAAATGGCCGGCGGCGCTCGCCGGCTACACCGTGCTGATCTGGGCGTACCGCAGCGCCGCGGTGAGCGGGGACTTCCACGGCTTCCACTATCTGTTCCCCTTCATGCTGATCGCGGCGGTTTTCTTCGGCGAAGGGTCGCAGGCGCTGCTTGCGCGCGCGCCGGACTCGGGGAGAGTCCTGTGGCTCGTGCTCATCCACGCCGTGACGCTCCGGGCGGCGCTCGACACGCGCGTAAAGGACGCCGCGTTCTACCGCCGCGAGCGGCCCTATCAGGCCTCGCGGCCGGAGCTGTCCGGCCTCACCATCCTCAGGAATCCGCCGCCCGCGCGCTCCTCGTTGATCGAAGCGGCGCGGGCGACGGTTGCGGAACGGACCGAGTAAAGGCTACTTGGCGGCGGGAGCCGGAGCGGCGGAAGACGCCGCGGCGGCCTTCTTCTCCTGGCGCTCCGCGCGAGCCTTCTGGCGCATGCCCTTCATCTTCTCGCGATGGGCTTTGCGCTTCTCGTGCTGCTTCTCCTTGAATTCCTTGCGCTCCGTCTGCATCTCCTTCTTATATTCTTCCTTCTCGGCCTTGATCTCCGGGTTTCCGCCGCCGGCGGCGGGCTTATCCTCGGCGCGAGCCGGTACGATCAACGCGAGCAGCAGGGCGGCGGACAGAATAGTTTTCATGGGTCTCTCCGTGAGCGCGGCGCTTCGACATGCTAGCATACCCCCCGAAAATGAATCGCGCCAGCCCCCCCGTCTTCCGGCTCTTGGCCCTGGCGGCGCTCGCGTCCGCCGCCGCCGCGGCCGTCTGGGTGGTGTGGCTGCCCGACGTCAAGGAGCTCAAGAAGCGGCCTCCGGCGACGACGGCCTACATGGAGCTGCGCAAGAAGCAGGCCGCGGCGAAGGGCCGGAAGCTCGACCTGCGCTGGACCTGGGTTTCGAGCGACGCGATCTCCGAGAATCTCAAGCGGGCCGTCGTGACCGCCGAGGACGACGAGTTCTGGCGCCATGACGGCGTGGATTGGAAGGCGATCCAGGCCGCCTACGAGCGCAACCGCAAAGCCGGGAAATTCGCGGCCGGCGGCAGCACGATCACGATGCAGCTCGCGCGCAACCTCTATCTGTCGCCGAGCAAGAATCCCCTGCGCAAGGCCAAGGAGATCCTCATCGCGCGGCGCCTCGAGCGCGAGCTCGGTAAGCGGCGCATTTTAGAGCTCTACCTCAACGTCGTCGAATGGGGCAAGGGCGTGTTCGGCTGTGAGGCCGCGGCGCGCGTCTACTTCGCAAAGCCCTGCGCGGACCTGACGATGGACGAGGCCGTCGCGATGGCCGTCGTCCTGCCCAACCCCCGCCGCTGGGACCCGGCCAAACGCGGGAAGTACGTGGACCGCAACTCGGAAAGAATCATCGGCCGGATGAACGCGGCGGACCAGGCGCGGGCCAAGGCCGCGGGCGAGGAGCCCGAGGACGACGGCCCCGACGACGACGCATTCGCCGAGCCCGGGGTCTACAG
>JBBQVX010000019.1:0-34919 GCA_038211115.1 Elusimicrobiota bacterium | reverse complement strand
CTCGACCGCGCCCCGTGGATCGGCGTCGCGCGCGAGCTGCGGCCGAAGGCGCTGGCCGCCGCCGTCCGCGCGCGCCTGCGCGACCTCACCGACGCCGGCGTCGACGCCGCGCAGGTCGCCGAGCACTTCGGCTCGACGTTGATCCGCGACGAGGAGGAGGCCGCGCGCTTCAACGCGCTGCTCGCCCTGCTCGCGCTGTACGAGAAGGAGTTGGAGCGCCTGGGCGTCCTCCCGCCGTCGGCGCTCGTCAAGCGCGCGGCCGAGGCGGCGCCGGCCTCCGCCTTCCTGTCCGGCTTCGGCGGGATACTCTACTACGGCTTCTACGACCTGACGGGGCTCCAGCTGGACTTCTTCGAGGCGGTGACGAACACGAGGCCCTCCAAGCTCTACTTCCCGCACCGCCCCGGTCACCCCGCGTTCCGCTTCTCCGAGGAGCTGTTCGAGCAGAAGTTCGCCGGCGTCTCGTCGGCGGCGCCCGAAACCGGAGGGGGCACGGCTCTCGGAGGCGCCCTCGACTCGCTGTTCGATCCGTCGAAGCCGCCGGTCCCGGTCGAGGCCGGGCGTGCGGCCGTGGTCTCCGCGTCCGGCGCGCGCGACGAGGCCTGGGCCGCGGCGAAGGAGGCCCTACGCCTGCTGGGCGCGGGCGTGCCGGCGCGCGAGATCGCGATCGTCGCGCGCTCCCTCGAGCCCTACCGCCCGGCGCTGGCCGAGGCCTTCGCCGCCGAGGGGCTGCCGCTCGACCTTTCGTGCGGCGAGCCGATCCTGCGCCATCCCGCCGCGAAGGCCGCGCTCGACCTGCTCACTTTGCGCGAGCAGGACTTCCCGGCGCGCGTGATCGAGGACCTATCGGGCTCGCCGTATTTCACGGCCGCGCAGCCCAAGCGCGCCCGGCTCTGGCGCCGCCTCGTGGACGCGCTCGGGATCCGCGCTGGCTGGCTGCAGTGGCGCGGCAAGCTCGAGCCCAAGCTCGGCGCGGACGTCGAGCTGCGCCCGCACCGCGTGCGCGAGGGCCTTCCCGGGGAGCTCGTCCCCGCCGAGGACGCGAAGGCGTTGTGGGACTTCGTCTCCGGCCTGCGCGAGGCGCTCGGCGCCGCTCCCGCGTCCTGGTCCGCGCGCGCGGCCGAGGCGCGCGCGCTGCTGTCCGCGCACCTGGCGCTCCCGGAGAAGGCGAGCGCCGCCGAGCGCGACGCGTTTTCCGCCGTCGAGGCCGCGCTGGAGGAGCTCGCGGCGTTCGACCGTCTCGGCGAGCCGTGCTCGTGGGACGCGTTCCTCGACGCGTTCGAACGCAAGCTCGTCCGCTCCGTGCGCGACGCGGGCGACGGTCTGCTCGGCGTCCGCGCGCTCGACGCGATGGACGCGCGCGGCCAGCGCTTCCGCGCGGTCATCCTGATCGGCCTCAAGGAGAAGCTGTTCCCGCGCCAGGTCCTCGAGGATCCGCTCCTGCGCGACGCGGCGAGATCCGCGCTGCGCCATCCCGCCGGCTACTGGATCGGGCGCAAGACCGCGGGCCACGAGGAGGAACGCCTGATCTTCCATCTCGTCTGCGCGTCCGCGAAGGAGACGCTCGTCCTGATCTACCCCCGCTCCGACGAGGCGGGCAAGGCGTCCGTGCCCTCGACGTACCTGCGCGAGCTGTGCAGGGCCGCGGGCCTGCCGCCGCCGGGCGAGCACGACGCGCGGCGCGTCCCGCGCCAGCCCGCGGAGCGCCTGCGCTCGACGCCGCCCGGCCTGCTGACGCCGCGCGAGGCGTCTTTGCTCGCGGTGCTGCAGGGCGGATCGCCGGACCCGTGCCTCGGCGAGGCCGATCCGCGCACGGCGCCGCTTCCCGAGGAGCTCGGGCGCGTCGCGTCGCTCAATGAGCGAGGCGGCCCCGGCGGGCACGACGGCCTGACGCGGCCGATCGCGGCGGAACTCGCTAAGCTCAAGCAGTCGGGGATTTCGCCCACGGCCATCGATCTCTACGCGACGTGCCCGTTCCGCTTCTTCGCGGCGCGCGTGCTCAACCTCGGGGAGCGCGAGGAGGCGTCCGGGCGCGGGGAGCTGACGCCGCAGGCGCGCGGGCGCGTGTATCACGCGGTGCTCGAGAAGTTCTACGCGTCGCTGACGCCGCTCGAGTGGTCCGGCTCCAAGGACTGGGAGCCCGCGTACGCCGCGGCCGACGCCGAGGTCTTCGCGCGCAACGACTGGCGTGCGCTCGGCGTTTATCCGCTCCTGTGGGAGTCCGCGCGTCTCGACATGGGGGCGCGCCTGCGTGCCTTCATCGCGTGGGATCTCGAGCGCCTGCGCGCCGCGAAGCTTCGCCCGCGCCTGTACGAGACGCGCCTCCAAGGCGAGCCGTCCGAGGGCGCGCCGGGCGGCGTCCCCTGGAAGGGCGTGGCGGACCGCATCGACGTCGACGAGGTCTCGGGGGAGTTCCACGTCGTCGACTACAAGACGCGCGAGAACCGGTTCTCGAAGAAGCTCCCGGAGAAAGTCGCGGCCGGGGAAGTGCACCAGCTGCCGTTCTACGCCGAGCTCTCCGGCGCCGCGCTGAAGGACGGGTCGACGTTCGGCGGGGCGTCGCTGCTGTTCCTCGAGGTCGAGGACGGCGAGGCGCGCTCCGCGGAGCTCACGGCCGCGGACTGGGGGCTCGCGCGCGGGCCGTTCCTGCAGATCCTGGCGGAGCGCGTCGAGGCGATCGCGTCGGGCAAGTTCCCGATCCGCCCCGAGGACGGCGAGCGCGGGCATTGCTCGTGGTGCGAGTTCCCGACCGTCTGCCGGAAGGCTCACGGCCCCTCGCGGGCACGCGCGCTGCGCGCGAAAGTCCCGGGAGAGGAATAGGCCATGAGAACCGGGTACATCATCACCCTCGCCGCCGGCGCGCTGGTCGCGGCGATCTCGGGCATGTCCCTGTGGCGCGCGACGTCGCTGATGCAGCGCGAGCTCGGGGTTTTGATCCCGCAGACCGATTCCCTCGCTTCAGGCTGGGAGTCGGCCAAAGTCCCCTCGAACGGGCGCTCCGTGACGTTCCTGCTCAGCGATGCGCGCGCCGCGCTCGATCCCTTTCTCATCGCGTTCGCGCCCGAGCCGGGCTTCGCGGAGGCGGCCGGCGGATGGGCCGGCCGGAACCTGCTCGGCGGCGCCGCCGCCGTCGAGACGCCGACCGCGCTCGCCCGCGCGTACGCCGACTCGACTCAGCTGATCCATTGGACCCATCGCGGCTTCTCCGCGGCGGACGAGAAGATGATGGCGCGCGAGCTCGAGAAAGCGATCCTCAAGGCGCACGACGCGGGCGCCGTGATCGACATCGTGGCGTCGGGGGCGGACGCGGGGCTCGTGCTCGCGGCGCTGAAGCGCGTGCAGGGGCTCGAGCGCGGAGGCGTCAAGGTGGGCGCGAACAAAGTCGTCTTCCTCGGCGCGCGCGCGGAGAAAGGCGCCTCCAAGCCCGCGAACGTCCTTGCGCTCGCCTACGTCTGGACGACGGGCGCGGTCGGCGGCGCCGTTCAGATGCAGTCCTTCGACGGGCCGCGCGTCGTGCAGATGCAGGTCTTCGACGGGCCGCGCGCCGGCGAGGTCCTGAGCCTCGACGACACCTGGCCCGGTCTCGGGTCGGATGCCGATTCAGTCGACAAGGCCTTGCGCCTGATCCGCGGCCTCGTCGACAGCCCCGAGTCCTTCGACGCCCTGCTCTCCCGCCAGGAGGCGCTGCGGCGGGACGAGAAGGCGAAGGATAGGTCGGCCGAGGCGAAAGAGGCCGCGGCGGCGGCGGCCCGCGAGGACGTGAAGGCCGCGGCGGCGGCCGACGCGGCGCGCCAAGCGCGGCGGTTCCAAAAGCCGGCGGCGGGTGAAATCGCGAAGCCCGCCAAGACGCGCCCGCCGGAGGCGCCGCAAAACGGGCCGGCGGACGGCTCGGGGGCGGGCCCGATCGCGACGCGGCTTCGCTGGCCCTCCGGGAGGCTTTACGATTACTCGCAAACGATGAACGGGACCGAAATCGGCTGGCTGTTCTCGGCGCCGGGCGACATCGTGGAAAACCTGCCGCATGAGCGCATGAACGTGTCCTTGAAGATTCCGGCGGGTATGACCCAGGATGATTGCCACGGGTACCTCACGCTGAAGGCGGTAGCCGTGAGGAAGCTCGGCCCCGGCGACCACGACGCGGCGCTGCACGCTCTCTACGAGAAAGAGAACGGCATTTACCGGACGGAGCCGCTGGTGCGCGCCAGCGTTTTCGAGGTCCACGGCCGGCGGGCGGCCCTGTACAAGCGAGCCGTGGCGCCCGATTCGAATTCCGCGGCGCACTTCGACGAGACGCAGCTCGTCGTCGAGACGGGGCGGCACATCATCTTCTTCACCATGACGATCTATTCCAAGGCCGCGGTGCGCGCCTTCTGCGCGAACACGTACGCGGAGATATACCAAGGAATCTCGGAAAGTATCCGGCCCGACGACGCCGGCGGCCCGAGCCCTTGACGCCGCCCCGGCGCCGACCTACACTGCCTCCATGGCCGAACGCGACTGCCCGAAGTGCCCCTTCTCCCCGATGGACCAGGTGTCGGTCGGCGACATCACGCTCGACGAGTGCCCGAGGTGCAAGGGCCGCTGGTACGACTTCGACGAGCTCGCGCGCTCCTGCGCGAACCCGGCCGCCTTCACCGCCGCGGTCGCGAAAGGCCCGCTTAAGCCGCGCCAAGGTCAGGCCAAATGCCCGGTCTGCCTCGAGGACATGATGAACGGCGGCTTTGGAAGCGAGCTCCTGCGCGTCGATCAGTGCGCGGGCCACGGCTTCTGGCTCGACGCGGGCGAGCTGCGCCTGCTCGACAAGCTGATGGCGTCCTAACCGATCAGGTCGGCCGCGCCGCTCTTGTCGTACGCCGGCAGCGCGAAGTAGAAGCGCGAGCCCTTGCCCTGGACGGTCTCGAGCTCGAGGTCGGTGCCGTGGGCCTCGAGGATCATCCGCGACAGCGCGAGCCCGACGCCGAACCCCTTCGCCTCGCGCTTGCCTTCCTCCGAGCGGTAGTAGCCGGCGAATATTTTTTCCTTCTCCTCCGGGGCGACGCCGATGCCGGTGTCCTTCACGAAGATCTCGACGCCTTTCGGGACGGCGCGCGCGCCCAGGGTCACGGAGCCGCCCTCGTGCGTGTACTTGACCGCGTTGGTGAAGAGGTTCGCGACCACGAGCGAGAGCGCGTCGGGGTCGCCGGCGCACGGAAGATCCCCGGAGGGGAGGTCGAGCTTCACGGAGAGCTTCTTGCGCGTGGCGAGGATCTCGAGGCGGGAGACCGCGCCGCGCAGCAGGGCCGCCGCGTCGACGCGCTGGATTTCGAGGGTGAATTTGCCCGACTCGAGGCGGCCGAGGTTCAGGAGGTTCGTGGCCATCGTGGATAGGGCCTTGATGTTGGCGGCGAGCATCTCGTGCCAGGGCGCCGCGGCCGCGGTCGCGGGCTCGTTCTCCTTCAGGAGCGCGTGGGCGGTGTAGATGACCGCGAGCGCGTTGTTGAACTCGTGGCTGACGCCGGAGACGAGCTGGGACTTGAGGCGTCCCGCCTGGCGCTCGCGCTCGAACTGGACGTTGAGCTGGGCGGCCATCGAGCGCATCGCGGAGAGGAGATCCGTGATCTCCGGCGGGGCGCCCGGCAGGTCCAGCGTCCACGGCTCGCCGAGCTTCCAGCCGGCGGCCTGCGCACGCAGGCGCTGGAGGGGCGTTACGAGGATGCGCGCCACGCCCGCGGCGACCGCGAGGCTGCCGAAGAGGCCGAAGCCGAGGACCATGACGAAGGTGAGAAACGCGGCCTCGCGCGTCGCGCGCCGCTGCGCGTCGAGGCGGGCGAAGCTCAGGCGCCCAAAATGGGACATGCGCTCGATGTGGCCGTCCACGATCTGGTTGTCGAGCGCCTGGCGCATCCCCTCGAGGCGCGAGAGGCCGCCGCTGCGGGCTTGGGAGAACAGCTTGCGCTGCGAGATGTCGTAGAGCTCGACGTCGCGGCCGATCATGTCCCACTCGTCGCGTTCTTCGGCGTCGTGGATGAGCGAGCCGATGCGACGGTGAGAGATCAGGAACGCGGCGAGCGTCTCATTGCGGCGCTCGAGCCAGACCTCGTCGCGCGTGGTGAGATAATTGTCGGCGAACGCGTCGACGCGGCGTAGGAGGTTGCGGTGCGCGGGGAGCTCGGTGAGGACCATGAGCTGGTCGGCGAACCCGCTGCCGAGCCGGTCCTCGGCCCTGCTGTGAGTGACGTACGAGACGGCCGAGAGCAGGGCGAACACGGCGAGCGTGGTCGCCAAAACGGCCGTCAAGCGCGCGCGCAAGGACCAGGTTTTCACCCGTGCATCATGCGATTTCCGGAGCGGAGGCGCAACGACGGCGACGGCCGGAGGGCCCAGGGGGCGGGGGACCTTCGCCTCAGGCGCGGGCGCGGGGGAAGGTTTATACTGATATCGTGAGGATTTTAAAGGATTTCCGGCTGATCTTGGCCTTGGCGCTCGCCCTTCCGGCGAACGCGGCGGCCCAGGTCCGGCTCGTCGTTCCGGAGCTCCCGGTTTCGTCGTTCGCGTCCCCGCTGGTCCTGCCCGCGGCGGCTGTTTTCACGCCCGCGCTTTCCCTCATGCCGGCGGCCCTCGTCCCCGCGCTTCTCCCGGCCCCCGCCGCGCCGGTGCTCGAGCCGGTTCAAGAGGCGGCCGGAAGCCCGCTCGTCCTCCGCGCCCTCCGGTCCGTACCCGCGGTCGGCGACGCGGCGTCCGGGAAGGACGACGAGAATTACGCGAAGTTTTTCGACGGGATCGCGGTGCCGGCGGAGGGCTCGCCCGTCTATCCGCGCGTCGTGACCGGCCAGGGCCCGACGCTGCGCCAGCCGCTGCACCTCAACGTCGTACAGAACGCCGTGCAGCGTGCCCTGTCGGCGCTGCGCGAGAGCGTCGCCCTCGGGCAGTGGAGCGGGCCGAACACGACGCTCGACGAGTCGTGCTGCGGAGATGCCGCGCCGAAGCTGGCCCTGCTGCTGCGCGCGCAGGGCGTGCCCGCGCGCGTCGTTGAGGCCGAGTTCCACTACTACGTCGTCCTCGATCTTCCGGACGGCCTGCTCGTCGTGGACCCGACGGTGAGGCAGTTCTTCGGCCGGAAGCAGGCGCCGAAGACCGTCCCCCAGGTCTTCATCGGGACGGTCGCCGAGCTGCACGCGCTGTTCAAGCGCCACGCCTCATCGAAGACGACGAGCTACGACCCCCAGCGGATATACTTCAGCGAGGCCGTCGTGCGCGAGGACGCCTACCTCGCGTTCGAGGCGAAGGTCCGCGCCGGCGGCTCCGCCGAGCACGAGCCGCTCCGAACGTTTCTCGGCCTGCTCCCGTCGAAGCCGGTCCCGTCGTCCCGCCTGATCATCCCCTAATTCCTATAATCGGCGTATGAAAGAGGCGCCCGACAAGGCCGACCGCGACCGCGCGCGCTTCACGCTCGGCTCCTCCATCATCGTCGAAGCGGGCGCGGGCACCGGCAAGACGACCTTGCTGACGGACCGCATCCTCTTTCTCGTGCTGGCGGGCGAGAAGCCGGCGCGCGTGGAGGAAGTCGTCGCGCTGACCTTCACGGAGAAGGCCGCGGGCGAGATCAAGGTGCGGCTGTCGGAGCGGCTGGCCGAGCTTTCGGCGCGCATGTCCGGCGGCGCGCTGCCGCCCGAGGCGGAGCGGCGGGCCGCGCGTACCTTGGCCGAGCTCGCGGAGACGTTCGGAACGCCGGAGGCGGCGGTGCTCGACCGCGCGCGCGCCGCGCTCGAGGACCTCGACAAGGCGCCGATCGGCACGATCCATTCCTTCTGCTCGCAGATTCTCCGGCTGTATCCGGTGGAGGCCGGCGTGGACCCCGCGTTCCGCGTGGACGCCGACGAGCGCGGGATGAAGGAGCTGTTCGCCACGGAGTGGGCGCGTTGGCTCGATGATGAACTCGGCGAGCGTCCGCCGCGCCGGAAGGCCTGGCTCGAGCTGCTCGCGTCCGCGTCGCTCGAGGACCTCGAGGGTCTGGCCCGGGACCTGAGCTCCGAGAAGCTCGACCTCGAGGAGATCGGGGGGCGCGAGCGCCGCGCGGCGGCGGAGCTGACGGAGCTCGCGCGGCGGCTCGAGGCCCTGCGCCTCTCGAAGACGCCGCCGAAGGGGACCAGCAGGATCATGGAGACGCTGGCCTTGGCTGAGAAGCGCCTGCTCGCCGCGGCGGCCGCGGCCGACGCGGAGGATCCGCCGCTCGACGCGAAGGAGCTTCCGGAACTGCCCGACTCGAAATGGCCCAAGGCCTGGGCCGACGACGAGGCGGGCGCCGAGCTGTATGAGAAGGCGGCCGGCGTGGCGCGGGCCGCCTCGCCGCGCGGCGAGGCCGTGACGAGGCGCGCGGCCCGGCTGCTGACGCCGTTCGCCTCGCGCCTGCGCCTCGAATACGCGCGCCGCGGCTGGGTGTCGAACGACGGGCTGTTGCGGCGCGCGCGCGGCCTGCTGCGCGACGCGCCCCGTCCACGCGAGGAGCTCAAGCGCCGGTACAAGACTTTGCTCATCGACGAATTTCAGGACACCGACCCGGTGCAGGGCGAGCTGCTGCTGTATCTGTCGGAGGCGCCCGGCCGCGCCGCACGGACGTGGAAGGAGGTCGTGCCCGCGCCCGGGCGCATCTTCATCGTCGGCGATCCGAAGCAGTCGATCTACCGCTTCCGCGGCGCCGACATCTTCGCGTATGAGGGCTTCATCGGCCGCCTGACCGAGGCGAAGGCCCTTGCCTGCGACCTGACGGCCAACTTCCGGTCGGTGCCGGGCGTGATCGGGCCCGTCAACGCCGTGTTCTCGCGGATCATGACGATGGAAACCGGGGTGCAGCCGGGCTACAAGGGCATCCTGGCGGCGAAGGAGGGGGGGGCGGACGCCTGCGCCGTGCAGGCCGTCGTCATGACGGAGCCCGGAGGAAAGGTCCCCGCGGCCGTCAGCCAAAAGACCGAGGCGCTGTGGATCGCGCGCCGGATCATCGAGGAGGGCAGGGCGTTCAAGGACTGCGCCGTGCTGATGCGCTCGTCGACGGTGCTGCCGTACCTCCTCGACGCGTTCAAATCCCACGCGATCCCGTACGCCGTCGAGATCGAGCGCGATTTCTACGAAGCCGCGGAGATCGGCGACCTCCTGAACCTTCTCGGCGCGATCGACGATCCCGAGGACCGGATCGCGATCGCGGGGCTCCTGCGTTCGCCGCTCGCGGCCCTGTCGGACGATTCCCTGCTGAGCCTGGCGCGCGCGGGGGCGCTCGATTACCGCAAGGACCCGCCCGCGAGAATTTTGCCCGAGGGCGAACGCCGGAGCGCGGCGCGGCTGTTCGCGGCGCTGCGGTCCCTGCGCGCGCGCGCGGGACGCACGCCTCTGGGCGAACTCGTCGCGGCGGCGTTCCTCGAGACGCGCCTGCCGGAACTCGCGGCGCGCGCCTACCACGGCCAGCAGACGACGTCGAACCTCCTGAAGCTCCAGCGCAAGGCGGCCGAGGCGAGCGAGTTGCGCGGCGCGACGCTCAAGGGCTTCATCGCCGAGGTCCTCGAGGCGTCCGAGGAGACGCGTGGCGAAGGGGAAAGCCCGCTTGCCGACGAGCATCTCGACGCGGTGCGCGTGATGACGATGCACAAGTCCAAAGGACTCGAGTTCCCCGTCGTCTTCGCGATGAACCTCTCGTCGAGCCCGAAGACGGGCGGCAAGCCCGCGCTCCGGGCCGATTGGCGGACGGGCGGCGTCTCCCTGCGCGTGGGCAAGTCCGCCTCCGCCTCGGCCGCGCTCGCCGACGCGCGCGAGGAGTACATGGAGTCGCGCGAGTCCGTGCGCGTCCTTTACGTCGCGATGACGCGCGCGAAGGAGAAGCTGTATCTGGTCGGCCGGGAGAAGGCCGGCTCCAAGTCGCTGTCGTCCCATCTGGATTCGGCCGGCGCGTGGCCGGCGGGCGGCCTCGTCCGCTCCTTGCCGGCGCTGTTCGTCGAGGCCGGCACGCTGCCGGAGCCGGCCGCACCCGCCGCCGCGGCCGCCGGCTCGGGCGACGACGCCCGGACGACCGCGAAGGCCTGGGCCGCGCGCGCGGCGCACCGCGCGGGCGCCGACCTGCCGCGCGCGCGCGCGGCGACGGGCTACCTGAGCGAGGCGCCGAAGCGGCCCTCCGCCCCCGATGAACCGGCCGGAAGCGCCGCCGGCGCGGAGGTCGGCCAGCTGTGCCACCTCGTCCTGCAGGGCTGGGATTTCAAGGTGAAGGGCGACGCGGCCGCGGCCTGCGCGAGGGCCCGCGACTTGCTCGAACGCCGGGCTCCCGGCCCGCGCTGGAAGGAGGCCGAGAGGGAGGCCTCGGGCGTGCTCGCGGGTTTCCTCGCCTCGCCCGCCGCGCGCGAGCTGGCCGGAGCCGAAATTCTGGGGCGCGAGACGCCCTTCGCCTACGCCGACGGGCCGACCACCGTGCGCGGCGCAATCGACCTCGTCTACCGCCTGAACGGACGGCTCGTCGTCGCCGACTTCAAGAGCGAGCGCGTCGACGAGCCGTCCTCCGCCGCGCTACGCGAGAAGTACGCGCGGCAGGGCCGCGCGTACCTCGACGCCGTGCGCAAAGCCTGGGGCGAGGAGGCGGAGTTCCGCCTCCTGTTCTTGAGGCGCCCCGAGCTGTAAGACCTATTTCGTGCCGAGCGCCGTCTTGATGCGGCGCGCGTGCTCGAGGTGCGCCTCGACGGTCGGGCGGAAGTCGCGCACGTAGGTCGTGAGCGCGCCGGTCTTCGCGGCCGGGATCAGCTTCTTGTCGAGCTTCTCGAGGACCGCCGTGTGGCCGTCGACCATGGCCGCGACGTAGGCGCGGTCGAACGCCTCGCCGTCGAGCTTCGCGAGGCGCATGGACGAGGACTTGTGCTTTTCCTTGAGCTTGTTCACGAGCTCACCGCGCGCGGGCTGGATGCCGACCTCGCCGAGCTTGCGGCGGGCCTCGCCGTGGTCCACGATCATCTGGCGCGCGAAGGACAGGACCTCCTCGTTCCGGGACTTGTCGACGGCCGTCTGCGCGGCCTCGATCTCGTGGTCGTTCACTTCGTCGAGGATGCCGACGACCTGGGCTTCCGACGGCAGGTCGACCGGGGGATTGGTGAGATTCGAATGCAGCGAGTGATGCTCGTCGCCTTGCGCCTGGGCGAAGGACGGCGCGCCGAGCGCGACGGCGAACGCGGCGACGGCGGCGGCGCGGGTGATGATCGTTTTCATGGTACTCCTCCTTGCTCGCGAGAGCAGGTTCCCATGATAGGAGGTCCGCGTCGCGCGGCCCATGGCCGCGGGGTCAAGCCTTTGTCTAGCCGGGCTTGCGGCGGTTCTCGAGGTCGCGGAGCTTCTGCTCGTAGTCCTTGCGCAAGGTCTCGCGCTCCTCGGCGAGCTTGCGGAGCTTGTCGTCGAACTGGGTTGCGTACTCGATCTTCGCCATGTTGAGTTCTTGGCGCAGGCGGCGTTCCTGCTCGCCGTAGCGTTCGGAGATCTCGGCTTCCTTCTGCGCGAGCAGGGAGCCGTGGCGGGTCTTCTCGGTTTCGAGCTCCTTGACGCGCGCCTCGTGCTGGACGAGCAGGGACTCGCGTTCGGATGCGAGCGAGGCCTCGAGCTCGCGGCGGCGGCGCTCGTTGTCCTCCTCGAGCTTCGCGCGGCGGTCCGCGAAAGCCTTCTCGAGGTCACGGCGGCGCAGCTCGGCCGCGGCCTCGCGGCGCTCGGACTCTTCGCGCAGGGCCGTGGACTCGCGCTCGCCCGTCTCGCGGGACTTCAGGCGCAGGGTCTCCTCGCGCTCGCGCAGCGAGTGCTCGAACTCCTGGCGCGCGCGCGCGGTCTGCTCCTCGTACGCGACGATGAGCTCGCGCTCCTTGGCGATCATCGCGGCGTCGGTCTCCTTCATGCGGCCGCGCAGGGCCTCCTCGACGAGCTTCTCGCGCTGGGCGAGTGCGGTCTCGAGCTCGCGGCGGCGGTTCTGCATCTCGACGTCGCGCTCGTCCTCCCACTGCTTGCGCTCGCGCTCGATCGAATCGCGCTGAGCCTTGAGCCACGCCGCCTCGCGGTGCGTGAGCGCCTCCTGCATCTCGCCTTCCTTCCGGATCCACGCCTGCTGGAGCGCCGCCTCGGCGCGGGCCAGCTCGGCCATGCGCTCGTCGATCGCCTTCTGCATGCGGCTCTCGAGATCGGTGCGCAGCTGCAGGGCGGCGGCCTCACGGTCGCGGGCCTCGATCTGCAGCTGGAGGCGCTGCGTGTCGAGCTCCTGCTGGCGGCGCTTCCAGGCCTCTTCCTGCGCGGCGGCCTTGCGGGCGAGCTGGCCGTCGAGCTCCCCGACACGCAGCGAGAACCGCTGCTCGAGCTCCTGGCGCAGCGCGGCGAGGGCGGCTTCCTTCTCGCTGTACGTCGCCTCGAGGCGCTCGCGCTCCGAACGGAAGATGGACTCGCGCTGGGCGGCCCACTCCTTGTCGCGCGCCGTCCACGCCTGCTGGAGGGCGGCCTGCTCCCGGATGTACTTGTCCTTGAGCGACGCCTCGAGGGCGGCGTGCCGGTCCTCGAGCACGGCGCGCTCGCGCGCGACCGCGTCCGAGTACGTCTTGCGGTAGCGCTCCTCCTGCGCGGCGGCCTCGGACTTCACCTGCGCCTCGCGGGCGAACGCGGCGTCGCGCATCGAGCGCTCCTTCTCCGCGAAGCCGGCCTCGAGGCGCGTCTGCGTCTCCGCGGCCTGGCGGCGCAGGGTCTCGCGCTCCTCGTCGAGGGCGGCGCGTTTGGCGGCGAGTTCCGCGGCCCCGGCCTCCTCGGCGTGCGCGCGCTCGGCGCGGGCGCGGCCTTCGGTCTCGCGCGCCAGCGCCGCATGCTTGACCTCCTGTCGCTTGAGCTCGTCGGCGAGGCGGCGACGGAACTGGTCCTCGAGCGCCTGCAGCTTCTGCTCGTGCTGCGCCTGGCTCTGGGCTTCCTCTTTGATGGCCGCGCTCAGGAGCTCCTGGCGCAGGCCCTCCGCGGCCTCGTCGTGGGTCTTCTTCCAGCGCGCCTGCTCGCCGGCGAGCACGCGGCGCAGCTCGCCCTCTCGGGCCATGAACGACAGCGACAGCTCCTCCTCGCGCTTCGAGGCGGCCGCCTCCATGACGCGGCGCTCCGCGGCGATCTGCTCGCCGAACTCGGCGCGGGCGCGTTCCAGGGAATCGCGGTGCTCCTGCTGCAGCCGCTTCTCGCGCTCGGCCCAGCGGCCCGAGAACGCGGCCTCGACGTCGGCCTGGCGCCGCGCGAGCTCGCCTTCCATCTCGGCGCGGGCCTTCTCCGCGGCCTGGACGTCGGCGGCGCGCTGCGCGGCCAGCTCCTCCTCCTTGGCGCGGTAGCGGATCTCGAGCTCGCCGCGCTCGTCCTCGAGGCGCTGCCGGCTCGAAGCCAGGCTCTCGCGCAGCTTGGCCTGGTGGGCCTCCCATTGCTGCTTCTCGCGCTCGGTCCACTCGGTCTGCATCTGTAGGAACCGGCGTCCCAGCTCCTCTTCCTTCAGGCGATAGTGGTCCTGGAGCTCCTGCTGGCGGCGGAAGATCTCCTCTTCCTTCTTTTGATACGCGCCTTCCATTTCGCGCAGACGGTCGTTGAGCTTGGCGTCGCGGGCGGCGTAGTCGGACTCGAGCTCGGCGCGCTGGGACGACAGCTCGGCGCGGCTCTTGGACAGGATGTCCTCGATGCGCTTCTGCTGCTGCTTCCAGACGTCCTTCTCCTTGAGAACGAGCTGATCCTGGAGCTGCTGGTACTTCGTGACCAGCTCGGCTTCCTGCTTCTCGTAGTGGGCGAGCACGGCTTTGTTGCGGTCCTGGAGCGACTCGTCGAGCTTGGCTTCCTTCTCCTGGTAATGCTCTTCCAGGAAGCGGCGCTCGGCCTCGAGGCGCTCCTGCAGCCGGCCCCACTCTTCCTCGTTCTTGTGCTGATAGCCGCGGTCGAGCTCGGACTGCCGCTTGACGTGCTCCTCGTCGAGATGCCTGCGGTGATCCTCCAGGGCCTGCTCCTTCTGGCGCAGGCGCGCCTCGAACTGGGAGATCTTCTGCTCGAACTTCTCGCCGAGCGCGTGCTCCTCGCGGGCCAGGGCCTCGCGGTTGTGCTTGAGGAGGTCCTCGACGTCGCGCTCGTAGCGGCGCCGGAACTCGCCCTCCTTCGTCTTGATCTGCTCGTCGAGCAGCCGCTGCTGGCTCTCGAGATCCTTTTCCTTGGCGCGCAGCGCGTCCGTCTGGATCTTCAGGCGCTCGAGGAGGGAGGACTTCGTGTCGGAGAGGGCCTTCTCCTGGTGCGCCAGCGCGCCCTGCAGCTCGCGTTCGGCGTCCTGGCGGGATGTCTTGACCGCGTCGATGACCTCGCGCCGCAGGGTGCCGATCGAGGCCTCGCGCGCGGCGATCTCGCGCTTGAGCGCGTCGATCGACATCGTGAGCTGGAGACGCTCTTCCTTAACATGCACGTCTTGATCGCGGTGGACCTCGCGCCTGATCTCCTCGCGGAGCTGGTCCTCCATCTTCTTGTGGTCGGAGATCGATGCTTCCCAGGCCTTGACCGTCTCGCGCCAGCGCTTGACCGTCTCGTCCTTCTCCCGGGCGTCGACGGTGGCCTCGTCCCGGGCCTTTACGGCCTTGGTCGCTTCCGCGCGGGCCTCGCCGAGCTCGGCGCCGAGCCGGTGCAGCCGCTCGAGCGCCCAGCGCAGCGCCAAACGGGCTGTGTCGAGGTCGTTGACCGTGGACGGATCGAACCCGTTGGGTTGATCAGGGGGCTGCGGAGGCTCTGGGCGATTGTCCATGGGTCTTCGACGCGTCGGCGCCGCGCAAAGGAATAGTGCCGGATTGCTGTTACAGACTCATTAAGGAGGGGGCGGCGCCCTCTCCAGCGGTTAGGCGCTGCGCATGTAATCCATGTCCCCGGACGCGTTTGTTACCTATGTCCCCGACCGTTCAGCAGGTGCCCACAGAGCCGTTTGCCGTCGTGTCGTTCACTTTCATGGTTACTGCTGATAATCACTCGTTCCGGAACTAGTTCTTCCGCGAGCGCCGCCGTTCCAACTGTTTCCTGGAAACAGTTGCCGTTCAAACCTTCATAGCCGTTCTGCGCTTCTTCGGTCTAACCGACAATTAGGCTGGTCGGCCTAATATGCGAAGTCGGGGGGCTAAACCGTCGTCGTCTTAAACAGGGGCTCGAGCAGGCGCTCGTAGCCGGCCTCGGCCAGCGCGTAGACCGAGTACGACGTGAAGAACGCCGCGATCACGTCCACCGTGTAGTGGTTGCGCGAGAGCAGGACCCCGACCGCCATCACGATCGAGCCGCCCAGCATCAGGCGCTTGAGGCCGGGAGTCTTGAAGAACAGGTAGAACAGGAACGGGATCGCGGTGTGGCCGGAGAACACGAACTCGTTCATGAAGGTCCACGACCCGAGGATGCGCGAGAAGATCGCGTCGTGCAGGCGCATGTCGACCATGTCCACCGGCGCGCCGATCGGCGACAGGAACACGAACGCGGTCCGCACGACCATGTACACCGTGAGCAGGAAGATCAGGAACGGAATGCGCCGCGGCGAGTAGGCGACCGCCGCCCCGCACGCGTACAAGTGGAGCCCGAACCAGCCCCAGGAGAGAATCGGCAAAGTGTTGACGAGCGGCAGGCGGCGCAGCAGCCAGTCGTTGCCGACCGGGAGCGCCCGCTGGTCGGCGACCCAGCCGAGCTTCGTGTACAGCGCGTAGCTGAGGCAGAACATGAACAGCGCCCCGGCCAAAGTGTAGATCCACCAACGGTAATGGACGCCGTCCCATTCGCCGCGAATCTCCTTGATCTCTCGCTGGGCGGCCTTCGGGACCAGCTTGCGCAGCTCCTTGATCTCACGCGCGGTCTCGGCGAAGCGGCGTTCGAGGTCTTCGAACTTGTCGTCGAGAAGATCGGGAGGAGGCATGCCCGGATGATATAAAATGTCTTATGGAGCAAGCGGCGGCCCCCTCGATCATCGATGATGTGAGGGATTTTTTATCGTCATTAAAAACCGATTGGCCCGAAATATTCGCCGTTAAAAAACGGCCGAAGGCCGAAGCTCCGGCCCCCAAAGCCGTTGCCGGGGCCGTTGCCGTGCCGCCGCTGCCCTCCGATCTCATCGCCTCGATCGCCGTCGATGCGCCGTTTAAGTCCGCCGTGCCTCCGGGCGATCTCCGCGCGTACTTCCGTGCCCGCTGCGAATACTGGGCGCCTTTTCTCGGGGTCACCTTCAACCGCGTCAGCGTCAAGGACCAGCGTTCCCTCTGGGGCTCCTGCACGCGCGAGGGCAACCTGAACTTCACCTGGCGTCTCGCCCTCGCCCCCGACGCGGTCCTCGACTACGTGGTCGTGCACGAGCTCGCGCACCGCGCGCAGATGAATCACTCGCGCCGCTTCTGGGAGGTCGTCGAGCGAGTCTGCCCCGGGCACCGCACCCACCGCAAGTGGCTGCGCAAGAACACGCTCGCGCTGCACCGCGTCTCGCGCCCCGATTAAGCGGACGCGGCCAGGGCGCCCTGGAGCGTGCGCACGAACTCACCCGTCGTCGGGTAGCGCTTCTTGGGCTCGACCTGGAACGCGCGCTCGAATACCGGGTCGAGGCGCGCGGAGAGCGGAGGGAAGTTCCCGCTCGGGCGCGTGAAGGACATCGCCTCTTTCTGGAGGTGGAAGTTCGGGCCGGGGAACGGGAGCGTGCCCACGAGGGACTCGTACGTGAGGGCCGCGAACGCGTAGACGTCGGACTCGCGCACCGCCTTGCCGAGCTCCTGCTCCGGGGGCATATAGGCCAACGTACCGAAGGCCTCGGCCATGGTGAGCTGGCTGATCGTGAGCTTGGCTTGATGCGCGATGCCGAAATCCATGACCTTCGCGTGGCCCGATTTGTCGATCATGATGTTCGCGGGCTTGAGATCGCGGTGGATGACCTTGTGCTCGTGAGCGTAGTCGACCGCGGCGGCCACGCCGTTGAGGACGGAGAGCGCCTGCTCCGCGGTGAGGCGCGTGTGGCGGCCGAGCATGTCGTCGAGCGTCTCGCCGTCGACGTACTCGAAGACGAGGTAGAGGTCGTCGCCCTCTTCGATGATGCCGTGGATCGTCACGATGTTCGGGTGCTGGAGCTTGGCGACGACCTTGGCCTCGGCGAGGAAGCGCTCGCGCCCGCGGGAGCTCTTGCTGATCTCCTGGCGCATCTTCTTGAGCGCGACGCGCCGGTCGAGCTTGAGGTCCGAGGCCTCGTAGACGACGCCCATGCCGCCGACGCCGATCTCGCGGCGGATCTCGTAATCCTTGCCGACGCGGGTGCCGGCGGCCGGCACCGGGTCGGGCGCGGGCACGCGTGTCGCCGGCTTCATCGCGGTCGTCGGGATCGAATCGGGCAGTTCGGGCAGTAAGATGCCGCGCGAGACGGGCGGCGGCGGCGTGACGGCCGGCGCGGAGACGGGCGCCGAAACGGGCGCCGTGGCCTGGGGGTTCGAACTGCGCCACAGCGCGAAAATTCCGGCCGCGCCGCCGATGCCGGCGAACAGGCCGGTCCAGGGGAAGCCGGGGGAAGGCGGCGTGACGGGCTCGGGGTGGGCCGCGATCGGCGTGACCGCGGACGTGAGCGGGAGGGCCGCGACGGCGGCCGGCAGGGTTTGGCCGAGGGCCGGCGACGCCGCCTCGGCGGCCGCGGGGGCGGCCGAGGGAGGCGCGGCTCGCACCGGCGCGGCGGCGGGCGGCTCCGCCTGATACGCGGACTCCGGCGGCGGATCGGCGCGGCGCGAGGGCGGGCGCGGCGCGTCGGCGGGGATGCAGGCGAGCTGATCGCCGATGTAGTAGCAGGAGCCGGGCTCGGTGCCGCGCGGGGTCGAGAACGTGCAGCCGGCGCCCTCCTGCGCTCCCTGGCACGAGGCGTAGGCCGACGGGGGCGGACCGCGGCGCGGCCCGCGCGGCTGGGCATGCGCCGCGGCGGCTATTAAGAGAAGGAGAGCCGTCAAACGAGTCATCGCGCGCAGTATATCAGGCCCGCGCGAACCCGGCAAGGCCGGCGCTACTCGGCCAGTTTTTCGAGGATGGAGGGGACGTCGGCGGCCGTCACGCCCGAGAGCCACTCGCCGCCGGGGTAGACGAACGCGTTCGGCCCCTGCTCGCAGAGGTCCAGGCAGCCGGAGCGCGCGACGCGGATCTTGCCCTTGAGGCCCTTTTCCTTGACCGCGTGCTTGAGGGACTCGCAGAGCTCGACGCCGCCGCGGCCCGGGTTGCCGCAGGCGACGCGGCCGCCCTCGCGCGCGTTCGTGCACACGAAGACGGTTTTTTTATAGGGAACGGGTTTTTTATCCATGATCGGTCAGCGCGCCGTCGCGACGGGAAGCGCCGCGGCCGCGTGCCTGCGGGACTCCTGGGTCAGGCGGGCGGTCCAGACCGCGCCGGAGAACGAGAACAAGAGGCCGATGATCTGCACGCCCTGGATCGCGTCGCGGCCGAGCGCCCACGAGAACACCAAGGTCAGCGCGGGGTAGGAGAGCATGAAGGTCGTGGCTTTGGAGAGCTCCATGTTGCGGATAGCCATGTACCAAAGGACGAAGTTCAGCGACGACATCAGCAGGCCCTGGGCCACGAGCATCGCGAGCGCGCCGGACGACCAGGACCAGCGCGCGCCGTGTGAGAGCGACCACAGGCAGACGGGCGCCATCGCGAGGATGCCGTACAGCACGCGGCCGCCGGAGAGGGTGAGGGCGTCGAGGTCCTTGGGCAGGCGCTTGGCGAAAATGTGGGAGACCTGGTAGAGCCAAGGCGTGCAGAGGATCATGAGGTCGCCTTTCCAGCGCGGGGAGGAGAGGTCGTGGAGCATGACGAGACCGGTGCCGCTCATGACGAGCAGCGCCGCGAGGGTCAGCTTGAGCGACGGGCGCTCGCCGAGGAGCCAGGCCGTCAGCGCGGCGGAGTAGAGGACCTCGACCTGGGCGACGATGGCGGCGTTGGCGGGCGTCGTGTGGGCGAGGGCGGAGATGTAGATGACGGTCGCGAGGCCGCTGCACAGGCCCATCACGCCGAGCGAGGGCGCGATGTCGCGGGAGAGCACGCGGCGCCAGCGGCCTTTCATCGCGAGCCACGGGCTCATCGCGATGAGGCCGACGACGAGTCCGCCGGTCGCGAACAGCGCGCCGGAGTAGTGCCGCATGCCGAACGCGCCGATGAGGGGCCAGAGAGCGGTGATGGCCCAATCGAGGACGAGGGCGGCGAGCGGGCTCATTTCGGGGGGAAGGCCTCGAGCACGGACGCGCGGAGGACGGGGAGCGGGAGCGGGCCGTGGCGCAGGACGGCGTCGTGGAAGGCCTTGATGTCGAAGCGGCGTCCCGTGCGCGTCTTTACTTCCTCGCGCAGGGCCATGATCTCGCGCTGGCCGACTTTGTACGCGAGGGCCTGCCCGGGCCAGACCGTGTAGCGGTCCACCTCGGACTGAATCTCCTCCTCGGACATCGGCGTGTTGGCCTTCATGAACTCGATCGCCTTCTCGCGCGGCCAGGCCTTCGCGTGGATGCCAGTGTCGACGACGAGACGCGCGGCGCGCAGGGCCTGGTCGGAGAGCATGCCGAGGCGGGAGAGGTCGTCCTGGTACAGCCCCATCTCATCGCCGAGGCGCTCGGTGTACAGCGCCCAGCCCTCGACGTAGGCCGTGAAGCCGGCGCTGCGGCGAAACTGCGGCAGCTCCTTGTTCTCGAGCGCGAGCGCGATTTGGAGATGGTGGCCGGGCACGCCCTCGTGCACGGCGAGCGAGGTCATCGAGAAGCGCGGGCGCGACTCGGGCTTGTAGGTGTTGATGTAGTAGACGCCGGGGCGCGAGAGGTCGGTCGGGGGCTGGAAGTAGCGGGCCGCGGCCTCGTTCTTTTCCTGGAACTCCTCGACGGGCTTCACGACGAGCGCCGTCTTCGGCAAAGTCCCGAACCACTCAGGGAGCTTCGACGTCGCCTTGGCGACGAGGAACTCGGCGTTCTTGAGCACTTCCTCGCGCGTCTTGAAGAAGTTCGCGGGATCCTTGCGCACCGAGTCGAGGAAGTTCTCGAGGTCCCCGGCGTGGCCGGCGTGGCGCGCGATCTGCGTCATCTCGTCGCGGATGCCCTTGAGCTCGTCGAGGCCGATCTGGTGCAGCTGCTCGGGGGTCTTGTCCACCGTGGTGTGGGAGCGGATCGAGTGGCGGTACATCGCGCGGCCGCCCGCGAGGCCGGACAGGCCGATGTTGCCGTCGCGCGTCTTGGGCAGGTACTCGGTCTTGAGGAACGCGACGAGGGCCTGCAGCGCGGGCACGACGTCGGTCTCGACGTCCTTGAGCAGGCGCGGCTTCCATTCGGCGCGCAGGGGCTCGGGGAGACGGTCGCAGGCGTCGGCGTACGGTGACTTCTCGATGGGCGCCGCCAGCATCTCCTCGAGCTGGCGGATGAGCTTCTCGGTCGGCACGCGCGCGGCGACGCGCCCGCTCTTGAGGCCGGACGCGAGGTTCTCGCGGTGGCGCGTGAAGTACAGCGGGATCGCCTTCAGGCGCTTCTCGAGCGCGGCGGCGTCCGCGGCGTCCTTCATCGGCTGGGCGGTCTGGATCACGGTCGGGATCCAGGACTGGCCGCCGTCCATGTGGTCGACCTCGAATTCGAAGAACGGGAGCGCCAGGGCCTCGAGCTCGTCGTCGAGCATGCTCCTCATGACCGACACCGACAGCTTCTCCTCGGCTGACAGGGGCTTGAGGTCGATCGCTCGCGCGCGCTTGAGCAGGGCCTCGTCGGAGGCCTTGCGCGCGGCGCGCCCCGCCGGGCCGTTGTCGTCGAGTTGGTCGTCGTAGCCGCGTTCGCCGTAAAACGTGGCGACCAGCGGCGACAGGCGCATCTGGGCCGCCCAGTAGTCGGAGAAGAGCTTCGTGGCGGCTTCGTCCGCGCGGAGAGGGGCGGCGCACAGCAGGACGGCGAGAAGAAGGGGGAATCGGTTCATGTGTCGCGCATTATCGCACATGGGAGGGCGTCATATAAACGTTGCGTTTCCGCGCTGGCCCGGGGGCGGCGCCGCTGATAAACTGCCCGCATGACCAACCTCCGCGCGGCCGCGTTCGGCGTCCTGCTGCTCCTCGCCGCCTGCTCCGGCGTCCCGAAGAAGGCCGCGAACGTGGTCGTCGACCATTGGTCCCGGCCCTCGGTGGACGTGGCGCGGCGGCTGATGGACCTGTACGGCGCGCCGGACGACGCCACGCCGAATAAGCTCACGTGGTACGGGAAGGGGCCGTGGCTGCGCACCGTCGTCTGGAACCGGCCGCAGGTCTACCGCGCGCCGCGCGACTTCGATCTCGTCGTGCAGACGGTCCGCTACGACGTGACGCGCGAGCAGGCCGCGGATCTGGTCGCGTTCAGCAATGCGCTCGTCGTCGACGTGGGCCGCGGGGAGATATCATCAAGGGCGTCTCGCGAGGAGGTCAACTACCTGAATTTGAACCTCGCCGACGAGGTCGTGCGCGGCGTGCGCTCCGTCGACGACGCCAAGGTGGCTTATCGCCGCATTCTCGATCTCACGGCCGCGGGCAAGTCCTCGCCGTATCTGGCCGAACTTCGTTTCCCGCGCCGTTAAATCCGTTCGACTATCCTTGAGGATAGTCGCGGCGTCAGTCCTTTTTGGGCGTCCACTTCGGCCCGCGGGCGGGCGGCTTGCGCTCGAACGGCTTCTTCGCGGCGTCGAACGGTTTTTTCTCCCAGGGCTTCTTCGCGGCGTCGAAGGGTTTCTTTTCCCAGGGCTTCTTCGCGGCGTCGAACGGCTTTTTCTCCCAGGGTTTCTTGGCCGCGTCGAACGGCTTCTTCACCCAAGGCTTCTTGGCCGCGTCGAAAGGCTTCTTCTCCGCGCCCAAGGGCTTCTTCTCCCAGGGTTTCTTGGCCGCGTCGAACGGCTTCTTCACCCATGGCTTCTTGGCGAACGGGGCCGGGGCGGGCGCGGCCGAAGGCGCGGGAGCCGGGGCGGCGTCGCGGCGCTCGGGCGTGCCGGCGGCCTGCCCGCGGCGCTCCTTGCCGGAGCGGCGCTCGACGAAGCCGGGCCGATTCGCCTTCGGCGAATCGTCGGCCTTCGGAGCGAAGCTGGGCTTGGGCGTGTAGCCCTGCGGGCGGGTCTTGTCGACGCGGCCCTCGACGACGAAGATCTTGCGGTCGCCGATGAACGCGCCGTTGAGCTTCTCGACGGCGATCTTGGCCTCGGCGTCCGTGGACATCTCGATGAAGCCGAAGCCCTTCGGCCGGCCGGTCTCGCGGTCGAGGATGACCTTGGCGCTCAAGACGGTGCCGCACGCGGCGAAGAGCTTGGACAGCTCCTCCTTGGTGGTCTTGTAGGGGAAGCCGCCGACATAGATGTTGTTAGCCATGAGGCATTGTACGATTCTTGCGCCTATTCCGGCGCTGTCATGCGGCGCAGAACTTATCTTTACGGTGTCGTGCGTGAGGCGGGGGCTACACTATCAAAGGACGGTCGGAGGTGCGCCAATGTCGACCAAAGCGGAGATGTTTCACTCGACCGAGGAACGCTCGGGACCCAAGAAGGCCCCCAAGACGCGCAAGCCGGCGAGGGAAGGCCGGACGGCGGAGAGCCGGAGAGTGCTGGAATCGTCCCGCACGCGCGGACAGGACATCCGCGTGAGCCGCCCGCACCGGCCGGCGGTCTAGGATTCGGGCTCTGAGGCGGGGGCCGCGAACTTAGGCTCACGCTTCGGCGCCTTCGGGGCCGTGCCGCGCTCGAACATCTGCAGGAAAGCGGCCGTGTAGCGCGCGATATGGTCGGCCTCATTGAAGAAATTGGCGTTCTCGAAGCTGAGGGTCTCGGCGCGCGTCGAGTAGTTGAACGAGCCGCTCTCGAGCATCAGGCCGTCGAAGATCGAGAACTTGTTGTGCATCTTCTGGTAGCGCGGGTCGCGGCTGCGGTCCGGGCCGCTGATGAGGCGGAGCTCGAAGCCGTGCCAGGCGAACCAGTCGTCGAGCTTCGAGGTCCCGGTCTGGCTCTTATCCATGACGATCTGGACGTGCACGCCGCGGTCCTTGGCGCGCAGCAGCGCCTCGGCGATCGGTTGCGAGAAGAAGCTGAACATCGCGATCTGGATGGTGGCCTTCGAGGCCTCGATCGCGCGGATCAGGGCCTGCTCGATGCCGGAGTTCGGCGAGAACATATGGATCGGGAAAGCCTCGCCGTTCAGCGTGATGGGCGTCTCGGTCTCCTGCGGCGGGTCGGGCGGGAGCGGCTTCTTGCGGCCGGCCATCTCGGGCTCGACGTCGTCGGCCTCGGGCAGGGCGGCCTCTTCGCGGTTGACGACCTCATCGAGCTTGTCCATGTCGGGCTCTTCGGCGAGGCCGCGCATGTACTCGAAGTACTTGAGGTAGCCGTTCACGCGGGCCTTGTCGATCGAGAAGAAGACGTTCTCGTAGTGGTCGTTCTCGGACTGCTGCGTGTAGTTGTAGGAGCCGAACTCGGCGAGGCCCTCATCCACGACGATGAACTTGTTGTGCATGATGCCGCCGAGGCGGCCCTTGAGCAGGAGCACGTCGAAGCCGCCGTCCTTCAGAAGATCTACGACCATCTGCTTCGGCTTGCGCGGCGTGACGCCGTCGTCCTCGTAGCCTGAAGTGTACACGTGGCTGCGGTCGAGCACGATCTCGATCTTGACGCCGCGCTTCTTGGCGCGCTGGAGGGCGTCCCAGAAGCCCGGCATGTTGAGCTCGTACATCGCGATCTTCAGCGTCCTCACCGCGGAGTCGATCGCCTTGATGACCTCGGTTTCGACCGGCTCGTGGGGGCGGATCGCGCTGACCGGGAAGTCCACGCCGTTGAAGGCGACGCGGCGCGCGGCGGGAAGCGGGTCGTGGGCGGGATCGGGCGGCGCGGGAGGGCCGCGCGGCGTGAGGACGTTCTCGCGCATCTGCTCGTCGGTCGGGAGCTGGCCGTCGGCGTAGGCCGGCGCGGTCTCCGCGATGTCGAACATGTGCTCGTACGTCTGCTGGAAGGCCGCGACGTCGGTCTTGTCGTCGATGAAGTTCGCGTTCTCGAAGTTGTTGACGCCCGCGTTCTTGGTCGCGTTGCCGGAGCCGGTCTCGACGAGCTTGCCGTCGAAAATGAAGTACTTGTTGTGCATCTTCTCGGCGAGGGGGTAGTCGCTCTCCTCTCCGTTGGGGCCGGAAAGGATGCGCACCTGGGCGCCGAGGCGCTGGAGGTGGCCCAAGAAGAGCTGGACGTGGTCGTAGGCGGACTGGCTCTTGTCGCCGACGATGCGGACCTTCACGCCGCGCTTGAGCGCGCGCTCGAGGGCGTCGGCGATCTTGCGCGACTCGAGCACGAACTGGCCGGCGTCGACGGACGTCTTCGACGCGTCGATCGCGGCGGCGATCGAGTCCTCGAACAGTTCGGTGGGGTTGAACACCCACTTCGGCAGCTTGATGCCGTTGAAAGAGATGCCCTTGGCCGCGTCCTGCGGGGGCGTGCCGACGTCGAGCGGCCACACCTTCGTCGCGGACTCGGCGACGGAGACGCTGAGTTTGCGCATGTACGCCCAGACGTCCTGGTACGCTTTGACGCGGTCGGCCTCGGTCGTGAACAGCACATTCTCGTAGTGGCTCTTCTCCGAGGTGAAGGTCCAGTTGTAGGAGCCGAACTCGGCCATCTTCCCGTCGAACACGGCGAACTTGTGATGGTTGATGCCGTACTGGGTCGGGCGGCCGATGACGGTCACGTCGACCTGGTTCCGGATCAGCGCCCAAATCTGCTCGCTGCGGTAGCGCTTGTAGTCGGCGTCGGGCTCATTGTGGGGATTGACGCTCGTGTCGCACAGGATGACCTCGACCTTGACGCCGCGCTTCTTGGCGGCGAGCAGGGCCTTGAGGATGCCGCGCGAGGTGAATTCGTACAGGGCGATTTGGATCGACTCCTTCGCGGTCTCGATCGCGTGGACGATGTGGGATTCGACGGGTTCGTTCGGGCGGAACGCGACGGAGGGGAACGTCTCGCCGTTGAACGTGATCGCGCGCGGCTTCGTCGGGCCGCCGCCGTCGTCGCCGGTCTGCGCGGGCGGCGGCGTCTTGACCTTGGCGAGCGGATGGAACGCGCCTTCGGTGAAGGCGGCGAGCGCCTCGGGAACGTACGATAGGATGCCGAGCTTCGCGTCGAACGAGCGCGCGGCCTGATCGCGGCCGCCCTCGAAATCGGATTCGTCGATCGCGGGAGCGTTGAGCTCGGTCTTCAGGCCGGCGAGCGCGGTTTTCGGAGCCTTCGCTTCGCCGGGGATGCCGGGCTTGTCCGGCGTCTGCGCGGCGGGCAGGATCTTCTGCGCGACGAGCGCGGTCGGAACGACGGCTTGGGGCAGAACGGGGATCGCGCCGGCCTGCGCGCGGATGACCGGCGCCAGCGCGTAGGGGACCGGAGAGGGGAGCGGCGCGGCCGTGAGCGAGGGAGCGGACAGAGCGGGCGTGAAGGTCGTCAGTCCCGGGGTGAAAGCGCCCGCGCCGAACGAACCGGGGACGGGGGAAACGGGAGCGACCAGGCGCACTTCGACCGGGGCCACGACCTGGGCGAACACGGGCCCGGGTCCGGCGACGATGAGGGCGAGCGAGAGCCGCCACATTCGACGCATCGGGTCCAGTATAGCGCGGGTCCCCTAATAGACGAAGGGGTTGAGGGCCCAATGCCCTTCGGGCATTGGGCCTGCATAGCCTCGGGCCCGATGGCCTACGAGTTTACGCTTCTTACTTGCCTTTGGCGGCGGCCGCCCCGCGGCCGGGGGTCTTGATGTCGGCCTTGCGGCGCAGCTCCAGGAGGAACGGCGCGGAAGCCTCCTTGAGCTTCTCGGCGAGGAGCATCTCGCGCAGGTCGTCCTTCACCTCGTCGAAGGAGGCGGTCTGAGCGGCGCGCTTCTCGACGACCTGGAGGATATGCCAACCGCGCGGACCGGCGATCGTCTTGATCTCGCCGGCCTTCATCGAGAACGCGACCTCGTCGATCTCCGGCGGCAGCATGCCGCGCGAGACGAAGCCATAGTCGCCGCCCGCCGCCTTGCCGCTGGCGGCCAGGGATTTGTCGCGGGCCAGGGTCTGGAAGTCGGCCCCGCCCTTCACTTTCGCGACGAGCTCGTTGGCTTCGGCCTCGGTCTTCGCGAGGATATGGCGCAGGTGCGCCGCCTCGGGCTTGCCGAGCTTGTCCTTGTTCGTGTCGAAGGCCTTCTTCAGGTCCTCGTCGCTGATCTTCACGCCTTTCGCCTCCACGATCAGACGCTCGCGCACGATCTCGTCGGCGAGGTCCTCCTTCACCTTGGCGACCGTCGTGCCGGCCTGCTCGAGCTGGCTGACGAGCAGCTCACGGCTGCCGAACTGGGCCTGGAGGCGGGCGAAGCGCCGGTCGATGTCGGCGGGCGACGCCGTGATCTTCTTGGCGGCGGCGGCCTGACGCATCAGGAGCTCGTCGATCATCTCCTCCAGGGTCTGCGAGCCGTAGCGCTTCCAAAGGCGCTCGAGGACCTCGGACTGCCGGATGGCCGTCCCGTTGACCCGCACCACGTCGAAATCCCCGGCGACGCTGGAGGTCGCGGCGGAGGCGGGGGCGGCGAGCAGGATGGCGGCGGCGATGGCTTGAAACATGGGTTCTCCTTTAATAGTGCGGAGATGATATAATAAAAATCGAGAGATGCCAGCCATGCTGAACTTCACCCCACGCTCCATCGAGAAGGTCGAGGACGCCCGCCTGCGCATCGTGTGGGACGACGGCCACCAGACCGAGCTTCCGTTCACCGTGCTGCGTCGCCACTGCCCGTGCGCGATGTGCAAGGATGAGTGGACGGGCGAGTCCCTTCTCGACCCCGCGGCGGTCCCCGAGACGCTGGGCGCCACGCGCGCCGACGTTGTCGGCAATTACGCGCTGAGCTTCGCCTTCTCCGACGGTCACGGCACCGGCATCTACACCTTCGAGATGCTGCGCAAGCTGTGCCGCTGCAAGGACTGCGAATACCACCCCGGCTCGGAGACGAATTGATGGAAGCGGGCTGGAAGACGATCATCGAGCCGTTCAAGATCAAGAGCGTGGAGCCGCTCGGCTTCACGACGCGCGGCGAGCGCGAGAAGGCCCTCCGCGACGCCGACTACAACCTGTTCGCCATCCCCGCCGATAAGGTCCTCATCGACCTGCTGACCGACTCGGGCACGTCGGCGATGTCGGCCGAGCAGTGGGCGGCGATCATGCGCGGCGACGAGTCCTACGCCGGCGCGCGCAGCTTCTACGAGCTCGAAAAGACGGTCCGCGACCTGACCGGCCTGCGCTTCGTGATGCCCGTGCACCAGGGGCGCGCGGCCGAGCGCGTCCTGTTCTCCGTCGTGGGCGGCAAGGGCAAGGTCGTGCTCTCGAACTCCCATTTCGACACGACGCGCGCCAACGTCGAGGCGTCCGGCGCCGAGGCGATCGACCTGCCGGTCCCCGAGGCCCTCGATTTCTCCGCGCCCGGCGACTTCAAGGGCGACATCGACCTGCACGCGCTCGAGGCGAAGCTCAAGGAGTTGGGCGCCGCGCGCGTCTCGATGATCGTCATGACGCTGACGAACAACTCGCTCGGCGGCCAGCCCGTCTCGATGGCGAACCTGCGCGCGGCCTCCGAGATCGCGAGGCACTACCGCGTCCCGTTTTTCCTCGACATCGCGCGCTTCGCGGAGAACGCCTGGTTCATCAAGCGCCGTGAGCCCGGCTACGCGACGCGGCCGGTGCGCGAGATCGTCCGGGAGATCTTCTCCTACGCGGACGGGTGCTGGATGAGCGCGAAGAAGGACGCGTTCGTCAACATCGGAGGCTTCCTCGCGCTCAACGATGAAAAATGGATGAACGAGGCGCGCGAGCACCTGATCCTCGGCGAGGGCTTCACGACCTACGGCGGCCTGGCCGGGCGCGATCTCGAGGCCATGGCGGTCGGTTTGCGCGAGGTCCTCGACGAGCATTACCTCGAGTACCGGATCCGCTCGATCGAATACCTGGGCGACGGCTTACGCCGCGCGGGCGTGCCGATCGTCGAGCCGCCGGGCGGCCACGCCGTCTACCTCGACGCGACGCGGCTGCTGCCGCATATCCCGCCCGCCGGCTATCCGGCCCAGGCGCTGGCCTGCGAGCTCTACTTGACCGCGGGCGTCCGTTCCGTGGAGATCGGCTCGCTGATGTTCGGCCGCCGCGAGGGCGGGGCGTTCCTGCCCGCGCGCATGGAACTCGTCCGCCTCGCGATCCCGCGAAGGGTGTATACTCAGAGCCACGTGGACTTTTTGATCGAGGTCGTCACGGATGTCGCCAAGCGCGCGAAGTCGATCCGGCCCCTGCGGCTGGTCTCGGCTTCGCCGCGCCTGGCGCATTTCACCGCGAAGCTGGCGCCCGAGGTCGCGGCATGAACCCGAAGGGCCGCGTCCTGCTCGTCACCGCCGATACCCTGCTCGTCAACGAGATGGCGCCCTCGATGGTCGGGCGGGAGTTCGAGTTGCTCGTCGCTCCCGACGTCCGCGCGGCCGCGATGCGCCTGGGGACGGAGGCGTTCTCGGCCGTCGTGATCGACTCGACGCGCACGACCCCGGCGGAGCGCGACGCCGTCGCCGCGCTGCAGAAGGACAAGGGCGGCTTCGCGCTGTTCATGCTCGAGCCCGCGACCAACCTGTCGCCCGGCACGAAGCTGCCGCTGCGCCGCCTGAATTGGCCGCTGCCGAAAGGCTTTCTCGACCAGGTGCGCTCCGCGGAGGCTCCCGTCGTGTTCTTCGTCGAGCAGAGCCTGTACATCGCGCAGGCCATGCAGAACGCGCTGCGCCAGTCCGGCGTCGTGTTTATCCAGATGGAGTCGCCCGTCGGAATCGTCGAGATGCTCGTCGACCAGAACCGGATCGCCGAGGAGCAGCGCGCCGCCGCGCCGAAGCCCGGGCCCGCGCCTGGCTTCTGGCAGCGCCTCGCCGGCAAGGAGGAGGAGGTCGTCGAGGCTCCTCAGAACGTCCTCGGCAAGGTCGCCGTCGTCCGCTTCGGCCAGTCCTGGGCCGACGCGCTGACGCTCGACGGCCGTTTGCGCCAGGCGATCCCGGGCGCGGTCTCCTACGCGGTGACGACCGTCGATCCGATCCGCGCCGCGACGATCGCCGTCAAGGGAGGTTCCCCGGCGGTCCTGCCCCGCGACGCGGCGGTGCGCGTGGCCGAGATATTGACCGACAGCCTGCAGGCCGTGCGCTCGGGCCCCCGCGAAGTCGAGCGCATCCTCATCGTCGACAACGAGCTCGCGACGCTCGCGCGCCTCTCCGAGGCCTTGATCGCGCGCGGCTACGAGGTCGTGACCACGACCGACGGCGAAGAAGGCATGCGCCTCATGCAGAAGAAGTCGGTTCATCTCGCGGCGCTCGGCGGAAGCGCGCTCGAGGCGACCAAGCTCGCGGGCGCGAAGCTCGGCCTCGCGATGCGCGAGAAGGACCCCGAGCTGCGCATCGTGCTCATGATCGACCAATTCCCGGCCCAGGACGCTCTCAAGGGCGTGAGCCGCGCGGTCGAGCTCGGCCTCGATGACGCCATCTTGAAGCCGATCGACGTGTCGCGCCTGATGCTCTCGATCGAACGCGCGCTCGAGCGCCGCTTCCTGAAGCTCGAGAACGCGCGGCTGCTCAAGGAGGTTCAGATCTCGGCGCAGAAGCTCGCGGAGGTCAACGGCTTCCAGACCAAGTTCTTTGCCACCGTCGCGCACGACGTCAAGAACCCGCTGACCGCGATTCTCGGCTACTCGGAAGTGCTCGGCATGCGCCTGAAGGACAAGCCCGACGATCTCAAGTGCGCCTCGCACATCCATAACGCGGCGAAGACGCTGAACCTCCTCGTTTCCGACCTCGTGGACTTGGCCGCGATCGAATCCGGAAAGCTGCGGGTCGAGATTGGCGCGATGGACCTCGCCTCGGTCGTCAACGAGGTGAAGTCTCGCGTGGACGTCGTCGCCTCCCGCAAGCAGATTCAGTTCTCGACGGCCCTGCCGGCGGCCATCCCCGCGCTTCAAGGTGACGCGAACCGCATCGGCCAGGTCGTCCAGAACCTCTGCACGAACGCCGTCCAGTACACGAAGGAGGGCGGGAAGGTCACGATTGAGGTCGCCGTCCAGCCCGAGTGGGTCATCGTCGGCGTGCGCGACACCGGCATCGGCATCTCGAAAGAGGACCTTCCGCGCGTGTGGGAGCGCTTCTTCCAGACGAAGGAGGCGCAGACGATGCGCAAGGCCGGCTTCGGCCTCGGCCTCAAGATTTCGCGCGAGATCGTGCAGATGCACGGCGGCGATATGGGCATCGAGTCCGAGCTCGGCGTCGGCTCCTTCTTCTTCTTCAAGCTGCCGGTCCCGAAGGCGCCGGCGGCGGAAGCGCCCGCCGCGCCCGCTCCGACGATGATCCGCCAGGCCACGCCGCCGCCCGGCGCCTGATGCTTCTTTCGGAGCTCCAGGCGCAGGTCGCGCCCGGGTCTCTCCTTTTCTCACCGACCGAACTCTCGGTCTATTCCTACGACGGAGCGCTCGACCGGGCGCGTCCCGACGCCGTTCTCATCGCGCGCAGCGCGGCGGACGTCCAGCGCGCGGTGGCGTGGTGCGCGAAGAATGCAGTCCCCTTCATCGCCCGCGGCGCCGGGACCAATCTGTCCGGGGGGTGCGTCCCGGTCAAAGGCGGCGTCGTGATCGCGCTCGCGCGGCTCAACCGCATCCTCTCGCTCGACGCCGCGGCGCGCGTCGCCTGCGTCGAGCCCGGCGTCGTCAACCTCGACCTCCAAAAGGCGGCCGAAAAGGTCGGCCTGTTCTACGCGCCCGACCCCTCGAGCTTCAAGGTGTCGACGATCGGCGGCAACGCCGCTGAAAACGCGGGCGGGCCCCGCTGCCTCAAGTACGGCGTCACGACGAATCACGTGCTCGCGGCCGAGGCCGTGATGCCCGATGGAACGCTGCAGACGTTCACGTCGGAGGACGAGGGGCCCGAGCTCCTGAGCCTGCTCGTCGGAGCGGAAGGCACGCTCGGCGTCCTCGTGAAGCTGTGGGTGAAGCTCACGCCGCTTCCCGAGGACACGCGCACGATCCTCGCGGGCTTCCCGTCGATCGAGGCCGCAGTCTCCTGCGTGTCCTCGATCATCGCGGCCGGCGTCGTGCCGCGCGCCCTCGAAGCGATGGATCGTCCGACCGTCGAGTCCGTGTCGGTCGGCCGAGACCTCGGCTACCCGAAGGATCCCGCGATCCTGCTGATCGAAGTCGACGGGCCCCGCGCCGATTGCGCGCGCGAGGCCGACGAGGTCGAGCGCCTGTGCCGCGCGGCGGGCGCCGCGAACGTGCGCACTGCCGCGGATTCCGTCGATCGCGACCGCCTCTGGGAGGGCCGCCGCGGCGCCTACGCGGCGCTCGCGCGACTCGCCCCCAACGTCCTCGTCGAGGACGGCGTCGTGCCGCGCGACAAGCTGCCCGACGTCGTGCGCCGCATCCAGGAGATCTCGGCCAAGCACGGCGTGAAGGCGTACCTGCTCTTCCACGCGGGCGACGGCAACATCCACCCGAACATCGCATACGACGAGCGCGACGCCTCCGAGACCGCGCGCGTGAAGGCCGCGGGCCACGAAATCCTGCAGGCCTGCGTCGAACTCGGCGGCTCGCTGTCGGGCGAGCACGGAATCGGCCTCGACAAGCGCGACGCGATGGCCTGGCTTTTCACGCCCGAGACCCTGCGGCTGTTCCACCGCGTGAAGGACGCGCTGGACCCTAAGCATCTGTCGAACCCGGACAAGCTTTTCCCGCTTCCGACCGCCGGAAAGGCGGCGACCGGAAGAGCTTTCATACGTCCGCCCGCCGGCGCCCTGTCGGAGTACGGGTGCCTGCTCGTCGACAAGGTGAGGTCGGCGCCCGCCGGCGCCTCCTTCCGGGTGCGCGGCGCGTCGACGCGCTGGAAAGACGAGACGCCCGAAGGCGCGGTCGAGCTCCTGACCGCGGGGCTCGGGCGCATCGCCGATCTCGATAAGCGCAACTACACCTTCACCGTCGAGACCGGCGTCTCGATGCATGCGCTGCGCCGGGAGCTCGAGAGCCAGGGCGTATTCGCTCGCCTGCCCAAAGCCGGCGGCACGCTCGGCGGGCTGCTCGCGACGAGGCCGTGGGCCGGCCTGCGCGAGGACATCCTCGGAATGCGCGTGCTCCTGTCCAACGGCGAGGTCGTCGAGCTCGGCGGGAAAGTCGTCAAGAACGTCGCGGGCTACGACCTGCCGCGCCTGCTGCTGGGCTCGTGGGGAACGTTCGGCGTGATCCTCGAGGTCACGATGAAGCTTCACGCGCGGCCCGTTTCCGTCCCTTCCGCCCTGCCGGACATGAAGCCGCCGAAGTTCTCACCCTGGGCTCTCCGGGCGCGGGCGGCGTTCGATCCCGCCGGGCGTCTCAACCCTTCCCTAATCGCCTAAAACAGGCGTAATTATAAGGCGAAAAGCCTTGTGAATTCATTGTGAACCGGTCTGGCGGCCCCGTCATATTCCGGTCATAATCAGGTCATAATTCCACAGTATCGCTAATCCCATCTTCACCCCTCTTCGCCGTCGTACCTTAATTGCCGCGCTCTGCCTGGCCGCCGCTTGGCCGGGTGTACGTGCCCACGCCGCTGCCGTGCTCGTCTCCTCGACGACGTTCGCGCCCGCCGATCCCGCGCGCACGTACATGGATCGCGGCGGCGTCTGGAACGGCTCCGCCGAGGTCACCGCGACGACGGGCGACACGCTTCAATTGACGGCGTGCAACACCGCGACGGGCGCCGGCAACACGGCGTTCGACATGACTTCGAGCGTAACCTTGCCGTCGGGCTTTGCCTACGTCCCCGGCACCGCCGCCGGCATCGCGGGGATCACGGCGTCGCAGGGAGGGACGGCGCTGACGTTCACGATCCCCGCGAACACGGACATCACGACGGGGACGTGCCGCACCATCGGCTTCGGCGTGAGCGTCGCGACTCAAATTACGGCGGGCACCTACCCGATGAACTGGTACATCCGGTACGGGACGACCGACGGCGCGACCGACGGCGGCCTCGGCACCCTTCAGAACGTCCTGGTCGAGAGCGGCGGCGCCACGATCTTGAAGACGCCGAACACCCAGCTGAAGGCCGTCGGCGCGACGGCCAACTGGACGCTCACCGTCACGAACACCGGCGGCGGCGGCCTCTTCTCGGTGCTTCTCAACGAGGCCGCGATCAATCCCGGAGTTTCCCTCGCCTATTCGACGATGACGCAGACGGGGCCCGCGCTGCCGGCCGCCTCGACGGGAACGGCTCGCCTCACCTTGCCGTACTTGAGCCCGGGCCAGCAGTTCACGGCCACGGTCGCGGCGACGGTCACCGGCTGCCAGGACATCACGAACACCGCGTACCTGGACGACCGCACGCACGTGTCCTCGACGTCCGTGCCCGCGTCGGTCGCCCTCGACTTCAAGACGCCGCTGATCGCGTTCACCGCGCCCGCGATCACGCTCAACAACCTGACGACGACGCACCTCACCGTCGCGATCACGAACACCGGGCTCGGCGCGGCGAATGCGACGGTCCTCGCCACGACCTTGGCGTCGTTCCCGATCGTCGTCAGCAGCGTCACGGCCGGGTGGTCGTACGACGCGGTGAGCGGCTCGTTTACGAAGACCGCCAACGGCGGCACGATCGCCAACGGCGCCTCCGAGAACCTCGATTTCGAGGTGGCTCCCGCCGGCGCGGGCCTGTGCACGCCTCCCGCGGGCGGCCTGTACTTCATCACGGGCCAGTACACCGACGTCTGCGGCAACCCCTACGTCAACCCGGTGTCCTTCAACAGCGTCTCGGCGAGCTACTCCCAGCCGGGCCTCACGCTCTCGTTCGCGATTCCCGGGAACATCGTCGCTCCGAACGCGGCGGCCAGCTCGACCGTGACGATCTCGATCGCGCGACCCGACCTTCTCGCGACGAATCCGATCGTCGTCGTCGACACCTTGCCGGTCAACGCGTCGTCTTTTGTCATCGGCACGCTCGGCGGCGGACAGACGGCGACGTGCCCCGGTGGAACCTGTGATCCCGGGGAAGCGATCACCTGGACGATACCCAATCCCGGGGGGGCCGGTACGGTCAATTACTCCATGCCCGTGACCTTCGCCGTCCCGGTCATCACCTGCTCGGACAATCAGTTCGCGGTGTTCACCGCGACGACGGCCGGAGTCAGCGGGCTCGGCTGCCCTGCCTCGGACGCCGCCTCCGGGTCGGCGGTGCTCACGAACACGGCCTCCACGATTACGAACAGCGGCTACTCCCAAGGCTTCACGATCGCCGGGGGCGCGCACGAGACCGGCTTCAGCGACGACGGCGACGCCGTCCGGGAGCCCGGCGAAGGCGAGTTCATCCTGCTGACCGCGACCTACACTTTTCCGGCGACGTTCATCGGAACCTGGGCCGGTTCGACCTACACCGACAACTTCTCGGGCGTCTCGACGATGACGTATGTCCCGGGCACGCTGGACGCGGCCTGGGACGGAGGGGCGCCGGTCGCGGTCCCTTCCGCGAGCTTGCTGCAGACCTCCGGGCAGCTGCGCTTCACGGCGGGCTTCCTCGCGGGCGGCGCGTTCGTGAACTCGCCGACCGTGGCCGGACACTCCGTGACCTTCACCTACAAGGTCACGGCGACCGACGACGCGATCCTGACGGGCAACACGCGCGCGCTCAGCCACTTCAGCGACTTTGAGGTCGCCGGGGGCACGGGCGCCTGCACCGGCGCGGCCGCGACAAGGATCATCCAGTACGCGACAAGCGTGATCGCGAGGGCCGCCGAGACGCAGTCGCTCGCCCTGCCGAGCGTCGTCGACATCTGCCAGGCCTTCACCGCGACGGCGACCTTGACCGGGACGAACTTCGCCACGTTCAAGACGAGCGCGACCGTCCTGACGAGCAGCAGCTACACCTACTCGACGCCGCAGACCC